>DTSE01000029.1 GCA_012965515.1 Candidatus Melainabacteria bacterium | reverse complement strand
CCCGTAAGTGGCAAATTAAGAGCTTGTGCCAATGTTCTTGCAGTCACCACTGCAATTCTTATGCCAGTGAAACTACCAGGACCAACTCCCACCACAAGCAGGTCGAGATCTGTTTTTCTCCATTGCGCTTGCTGAAGCATTTCGTCGATCGACGGCAGAAGTAAAGTTACAGACTCTTGCCGCTCTCCGCCAGAGGACACGAAAAGCCGCTCGGCTACGACCTTTTCGCGCTCAAGCAGCGCAATGCTGACGCAATTGTTTGTTGTATCAAAGGAGAGGATACGCATGATTTTCTTTGGCGGTGCATGCACCGTCACTGCGGAGAAAGACTACGCTTTCTTGGATTTGCGAGAACCGGATTCCGACTTCACTTCAGTTTTTTTTTGAGTGTCATCACCGTTTGCAATGTCGTCATCCGAAGATTTATCTTCTCCGTTTTTGACATCGCTGGAACTAGAATCGACTTCGCCGAGGTGTTCCATTACGTCACTCAGATTGTCTTCTGCGCCCGCATCGAGTTCTTCCTCGTCTTCCGTTTTGCCGATCAAGCCTAGCTCTTCAGGGCTTTTGCCGGAAATAATTCCACTGACCAGATCTGCAAACTGTTGCTGATCGAGATCGGGCAATTCGTCACCTTCTTGTCCGAGGCTCTTCAATTCATTGAGAATCATTCCTTCAAGATCATCCATGTCCATGATTACAGGCTGTGCTCTGAAGATCAGCTGAATGGATTCTTCCTTGATCGACTTCAGCAAGCGGTTGAACATGTCGAATGCTTCACGCTTGTACTCTTGCAACGGATCGCGCTGACCATATCCGCGCAGGTGGATGCCTTCGCGCAAGAGGTCGATATTATGCAGGTAATCGACCCACTTGCCGTCGATGGTGTTGAGCAGAATTTGCCGTTCCATCTCGCGCATGTGATCGGCACCAATGTGTTGCTCGCGCACTTCATACGCCATGGTGATTTGCTTCCACAACTCGGAGCGCAAATCCTCGTATGAGAGCCCGTGAAGCTCAGTATCTTTGAGATCTTCCAGCAACGGAATATCGTTCTTCAAGAGAGCCACAACTTGAGGAAGACCATCTTCTTCCCAAAATTCGGGCGGAGAATCAGAGTCGATGTAGCTACCCAGAAGCAGGTCCAGGTGCTCGTTGAGCATGTCGATGACCTGCTGGCGCAGATCTGCACGTTCGAGCAATCTTCTTCTTTCGCGGTAGATAACTTCACGCTGGGTGTTCAACACGTCGTCGTATTGAAGTACGTGTTTACGCATATCGAAGTGGTGGGCTTCGACCTTCTTCTGCGCGTTCTCGATAGACTTAGATACCATGCCGGATTCAATCGGCATCTCTTCGTCGGCGCGAATTAGTTCCATCAAGCGAGCAATCTTGTCGCCACCGAAAATTCTCATGAGCTGATCTTCCAGCGACAAGAAGAAACGTGTGGAACCTGGGTCACCTTGCCGGCCGGCACGACCTCTGAGCTGGTTGTCGATACGTCGCGCTTCGTGACGTTCGGTTCCGATGATGTGAAGGCCACCCATCTTAATGACTTCGTCGTGCTCTTTATCCGTTTCGACTTTGAGTTTTTCTTTCAGCTCCTTGACGCGCGCATCAAACTCTTCTTCGCTCAGGTTCGGATTGTCCTTGAGCACCTTTTCTTTTGCTTGAAACTCAGGGTTTCCACCCAGCAAGATGTCGGTTCCGCGACCGGCCATGTTCGTTGCGATTGTGACTGCGCCTTTGCGTCCAGCCTGAGCAACAATCATCGCTTCTTTCTCGTGATGCTTGGCGTTGAGCACGTGGTGAGGGATGCCTTTTCTAACGGCGGACACAACACGCGCGGTTCGCAGCGCGGAGTAAATACGCTCCAGGAAATCTTCCTTCTTAGGAAATTCCTTTTCGAGCATTTTGCAAGTCTCTTCCATTTTTGATGGATCGATCAAAGCAGGTCGCTCAAAGATCTTCTTCAGCGCTTCGATATTGTCGCCGCCCAGATTGTTTTTCTTAATGGAATCCATTACTTTCTGAATCTTCTTCAGAAGCACTTCTCCCATTTGTTGCGGCTTGCTCAGCAATTCCGCAACCAGCTCGGACTTCTCGATACTGACCGTACCAACCAGCACTGGGCGCCCTTCTTCGTGACACTCAACGATCTCTTCGATTACGGAAATGTACTTTTGCATTTCCGTCTTATAGATTACGTCCGGTTGATCGCCTCTGACTGCAGTTTTGTTTGTCGGAATGGCAACAACATCGAGGTTGTAGATCTTGTTGAACTCAGCCGCTTCCGTCATCGCAGTACCGGTCATGCCGGAGAGTTTCGGATAGAGACGGAAAAGGTTTTGATATGTGATTGAAGCGTAGGTGAGTGTTTCTTCCTGAATCGGAATGCCTTCCTTCGCTTCGACAGCCTGGTGAAGACCGTCGCTCCAACGGCGTCCTTGCATCATACGACCGGTGAATTCATCGACGATGACGGCTTCCATCTTGCCTTCTTCGTTGGGACGAATCACATAATTGACATCGAGCTTGTACAACTCTTTCGCCTTCAACGCCTGCACCACGTGGTGGTGATAATTGAAGTGCAAGTCGAAGAGATCAGTGACGCCAAGGAATTGCTCAGCGCGATCTTGACCGCGTTCTGTCAAAAGAATGCTGTGCCCTTTCTCGTCTACCCAGTAGTCGCAGTCTTCATCTTCTTTGTTTGCGCCACGCTCCAACATCGGAGCGACTCGTGCGCAGGAAAGGTACACATCCTGGAACGACTCGGTTGGGAAACCGGAAATAATGAGAGGAGTACGTGCTTCGTCAATGAGGATATTGTCGACTTCGTCAACGACTGCGAAGTAATAAGGACGCTGTACAAGCTGATCGAGAGACTTGCGCATGTTGTCGCGCAGATAGTCAAAGCCGAATTCGTGGTTAGTTCCGTAGCTGATGTCGCAGCGATAGGCAGCGTACTTCTCGTCGTCCGGCTGGTGAGAGTAAATCAAGCCGACGGTCAATCCGAGGAACTTGTAGATCTGGCCCATCCACTCCGCGTCGCGTCTGGCCAGGTAATCGTTGACGGTGACGACGTGCACGCCGCGGCCGGTCAACGCATTCAAATAAACCGGCAGTGTCGCAACGAGTGTTTTACCTTCACCGGTGCGCATTTCAGAAATCTTGTTGAAGTGCAGCGCAGCGCCGCCCATCAGCTGCACATCGAAGTGGCGCATGTTGAGAATTCGGCGACCGGCTTCGCGAACAACGGCGAACGCTTCTGGCAACATCTGCTCCAAGACTTCGTCGAGAACTTTGTCTTTTTGGGTGCGGAACTGACCCGGCATCTTCGGCGCGTCGTCAGGAATGAGCTTGACGTCCGGAACATTCTTGAGAGCCTCGTCGATGCGGCTGCGAAACTCGGCAGTCTTGCCCTTGAGTTCATCGTCAGTGAGCTTCTGCATCGCTGGTTCGAAGGCATTCGCCTTGTCCACATACGTTTGCAGCGCTTTCACGCGCTTCTCATTCGAGTCTCCAAAAAGTCCTTTCAGCCAGGTTCGCGTACGCTCTTCCCAGGATTCCGACATTCGATATTCACTCCCACGATTACAAAAAACGATCTTACCTAAATGAACAGTCAGAGCCGGTTTCCAGCGATTATTTAAATCCCATCGCCCAGGCGGAAAATCCTCGCCAAGCCCGGCCCATGGGCTCTAGGCACAGATCTAATTAGTTTCTGATTGTATCATCGGCCCTTATGACATCCAGAAGCTTGAACCTTCTCCTAAGTATTGGACACATTCTGTTTCCAAAAGCCTCCAAACACTCACGGATGTCAGGTGCGCTGTTATCATGTTGACGTCGCCGCATGTCGTAAGTTTCAGGCTGAAACACAACTAACCGCGGGAGACAGAGTCCGGGCATAGGCGCAAAACAGTTAGCCTGTGAGCATTTCAAACATTGGGTAAACCCATGAGCACGGAAAACGAAACACCTGAAATCGAATTGACGAAGTATGGGCGCCTGCCTTCGCTTTCGGGTTTGAATCTTGACGAGCTCGAGGATTTTGTCAAGAAATTGGGTTTGCCGAAATTCCGCGCAAAACAAATCCACGGCTGGATTTACAGCAAATGGGCGAAGAACTTCGACGAGATGACGGATCTATCCGCCGACCTCAGAAAAAAACTTTCTGAAACCGCTGAAGTCGGATTACTCAACATGGCGCATCTACAAGTCAGTTCAGATGAAACGCGCAAATACCTCTTTCAACTTCCTGACGGCAAAATGGTCGAGTCTGTCTTGATGGCATTTCAAGATCGTCCCTCTCTCACCGCCTGTGTCTCCAGCCAGGTCGGCTGCGCTGTCGGATGCACCTTCTGCGCAACAGGTTACTTGGGATTCAAAAGAAACCTAACTGCGCAAGAAATCAT
The DNA here is from genome assembly GCA_012965515.1 of Candidatus Melainabacteria bacterium. Lineage (GTDB taxonomy): Bacteria > Cyanobacteriota > Vampirovibrionia > Obscuribacterales > Obscuribacteraceae > QKMZ01. Next base: position 1,350 of record DTSE01000029.1, on the reverse strand, counting down.
CGACCAAATCATGAGCATCCAACGCGAATCAGGAAAGCGTGTTGGCAATGTTGTTTATATGGGACAAGGGGAACCTCTCCTGAACACGGACGAAGTTATCGACTCGGTAAAACGGCTTATCAACACAGTCGGCATTGGCGCCCGCCACATCACCGTATCCACCTCCGGTATCGTCCCTGGTATCAAGCAATTAGCAAAAGCAAATCTCCCGATCACACTCGCGCTTTCATTGCACGCACCAGATGTGGAGACACGCGAAGAAATCGTACCGATCACCAAGAAGTATCCAATCCACGAAGTCATGGCAGCCATGCACGATTACGTGGATACGACCAATCGCCGCGTGACCATAGAGTATGTTCTTTTGAAGGACGTAACCGATCGCCCGGAGCAAGCTATTCATCTTGCCGAACTAGTGAAAGATCTTCACTGTAATATCAATTTGATTCCATTCAATCCCACATTAAATCCGATGGGAGAAGCGCTCTATGACCGCCCTTCACGCGAATCCCAACAACGTTTCAAAACGCTTGCAGCGCGCAGCGGCAAGACAGTTACGGTCAGATTGGAACGCGGCACAGACATCGACGCAGCTTGCGGGCAACTTCACAATAAATACGCCGCAAAAAGGTAGGGGTTATGCCATGCATCGCCCGTCTTTTTCTGTGGTGCGTCGGCGGCTCGCCGACGCCGGGCGGCAAGAATGCCGCCCCTACAGCGGATAAATGCCCTTCGTTTTTCTACTTGCCGCTCTAATCCGCAGCGGGCGCATTGCATGAGCCGCCATTTATTACTTCTGTCACTTAGACGGCAGCAGTTTTCCGTTTGGGTTCCAACGATTCAACGGGAAGCGCTTCGAATTCGAATTTCTTGCCGTCTGTAAGTTTTACTCTTCCCCACGGCGTTCCCAATTCGTGATCGAAGACAACAAGCCAATTCTCAGCACAAGCCTTGATCAACCACTCGTTTTTGATATCGCAACTTGCGAGCGGATAATGGTCATATCCCATCACCCAAGGCGGAGAAACATGGCTCTTTGTCGGCATTATGTCGGCGAAGTAAACGCCTTTCTCTGAGCCGGATTCGAAGTACACAACTTGATGGTGACTGGTGTGTCCACCAGTGACACGAACTTCAACGCCGGGTGTTACCTCATAGTTTCCATCAACCAAATTCAGCACACCCGCTTCTTGTAGCGGTTCGAAATCCTCAAATCTGTAGCTAGCTTTTGCACGCGCATTGGCTTTGTAAGCGAATTCCCATTCGCCCTTTTGAACGATGTACTTCGCATTCGGAAATGTCGGAACGAGTTTTCCATCCTTCAACATCGTGGCGCCGCCAACATGATCG
>DTSE01000028.1 GCA_012965515.1 Candidatus Melainabacteria bacterium | reverse complement strand
GCGGCAACACGTCGATGCAGATTGTCAAACTGATTCGACTCGCTGGCGCTAAAGAAGTGACTCTCCTTTCCACATGCCCGCCACTAGTCAGCCCTTGTTATTACGGCATTGATTTCCCGAGCGCCAAAGAATTGGTGGCGCACGATCGCAGCAACGCAGAAATCGCTGAAATTCTCGGTGTAGACAGAGTCATTTTTCAAACCATTGAAGGTTTGAAAGAAGCTCTGGAGAGCGAAACCTTGTGCATGGGTTGTTTGACCGGTAAATACCCGACCGACATTTCATCGGGTCGTGATTTCGAAGCTATGCGCACGCGAGATCGAGAATCTGTAGTGAAGAAGTCATCGTGCTGAGAACCAGCTTTTTGAGGATAGGAAAGTGGCAGTGACAAAACAAAAGAATCCGAGCGGGCTGGAGCTTATATATGAAGGTTCGGTAAAACGCGTTTTCAAAACGCATGAGAAGCCCGATCGACTCTTCTTCCACTTCACGGACGACTATTCTGTATTCGATTGGGGCAAAATGCCGGACACCATCGAAAACAAAGGTCGCGCCCTGGCAAAGATGGGCGCGTTCTTTTTTCAGCAACTCGGCGCGCCGGATATATTCCAACGTCTAAAAGGCAACAAACATCTGGAGCGTTTTGATAAGGCGTTCCTCGAGTCAAGATTCAAGCACCCTGTTTTCGACGGTGTTTGCGGGGTCGTCAATTTCGGACTGCCGCATCACTACAAGGATTTGCTCGAGACAGAGAGCAAAGAAACTTCGCTGGTTGATTCTATTTTGGGTGCAACTCCATTGATGGAAGTATTGTCCGCTCGCGTAGAGCGTCCAGACTTGCATCAAATCGACGGGCAGCCAATTTACTTCTATCCCCATACTGAAGCGCAGAATCATGCACAAATGACCGGTCGCAGATTGGTGCCTTTGGAGATTGTTTTTCGCTTCGGCATGCCTGCAGGCAGCTCTCTCAAAGAAAGGCTGGAAAAGAATCCCGATTACGCAAGACAAATCGGACTGAAAACACAGCCGAAAGAAGGCGACTGGCTCGAGCGACCAGTGATCGAATTTTTCACGAAGTTAGAACCCAAAGATCGGCTTCTCTCGACCCAGGAAGCAGCCCACATCTCAGGACTGAATTCTTTCGAATTCGAATACCTGACGGAGATGTCTTTCCAAGCCGCACTCGCACTTTACGTTTTGTTCGCAGAAAAAGGCATCGAACTGTGGGACGGCAAATTTGAAATGATCATCGACTACGGCGCTCACAAGGAAGCCGAAAGTACCGGCACCTCCACTGGTGGCATTTTGCTCCTGGCCGATAGCGTCGGTCCCGATGAGTTGAGACTGATCTATAAAGGTGTGCATCTCTCCAAAGAAATGATTCGCCGCATCTACCGTGGAAGCCCCTGGGAAGAGTCGCTGAAGAAAGCGCAGCTGATGGCGAAAGGAAGAGGCGTCGCAGACTGGAAAGGCATTGCCTTGTCCGAACTCAAAGCTTCCCCGGAGCGCTTGTCCGGAGACGAAAAAGCATCAATCGACAAACTTTATGGAACCCTAGCCAATCATTTGATTGGAGAGACCGTGTTTGAAAACCATCCAACGCTTGATCAGTTCATCGATGAGCTGCCGGAAAAATTGAGAGGCGATGCATCTCCTGCTGCTCAGACAGGTAAGAGGTAAGAGCGGGATGGCAACGAGTAAACTCGACAGCAAGATAAACATCATGGTTGTTGGCGGTGGCGGCCGGGAACATGCGCTTTGCTGGAAAATTGCTCAAAGTCAATTTGCCGGAACGATCTATTGTGCGCCTGGAAATGGCGGCACAGAAGAAGATTCTCGCATTACCAATGTTGACTTGCAGGTAACGGACTTTGCACGCTTGAGCGATTTCGCTTTAGAAAACAGAGTGGACATGGTTGTTATTGGTCCAGACAATCCGCTTGCTGACGGCATTGTAGACTTTATGGAAGAACGGGGGCTGACAGTATTTGGTCCCAAGAAAGAAGCAGCCAAACTCGAGTGGAGCAAAGCCCACTCCAAGCAATTCATGCTTCAGCACAAAATTCCTACGGCGCGATTTTCAGTTGCTGAAGATTTCGAAGCTGCACAGAAGTTCGTCAAAGAAAACGATTGGGCACGTGTTATCAAGGCAGACGGTCTGGCACTAGGCAAGGGCGTATTCGTCTGCAACAGTGAAAGCGAAGCGTTAGATGCCCTGAGCGCAATTTTCAAAGAAGGACGCTTTGGAGAAGCAGGCTCCACTGTTGTCATCGAAGAGAAATTGATTGGAGAAGAGCTTTCCCTCCTTCTTCTCATTGACGGTAAGACGGTCATGCCTCTTTCCGCATGCCAGGATCACAAACGAAGATTTGACGGTGACAAAGGACCCAATACTGGTGGCATGGGTGCTTACTCTCCGGTGCGCCTGTTCGAGACACATAAGCATGCTATTGAAGACCAGGTCATCAAGCCAATCGAGCAAGCTCTGAAAAATGGAACGCTAGATTTCAAAGGCATGCTGTTTGCTGGCATTCTTGTAGGTGTTCCGGCAACTGTTAATGGAGAAGAATCAGATTCAAATACAGATCTCGTACCATTCGTTCTCGAATTCAACGCGCGTTTCGGAGATCCTGAAACACAGGCCTTGATGCCCCGATTGAAATCAGACATTCTTCCCCTGCTTTGGGCCTGTGCCAAAGGAAGTTTGGCATCAGAAGAAATTGAATGGTTCGATAGAGCAGCTGTTTGTGTGGTTCTTTCAGCGGAAAATTATCCTCAATCGTCATCCAAAGGAAAAGAGATAGTAGTTGGAGAATTGCCTGCCGGTTCGTATCTTTTCCATGCAGGGACACAGTTCAACGACGGGAAATTACTCACCAACGGTGGAAGAGTTCTGGCATTAACTGCCCTTGGTGAAACCATCGAGAAAGCGAGAGAGAATGCTTACCGAGCAATCAAGGAAGTAAAATTCGCAGACATGGCTTGCCGCTCTGATATCGCGCTTCGGGAGGTCAGTCAATGTCTATCAACATAGCGGTCCTGGCGTCTGGAAGAGGTTCAAATCTGGAAGCAATTCTAGAAGCAATCGCGCAGGGCAAACTGGATGCAAAAGTAAAGCTCGTATTGGTGAACGTGCCGGGTGCCGGTGCGATTGAAATTGCTTCGAAATATGGTGTTGCTACGGCAGTGGTGCCCAACGCAGGACTGAATCGCAAAGAGCACGAAGAAAAGGTAATTGCGGAACTAAAGAAGCACGACCTTGATTTTATTGTTCTGGCCGGATATATGCGAGTTCTCTCTTCCGGATTTCTTGCAAATTTCAAGGACGAGCGCGGCTTTTTCAAAGTGATCAACATTCACCCATCATTGCTGCCGGCCTTTCCCGGTATAAGAGGTTACGAAGAAGCTTTTGAATATGGCGTCAAGGTAGCGGGGGTCACCGTTCATCTCGTCGATGAAAAGGTTGATCATGGTCCGATTCTTGCGCAAGCGACCTTTAACCGTGCAGAAGACGACACCATCGAAAGTTTTAAGGCACGCGGTTTGAGAATCGAACACGAGCTTTATCCGCAAGTTTTGCAAAACATCGCCAAAGACGGAGTAACCTTCTTCAAACGAATAAAGGATGAAACCGCCGAGGCTCAACTCAATCAAGGCACAGATAGGGAGACCGCCAGGAGATGACGCAAGGAGCAAAGTACAGAGAAAACGAGCATGTACTGGAGATCTCCAAAACTGCCACCATTTGCGTTGCGGTGATATCCGAGGCGGAGCATCAATCCTTTCCCCTCTATTGGTTGCTGGTAAACAAAGAGTCGCTGCCTGATGGTCAGATTCCCAGCAAGATGCAAAAAGACATCAGCGATGTGCTGGCGGATTCACTCTCGCAAGAAGTACTGGCCTGCGCGCCGGATGATCGCTCAAAGTGGTTGGAACGTTTCTCTAAAGAAGAATACAAACACTTTGCAGAACGACAGTTCTTGCCCGGTGTCACCGACAACCTCGCTCATACGGTTGAAGAAGCTCTCAGACTGAAAGGTCTGAAAGAAATCGTCAAAGTCGCATCCGGTAGAGGCTTCCTATTCAAAGAGAAATCGGGAGACGCAAAAGCAATCTCAGATGCGCTCATATATAAGGAGTATCATCCGCTAACCGATCGCTTCATCGTTCATGAAACGACTGGTGACTCAGCTGGACTGCTCAAGTTTCCCCACGTGGTCCTGCCGGAAACACCCAAAGTTGAAAATGTCAGTCTGGAACTGTCTGACGAGAAATTGGAAACTCTCAGCAAAGAAAGGCTGCTGGCGCTCAATCTCGATGAGATGAAAGCAATCAGGCAGTATTACCGCCTCGATAAAACGAAAACAGCTCGAAAAGAGCGCGAGATGCCGGATATGCCGACAGACGTCGAATTGGAAGTGCTGGCGCAAACTTGGTCCGAGCACTGCAAACACAAGATTTTTAACGCAAAGATTACGCACATCGACAACAGCAAACCTCGTGAGCTCAGAACTGAGACGATCACCAGTCTTTACAAAACATATATCAAAGCGGCCACAAAGAAGCTCTCGCAGTGGAGAAAAGACCTTCTTTCTGTTTTCGAAGACAATGCCGGCGTAGTCAAATGGGACAGTGAAACGGCAGTCTGCTTCAAGGTTGAAACGCACAACTCGCCTTCCGCGCTCGAACCATACGGTGGTGCACTGACCGGCATTCTCGGTGTCAATCGAGACATCTTGGGCACGGGACTCGGTGCCAAGCCGCTTTTCAATACAGATATTTTCTGCTTCGCATATCCATCACCATCACTTCCGCAGCGCCCGAAACTTTTGCCCGCAAAGGCAATTTTGGACGGCGTGCGCAAAGGTGTTGAAGACGGCGGCAATAAGAGCGGCATTCCCACAGTCAATGGCGCCATTTATTTTGATCCTGGATATAGGGCGAAGCCATTGGTATTTTGCGGCACCGGCGGCTTGCTTCCGCTGCATATAAAGGCCGGCAGCGAGACAAGAGATGCCGTAAAGAAGCACACTCGAGCCGGTGACTTCATTATCATGGCCGGCGGGCGTGTGGGCAAAGACGGGATTCACGGCGCCACTTTTTCATCAGAGTCGCTGAACGAAGGCTCGCCAATGTCAGCCGTTCAAATCGGTGACCCGTTCACACAAAAACGCTTGATGGATTTTGTTATCGACGCGCGTGACGCCGGTTTGATCACGGGCATTACAGATAATGGTGCCGGTGGGCTTTCATCGTCCGTAGGCGAGATGGCTACCATCACGGGCGGTGCCATCATTCACTTGGACAGAGTGCCCACCAAGTATCCGGGTTTAGCAGACTGGGAAGTCGTCGTTTCCGAATCCCAAGAAAGGATGACTATTTCGACCAATGATTTTGAAGGGATCAAAAAACTTGCCGACAAGCACAATGTGGAAGTAAGCAACATCGGCGAGTTCACCAACAAAGGTTATTTTGAAGTACAAAACAATGGCAAGACAGTGGCCTTGCTCGAACTAGAGTTTCTCCACGACGGTTGCCCCGTACTTACACTCGAATCACAGTGGAGCCCAGCGCAGATTACGATGAAGACCGGCAAGCAGCCGGACCATCTTGGACGTGTTTTGCTGCAACTATTGAAACATCCGAACATCTGCTCGAGAGAGCCAATCATCAGACAATACGACCACGAGGTCAGAGGGCAAAGCGTCATCAAGCCGCTCATGGGACCGTCTCAGAAAGCGCCTTGCGATGCGGCAGTTTTGCTGCCGAGATTGACACCGGATCTCGATCGGGCGCCGGCTCTGGCCGTGTCCAATGGTTTGTGCCCCCGCTTGAGCGAACACGATCCATATTTGATGGCACAATGCGCTGTCGATGAAGCTGTGCGAAATGCCGTTTGCGTTGGCGCTGATCCGGACACGCTTTCATTGCTGGACAATTTCTGCTGGCCGGACCCTGTCTACAGCGACAGCAACCCGCAAGGAAAACGGCACCTGGCCGAACTCGTGCGCTGCTGCCAGGGACTTTACGATGCCGTGATTGCTTACGGAGCGCCTCTTATCTCCGGCAAAGACAGCATGAAGAACAATTTCGACGATGGTGCGCTAAAACTGGCGATACCACCTACATTGTTGATTTCATGCATGGGACGCGTGCCAGAAGCACGCTTCGCTCGCTCGATGGAATTCAAGAAAGTCGGTGACTTGATTTACGTACTCAGCGCCGGCGTGCTCGGCCTGGCTGCCAGCCATTACGAAGAATTCAACGGCTGGCAATCGATAATGCTGCCGGAATTGGATCTAGACCGCGCGCCAACTATGTACAGACGACTGCACACGGCGATCAAGAGCGGCTGGGTTCATTCCGCCCACGACATCTCTGAAGGCGGTCTGGCTGCCTGCGTTGCGGAATCCGTAATCGGTTCGAGAAATGGTGCCACCCTCGATATCGGTGAATACCACAAGTATCTCGCCGACCTTTATGAAGAGAGAGGCACTCAGGCCTTCAAATCTTGGGATTTCGTCACGAGAGCGGATGCCTTGCTGTTCGGTGAGGGTCCAGGGCACATCGTGGTTTCGATTGACAGAGATCATAAAGCAGATTTCGAAAGACATTTCGAGGGACTCACCATAATCAGAATTGGTGAGGTGACTGCCGAACAAGTGCTCAATGTCGTCGACAGTGAAATGAAACAAGAAGAAAGGGATTTGATCAGCCTCAGCACGCAGGCAATGAAAACAGCGTGGGAAACGGCACTTCCATTTGATTAAGGTAGGACGGCAGCGATGAAACCAACAGCGATTGTATTGACTGGAGACGGCATTAACTGCGGCGACGAAACTTCGTTCGCCCTGCAGCTCGCCGGCTTCGATCCGCTGCTGACACATACGAGCGATTTGCTGGGCAATCCTAAATTGCTGAAGGATGCGAAGCTTCTGGCGCTGCCTGGCGGCTTTTCCTTCGGAGACGAGATTGCTTCAGGAAAGGTTCTAGCGATTAAACTCGAAGCTGCACTGAAAGAGAGTCTCAAAGAATTTGTCAACGAAGGCAAGTTGGTCATTGGCATCTGCAATGGCTTCCAATGTTTGGTGCAACTGGGCTTACTTCCAGAATCAGAAAATGATGGTGTCCGGCTGGCCAGCCTGTCTCGCAACAGCGGCAAGAAGTTCATCAACAGGTGGGTTCAACTTTCCGTTGACTCGAAAGTATCCTGCCCTTGGCTGGAAGGACTCACAGAGTTCGACTTGCCTATTCGACATGGAGAAGGGCGCTTGTCTCCGGCAAAAGAATCTGAAGACGCCGTGAAAAAGCAGGCACCACTCCGGTACTCAATTGAAGTGAACGGCAGCTTCGATCGCATTTCGGGATTGACCAATGCTAAAGGAAATGTCTTCGGGCTGATGCCTCACCCGGAAGCATTTGTGCGCTGGACTCAGCACCCGAGCTGGACTCGCTTAACATCATTGCCTGACAAATCTCCTCCTGGTCTCAAGATTTTCCAGAACGCTCATTCAATGGTGGCAAACTAATGGAACCAAAAACATACGCGCAAGCTGGAGTCGATGTGCTGAAGGCAGAAGCCTTCGTCACCCGGTTGAAGAGCCTTTCTAAACGAGCCGACCATCAACGACTCTGGCCGGCGGCTGGGGGTTATGCTGCTGTTTACCCTGTAGATGAACGCACGGCAATGGCGCTGACTACAGATGGAGTGGGGACGAAACTTCTAATAGCGCTGGAACTCAAACAACTAAGCACTATCGGAATCGACCTGGTAGCAATGTGCGCCAATGATCTCGTCTGTGTGGGTGCGCGACCGGTTGCGTTTCTCGATTATTACGCAGTTGGAAAACTCGTGGATGAAGACGCGGACCAAATCATGCAAGGCATAGTCGAAGGCTGCGATCAGGCAGGCTTGCTCCTGGTCGGCGGAGAAACCGCAGAGATGCCGGACTTGTACAAAGGCGGGCACTTCGACATGGCAGGCTTCGCAGTTGGACTTGTATCGAAGGAAAAATTGATCACCGGCGACAAGATCAAGAAAGGTCAAAAAGTCGTAGGAGTAGCGTCATCAGGTATTCATTCCAACGGACTTTCTCTGGCGTCAAAACTCGTCGGCAATGACAAGAATTTGAAGGAGAAACTCCTCGAGCCCACATTGATATATACAAAGCCAGTCAACGAGATTCTAGACAAGAAACCGGAGGCAATCACTGGTGTCACTCACATCACTGGCGGTGGCTGGAGAAACATGCTCAGGCTGTCAAAAGACGTAGGCTACAAGCTGACAGAACTGTTGCAAGTCCCTGAGATTTTTGAGTATCTCGGACGCAACATTGAGCCAGACGAGATGTACAAAACATTCAATATGGGCATGGGTATGACCCTCACCACAGATGGTGACGCGGATCTCATCATCAAAACATTTTCTGAATACGGTTTTACAGCAAAAGTAGTGGGAGAAGTTACGGACAGTCGCGGTGAGTTGGTCATCGACGGCGTTGGCGCACGTGGTGGCGCAATCAACTTGAAGGAGTAAGAACATGGTGAATGCGCTAATCAGCGTTTCCGACAAAACAGGGTTGGAGAAGTTCCTAAAAGAACTGAAGGAGCTTGGAGAGCTGAATATCATTGCGACATCCAGCACCTACGCGTACATAAAAGAAATTGGAATCGACTGCAATAAGGTCGAAGACCTAACGCAGTTCCCCGAAATTCTCGGCGGTCGCGTAAAGACCCTGCACCCCAAAGTTTTTGCCGGAATTCTCTATAGAGACAAAGAAGAAGACGGCAAGGTTCTCAAAGATATCGGCGTACAGCCACTCGACCTGGTCGTCGTGAACCTCTATCCATTCGAGAAGAAATTGGCTGAGGGCCTGCCACCCGAGAAAATGGTCGAGCAAATCGATATCGGCGGACCATCGCTTATTCGTGCCGCCGCTAAAAACCACAAGTATTTGGCGATCGCCTGCCAACCGGAGCAATACGATTCAATCATTGAATCAATGAAAGCCAACCAGGGCAAAATCACCGATGAGCTGCGCAAACAACTTTGCTTTGCAGCCTTCACGCGCACGGCTGAATACGACAGACAAATCTCGAATTACTTTGCAAAACAACAAGCCCTCGTCAAAACCAACGGCTCCAAAGCTGGTGAACCCTGCGCCGAAGGCGAAGCTCTGCCCCCGTCGGTAACTTTGAACCTCTCGCAATTCCAATCGCTCAGATATGGCGAAAACCCACATCAAGCAGCGGTATGGTACTCCGATTCAATGTGCGGAAAGAAGGAAGAGAGCTTCCCGCCCTTCTTGCAATTGCAAGGCAAGGAGATGTCATCCAACAACATCACAGACACCTACTGCCTGGTGCGCATCTTGAGAGACGCTGGCAATCCAGCAGCCTGCATCATCAAACACAACAATCCTTGCGGCGTGGCGATCGGCAAAACACTGGACGAAGCGTTTGAAAAAGCATATTCAACCGACCCGGTCTCTGCTTTCGGCGGTATCTATGGTTTCACAGCAAAACTCACCGAAGACCTTGCCCGCAAGATCGTCGAAGGATTTGTGGAAATCGTCGCCGCTCCTGACTTTGAAGAAGGCGCATTGAAAGTTCTTTCCACGAAGAAAAACATTCGTGTTCTGAAGTTCAAGCCAAACGTTCTTTCCCCTCAAGCACACGACGCTTGGACTGCAAAATACTTGCAGGACTTCGGCTGGATTATCGAAAAAGATACTGAACCGCCGGTAACAGGCGAGCAGTTCCAAAAAGTCTCCGGAAAAGGCGAAGATCAACTTCTCGGCGACGCGCAATTTGCCTGGTCAGTGGTGAAGCACCTAACGTCGAACGCAATCTTCATTGCCAAGGACGGCAAGTCTCTCGGTTTCGGCATCGGTCAGACAAGCCGCATCGCCTCAGTAAAAATCGCTTTGGAACAAGCGGGTGAAGCTGCACGCGGAGCGGTTCTGGCCAGCGATGCGTTCTTCCCGGCCACCGACAATATAGATGCCTGCAAGGAAGCTGGTATCAAATTGATTGTCCAGCCTGGCGGCAGCATCAAAGACAAAGAAGTCATCGAAGCTTGCGAAAAGGCAGGCATCACGATGCTTTTCACCGGACAACGCTGCTTCAAGCACTAAGCTGCAGCACGAGAGTACACGTGAAGCGATACGGTCAGCGAAGAGGGACACGAAATGAAAAAGCCTGTTGTCGGAATCGTAATGGGAAGCAAATCCGATTACGAGACTTTCAAACACGGCGAACAAGTGCTCATCGATTTCGATGTCCCTTATGAAATCTCGGTCAAAAGCGCGCACCGCATGCCAAAGGAGATGTTTGACTATGCAACCACCGCAGAAGAGCGGGGGCTGAAAGTGATCATCGCCGGAGCCGGCGGTGCCGCTCATTTGCCGGGTATGGTTTCAGCTCTGACACCACTGCCGGTACTGGGTGTGCCGATCGAGTCACGGGTTCTTAAGGGGGTGGACAGCCTGCTGTCGATTGTTCAAATGCCATCCGGGATTCCTACGGCAACTTTCGCTATCGGACAAGCCGGTGCCGTCAATGCCGCTCTCTTCGCCGTCCAAATCCTGGCACTGGAAGATGAAAAGCTTCTCTGCGCCCTTAAAAAGTATAGAGAGAAACTTGCCGATGAGGCCCGCGCCGGTGACGTGGTGGTCAAAGAGAGACTGGTTACGAAGAAAGCGTAGGGGCGACGCCATGCGTCGTCCGGTCTGAAGATCAAAGGTCTCATTTCAAAGAGTAATTACGAGGCAGAGTAAGCAAAATCAATGGCGACAGTAGGTATTCTCGGCGGCGGACAATTAGGAATGCTTCTGGCGGAGAGCATCTACCGATATGGTGGAACCGTCGCCGTTTACGATCCCGACGTCAATGCGCCGGCGCACAGACTGGCGGCGCGTTCATTCACAAAACCCTTTACTGACGCTTATTCGCTTGGCCAGTTTTTCGATCATTGCGATGTGGTGACATACGAATTCGAAAACGTTGAAAGCGCTCCACTTTACTCCCTGGCGAAAGTAAAACCGATTTTGCCCAGCGTAAAGGTCCTCGCCACCTGCCAAGACCGCATTCAGGAGAAGGAGTTTCTCAAAGAAAACAACCTCCCGCATGCTCATTTCGCGACGGCGAAGACAGTTGTAGAACTCGAGCAGCAGGCGCGTGCATTCCAGCTTCCTTTCATCATCAAGACCGCTCGTGGTGGCTATGACGGAAAGGGACAGTGGCTCATCAACAACACAAAAGAATTAGAAACACTGCTGGATGACACCGATCTTTTGAAGCACGAAGGAAGCGGTTTCGTCATTGAAGCAGTAATCAACATCGCCATGGAAGTGAGCTGCATTGTCGTCCGCAACCCGGCAAACAAAGATTACGTATATCCGGTCTTCGAAAACATTCACAAAAATCACATTCTCGATTTCACCATTTTTCCGGCCCGCTTGCCCCTCGAAGTCGCAGACAAACTTCAAGATATCGCGTTGGCAACAGCAAAGAGATTGGATGTAAACGGTTTGCTTTGCATCGAATTTTTCCTTGCCAAACGCCGCTCTCCAAATTCATCCGGTATTGCAATCGGCGAGTGGACCATCTACATCAACGAGATGGCACCACGGCCCCATAACTCCGGTCACGTCACGCGGGTAGGCTCGAGTGTAAGCCAGTTTGACAGCCTTGCAAGAGTGCTTTTGAACATTCCTTTGGCGCAGCCGAAGGGTATTGACGTGGGCTCATATTGCATGGGCAACTTGCTGGGTGATGTCTACCTTGCCCAAGGAACAAATGGACAGAAGTCGCTAAATCTTCAGGCGCTTGAGGCTTTCCCTGAAGTAATCGACGTGGTTCTTTATGGGAAACATGAAGCCCGAGAAAAACGGAAAATGGGGCATTTTGTCGCGCAGAACAAGACCGGCGATGAAGCGCTTGCATCCGCGCAAAAGTTCAGAGAAAGTTTGATGAACAGCCGAGTAGATTGACTGTCTCTTACTCCGGTTGATTGATCATGAATGTAGCAAAACTGTCGAAAAACTCTCTCATCGTTTGAGCATGTGGAGCAAACTCTGGCACCGCATCTAGTGCGGCATCCATGTTTTTGATCCAGGCATCACGTTCTTTGCGACCAATTTTGAAAGGCATATGACGCTGACGCATTCGCGGATGACCTCGCTGCTCACTGTACGTTTGACGCCCCCCCGTACGCTGAATAAGAAACAGCGCCAAATGTTCTTTACCAGGCGCAAGATCCTCAGGGTAAAGCGGTCGCAAGATAGGGTCTTTCTCGACACCGGCATAGAAGTGTTCGACCAGCCTGTAAAACGGCTCGTCAGAACCAATAGCCTTGTATACCAGCCCTACGGGATCAATGACATTCACAATGCGATTATACAGCGCCGGCGCTGACGGTTAAATCCTGGAGGCTTGTGGCAATAAATGAGTTAAGCGTATTAGAAGACTATATAGGCGCGATAAGTATCAAATAGGAACTTACATACGTGTTTCAAAAGTGGCAGCAGTGCATTGACGCTGCCCGCAAAGAGTGCGAGCTGGAGAATTGGCAGGCGGCTGAGAAGCACCTGGCAACAGCCCTGGCCGAGGCGGAGCGTTTCGGCTATAACAACACCCGCTTGTGCGAGTCCTTGTGTAAGCACGCGGAAGTGCTTGCCAATCTGGGCCGCGTCGGGGAAGCTCTCGACGAATTAGACCGGGCTCTCGGCATTGCCAAAAATGCTTACGGTCCCGTCCATCACGAAGTAGCTACCATTCTTACGCAGATTGGCAGGCTCGGCACGCTCTATACGCTGGACGAAGCGGAGAAGAACCTCAAACAAGCCATTCTCGTATATCGAGAGGTTAAGGACGAACGCTCGGCCCTGGCGATTGAACAATTAGCACACCTCTACGGTATGCATGGTCGGCAAGACGAAGCCGAGAGCCTGCTTAGAGACCTTTTGGAGGACCTGGAGAGAAATCCACCGGCAGACCAATCTTTGCTTGGTCGCACGCTTCTCTCGCTGGGCAATATGTGCATGAGCTATGACGATGACGACGAAGCTGCCGTATTGATTGAGCGGGCCCTGCCGATATTGAGAGACGATCCGGAATGCTGCCAGCAAGCGGTCGATGCCGCTTCGTCTTTGGGCAAGCATTACTTCGGCAAAGAACAATTCGAAGAAGCCGAGGATGCCTACGATCAAGCAATTGAACTGGCGACAAATCGTCCGCAGGCTTGCGCTCGTTATACGGCTGAAGCGCTCGTACGTCTGTCTCGCTTGCAGACAGTCGTGCATCAGAACTATGAACTCGCGGAAGAACTGCTTGTTCAAGCAATGGACGCTTGTGAAGCGGCTGTTCCACCGCTGTCGGTCAGCTTAGTCAGGGCAGAGTATGCGCGCCTCGCTCAGCGCACGGGCAGATATGGACGTGTTGAAGCGCTCGACAAATTGCTTTTTCAAAACTACAAGTCTATAGTCGATAACGCACTCGGCGGCGAACCGACTTATGGCTATGAGATGCTGGCAATCAGCCATGGACAACAGCTGGCTGAGCTGCTTTGCAAACAGAAGAAGTGGAAGGACGCTGAAGAGTACTCCCGCTGGGTAACAAAGATGGCGGATCGCTATTGTGGTGAAACCGCGCTCTACACCATTCAAAGCGCTATTACACTTGCCACCATATGCAGTGAAACTCTTCAAGTCGATGAAGCGATGAAAATTTGCGACCGGCTGATCGAGCTGGACGGAAGAGACGAGATCGACTGTTTACTTTTAGCTCGGGTAGTGCCGATCCTCGTAAGAACCGGCCGACGCAGCGACGGCGAAGCATTGGTATCTCGCCTGCAAAGCCGTATTGAAAACGCAGCCCTGGACGGAATGCGTGATTACAATGCATCGGCATATTACCGTCTAGCGCTGGCAAACAAACACCTGGGTCGGATGGAGGAAGCCAGAGAACTGATGGCCATCGCTGTTTCAGAACTGGAAGAGGAAACCGGCTCGGACAGCATTTTTCTCGCCTTTGTCTTAGAAGATTGGGCCGACGAATTGAGAGAAGTCGACGGTGAAGAAATGTCGACAGTCCTCTCATCTAAAGCCGCCGATATCAGAGCCAAAAGATAGGACCACCGCGTGGACGAAAAGACTGCTGAGTTTTTGGAACAGCTGTCGAATAAGTATCGGCATTGCGATACGTATCAAGATTCGGGGTTGATTCAAACCAGTACAACTGTTGGCGAACGTGTTATTAAGTCGCACAATTCGTTCAGTACATTCTTTATTCGCCCAGGGCGTTTGAGCATTTACATCTGGTTCGGAGAGGATCAAAGTGGCTCACCGCTGAGCATTGTTCACGAATCAGGCAAGTCATTTGCGTTTCGCGAAGGAGGCGACGTACCAGCCATGGAATGTCACTCTTTGAGTAACGCCCTGGCAAAGATTTGTGCTGTTTCAAATTGGACAAGCGACGGTTTTGTCCTTGCCATCCCCTCTCTTTTGGAAAAAGAAATACGCGATAGTTGTGCCTCAAAATTCTTTGACGAGAACTGTTTTCTCATCAAAGAGGTAAACTCAAAAGCGCATCTTCGCAGGACTCTTGGCTCGGAGATAACAGACGTGTGGTTTCGAGCAGACCACACGGTTCATGATGTCGAAGTGCAGGCAGAAATGAGCAAGGAGGAGTTTCTCGAGCTGCACGGAACGGTCATCGCCTTGCCAGAAATTCGTGAAACAATTGAACGAGCGCGCCAAGCGTACCCTAGTCTCAATGAAATAATAACGCAGCAGTCATCCGACGTGATTAGAAAGTCACGTCGCGTCTATTCACACGTCCTCTTCGATCAGGACATCGATGAATCGGTGTTCGAATTTCCAACCTAGAAAGCAGACTGGGAGCGCCGCCATCCTGGCGGCTTCTAAAATGAGGATAAGTAAACTCCTTTTAAAAGCCGGCTGGAAGCCGGCGCTCCCAGTGAGTTCTTAGATGCCGGCGGAAGCCGGCGCCCCCAGTCAGAAGTCAGAGGCGCGTGCAACGCGCCTGCACGTTATGCTAATTCGGCAACAAGTCTTTATAGACCTTCGTCACGCTCTCGGTCACTTTCAAGGACTGCTCGCCTTTTCCTCTTTTGAGCGTGGCGATCGATTGTTTGAATAAAGCGTCCGCTTCTGTTTTCTTCGCGGCATTGTCTTGTTTTGCCAAAATTTCTGCCAAAGATGCTTGCGCTACAGCGGTGTTCGGATCTTTCTTTCCGTAATGTTTTTCGAACAACGCAAGAGCGCGGCGGCCGGATGCTTCCGCATCAGCATACTTTTTTTGATCTAATTGCAGACCGGCAAGCACACTAAGTTCTTTGGCAACCGATTTGCTCTCTTCGTTCGTGGTGCGCTCCCAAATTGTCAGAGCACGTTTTGCAAACGGTTCGGCTTCCTCGCTCTTCTTCAGTGCGTGCAGTGAAACAACTATATTGTCCAAGACTCGTGCGCACTCTTTGTCATCTTTGCTCTTTGTCTTTTCGACAAATTTCAAATAGCGCTCGGAAGCTTCCTGGCTTTTCTCAAATTTGTTGGTCTTCAAATAGAGAGTGGAAAGAAAATCCAGGCGCCGCATTAGAGTAGGATCTTCCGGTGGCATGATCTTCTCGCCGTATTTCACGGACAATTCAGCAGATGTACAGGCTTCACTGTATTTGCCCAAATAGTCGTACACGGTGGCTAGATTGTTGAGCGTCTTTCCGCGGCGCGGATCGTTTTCCGGCAGTTTTTCCGCAAGATCCATCGCTTGTTTGAAATCTTTGAGCGCCGTTTCGTAATTGCCTCTTTCGAAATTATCCTTGCCATGTCTGTGCAAAGCTTCCCAGGTTTGCTCCGGCACTGCCGCATTGACAGCAGCCATTCCCAAAAACAAGCTGACGGACAGAGCCGAGACAATACCGTTTGCAAAATTGCGACGGCGTTTGAGTTTTTCTTTCATGGCGTTTTTCACTGAGGAGGGATCATGGAAGGGCATTCTTTTGCCTTCCCTACAATCTCAGAATGAGAGCTTGCTGCCCCGTCGCCGAGCGTATCAGCGGAAACGAGTACACATTCTCTCTCTTGCGATGCACCTTGCGGATTTTGCCAGGCGTCGTACGGAAACTCACTGGAGTTCTGACGTCTGTACCAAATCTCGACATTCTGAGGCTTCCAGACCAGCACCGCCGGCAGTGGCTGCCCGTCATCGAATTTGTTTTGCAGATCGTGCAAGAACGACTTATTCAATTTGACGTGAATGCCACCCGGGTATACGTTAGCGCCCAAGTCTTTGATTACTTCGATGATTTCCGGTGTGATTTTATGCACTGCCACCAGTACATCCGTCCCTTGTTTGCACCAGGGAAGTGTCTTGAGCATCTCAAGAAATGTAGCGCACGTTGCGGAGGCGCCTTCTGCTTCACTCATCGCTTGATAACCACCTGAATAACTAAAAGAGGACCCAATTGTAGACTGCTTGCATAGGAAGATCACCCATTTGTGTTGGAATTACACAGGCTCGGGAGGAATTTCACATTAATCCGGTTGTCAGGCGCTAGGGCAAGCCCGGTTCGTGGGTGTTTTGCTCCCAGTCATTCCAAATGCGCTTGGCTGTGGCTCGATTGGCAATCGCATTGAAAACGTCGCCAGTTTTCATCTCAGCATCCTTGAGATTAAAGAGCACCTTGGCCACGGATATGTCTTCCTTGCCCTTTGCCTTCTTAAAAAAGACAATCGCCTTGTCAAAATACTTCTTTGCCTGATCGGGCTTGCCGCGGGTCATCTCCACCAGGCCAAGCTGATTCAGACAAACCGCATAGTTGTAGCGCCCCTTGTCACCTTGCTCTCTGAAGCACGCAGCCGCTTGCTTGAACAGAGGGTCAGCCATGTCGTTGTAATTTCGTTGCCGAAGATGTTCCGCCACAGAAAAGCAGGGGTAACCCATTTCACTGCTCAAAATGTTGCTCTGCCCGCTGTCCTTCCAGACTTTCATGAATTGAAGAGCAGCATCATCGGCTTTCGCGTACAACTTTTGCCCACGATATGCATCCACCATGATCGCCAGCGCGCGCAGATTATCCTGACCACCAAGCTTGGAAAGCTGCTCGAGAACGTGCAATGCATTTGCCCCGCAAACTTGAGCGATTTCCGGTTTGCCGTTTAGGATGCAGCACTTTCCGCACTCAATCCAAATCTCAGCGGCATCTAGAGAATTCGCCAGGTTCATATTCCCTGCAATTTGCAGGCACATCTGATACTTCTGTTGTGCTTCGCTATAGCGACCCGCCAACTTGTAAAACTCAGCGATCATGCGCTCGACTGCCAGTCCTTCAGGACTATTTTCGCCGCTCGTTTGATGCGCGAGTTTACGCCTGGTGCGGAAGTACTCTTCCTTTATCTTGAACTCGGAAGGCTTAGCCGCGTACAAAGACTTCGGTTGTTCAATTGCGATATCTCGCTCAACAGCGCTGGGATCAGCACCCAGTCCATAGAGCGGAGAATACATTGCCACACCGGCGCCAAGCACAATCACGAAAACGCAAAGCAGGCTGATGACGAGCTTTTTCGAAGAGCCCAGCACGTTGAAAATTTTGCGTCGAACTTCGTGCATCTCTCGCGAAACCAGTGCAAGAGATTTAAAACCACGGGTCTTTTTCAACTGAAGTGATTCGAGTTCTTTCTTTAGTTCATCCATCGACTGTTGCCGATTGTTCGGATCTTTGCTCAATGCTTTGAACAAGATCTTCTCCAGACGCTCGACAACGCGAACATCAGACTCGACTCCGTCAAGACTTTTTGGCAGCTCGTGCACTTGCTTGTACATCGTCTCGACGATGGTCTCTCCTTCCAGAGGCACGCGTCCGGTCAACGCTTCGTACATCAGACAACCCATGGAATAAATATCGGCACGTTTGTCCACCGACAGTCCGCGGCACTGCTCGGGGCTCATGTACGGCGGACTTCCCAATGCGTGTCCTGTAGGTGTTTTGCTCAAAGTGCTGCGCGCTTCTTCAGCGAGAACTCGTGCAATTCCGAAGTCCACTACTTTCACATAGTCTGTTTCATCGCCTTCTTTCACTAGAACGATGTTGCTGGGTTTCAGGTCTCGGTGTAAAACACCAAGTTCATGAACATGCGACATGCCCTCGCACGCCTGGATAAAAATCTTCAAGCATCTCTCGACGGGCAGCTTTCCATTCTCGGCAATCACGTCGGATAGCGATGGACCATCCAGATAATCCATAATGATGTACGGACTGCCGTTGGGAGTTACGCCGACATCGAAGATTTGCACAGCATGCGGATGCCGCACTTTGTTGGCAGCTTGCGCTTCTCGACGAAAACGGCGCACATTGGCAGGATTATCGAGCAAATGCGCGTGCATGACTTTGAAGGCGACCTTTTGTCCACTATTCATGTCGCGCGCTCTATAAACCGAACTCATTCCCCCGCGCCCGATCGGTTCTTCTACTTCATATCTGTTTTGAATGACTGAACCAACGAACTGCCGCGTAAACTCGGACAAGTCATCCAATTCATCACTCTCGTCGTCCTCATCGTCGATCTCGTCCTCAACCACCTGTCGGCGAGCCATTGCAATGCAAAATTCGTCAAACAGGATGTGGCCACCACATGCAGTATTGTATTGTATTGTGGTTGTGACC
>DTSE01000027.1 GCA_012965515.1 Candidatus Melainabacteria bacterium | reverse complement strand
GATAACGACAAGAACTCTGAAAGCTCGGCAAAGGACGAAGAGAAGAGTTCTGGTAAGCATTCTGAGGAGAACGCCGAGAAGGGCTCGAGCGAAACGGCAGCAGATTCAAAAAAGGAATCAGGCAAGAACGCTAAAAACAAAAACAAGAAAGAAGAAACCAAAGACAATTCATTCTTGGACAAAATTGTTGATGCATTCAGACCTAAAAATGGTGAGACGCAACAGTAAAATCGGAAGGATTGCAATCGCCGCTATAGTAGCGATATCGGCGATTGGCTTTTCCTCTCCATATGCTCTGGCAACGCGTTTGCCAGCTGATTTGAAAGCACAAATCGGCGCGCATATGCCTGCTGTGAAATTGTTTCGTCTGGACGGTTCGCTGCAAACGGGCGCTGGTGATTTGTATCTTCCTTTGATGCCACCGGCAGGATTTCAGCCAACTAAGGGTTCCTCCCCGTTGGCTGTTTTTCCGCATGAAGGGAAACCTGATCTCATCGTCTTTCCGAGCGGTTGGTCTTTCATTCGCGTTGTTAAAGAAGGACCTCACCGCACGCTAAAGCTGCCACATGATGTGAGTGAAAAGGCAAAGAAACACTTTCTTGCTTCTAAATTCCCATCCGATCTACTGGTGCCGGATGGCTTCGTTCTGCCATTATCGTTAAAATCAATTCGTAGCGATGTGGCGGTCAACATCATCGACGACCTCTCAATCGCTAAGCAGGCGACAGTCGAAGAGTCCGTGCCCGATCCCAAAGGTGCAGGCGTGGTAATTGCAACTTCCCCAAGTTGCGGAAAACTTGCGCTAATTGACGACAAGTCATTTGCAAAGATCGATGAGTTTCCGACTGAAGGCACTCCTTGCGGTATCACCTATTTTGGCGGCATTGTTTATGTCGCGGATCAAACCAAACATAGAATTCTTCAATTCGATCCGACCAAGCGCGTCTTCCTGGGTCAGATTGATCTGCCTACAAAGTGTGCGCCCAAAGGTGTTGCGGCTCACAAGCAAAGCAAACTCCTGTATGTTTCCGAAAGTGCTACCAATCAGATTGCAGTTTTGGAACTTCCATCCGGGCGAGTACTTTTGAGGACGAAAGTCCCTGCTGGTCCTGGGCGTCTTGCTGTCACTCCCAGCGGTAGTCACCTGCTTGTGCTCAATTCGACTGCCGGTGTTCTGACGATGCTCAACACTCAAAATAATCGCATGGTGGCTGCGATTCCAATTGGACCAACGCCCGGCTTCATGACCGTCAGCAAAGACAGCCAGCTCGCTTTCGTGGCTAGTAAAGGAGCTAACACCGTAAGCGTTATCGACCTGGCAAAGAAAGCCGTCGTACACAAGTTTGCGACCGGCACGTCGCCAACTGGCGTAGCATTGAATGGCGATGAGACGAAACTGTTTGTCGCCAACGCAAAGGACAACAGCATTTGGGTCATTGATCTTAAGACAAAGGCGAAAATCGAAGAAATTAAACTGCCTATCGATCTCGACTTCCCTGGCGAAATTACATTGATGCCTGATGGCGAGCGGTTGCTTGT
>DTSE01000026.1 GCA_012965515.1 Candidatus Melainabacteria bacterium | reverse complement strand
CAGCGACGACGGTCTGATAGAAAGCCAACTTGGTCAGTGGAATGCTGGAATTCTGATTGGCAGCGCATTCACGTGTCAACTTCGCAACCATTCCTTTAGCATCGGCCTCGTTGTATACACGTGGCTGCAGAGTATTCTGCAGTTGGTTTTCCATGTCAGAAAGAGCTTTTGCGGACTTCTGAGCCTTGACACGATCGCCTAGCCTGTTATACGCAGCGTAGAGATTTTTGTAGTCGATACTCCGGTTCAAATACTCGGATACAAGAAGAATTGGAGAGGCAAGTGACTTCTCGATGTCAGCCGTGCCCTCCTTCAGGCGACCGACGCGCATAAGCGCAAATCCGCGCAGAGAGCGAAGACTGTTATTGTGCTCTAGTATCAGAGGTGGCGGAACCTCTACGAGACCAGCATTGATTGCCGCGGTTAAATCATCGAGACTCTGGGCGTCTCGATTGCTCTGCACAAGAGCGTATCCTCTCATTGCTCGCACTACGGTATCACCACGGTGTTTAGCCAAATATGCATCGCAGGCGCTGACGCATTTCGACCAAGAAGATGTATCAAGATACGAGTGAATTTGCTTCTCAAATGCCGAATAGTCAGCATTCTGCGCACCGCCTTTTGCAAAACAAGATTGAGGATGCAAAAGAAGCAATCCAAACATAAGTCCTGCAAATGCGCGGAGGAAAGACGATTTAATAGGCTGCACTATTTTCGCAAAACCTCGTTCAACTGTTTTTGATCAACTTCCCAAACGTTTACGCCTGATTTATCGCGAGTTTGCAAAATCACATCAAGATCCTTTTTCGCATCAGCGTTGCGCTTAAGTTCTTTCAAAGACGCCGCTCGAAGCAAGCGAGCAGGCATCAAATAAGGCTCTGCGGAAATTGCTTTATCCAGATACTTAACGGCTTCGCTCCAATTCTTCAAATAGAATTGATACGCAGCAAACTTGCACGAAAGTATGTTCGACCGGGGATCGCCCTTCATCTCAGGCAAAAGCTTGCTCGCGTTATATTTCGCTTCAGCTGGTGACTTAATGGTGGGATAGAAAATGTGGTGATACTGCTTCTTCATCAAATCGCCGGCGTTTATGTAGCTGACGGATTTTTGCGTCTCATTCAATTTCTTGTAAGCAGTACCAATGTTGATGCAGTCGATGCGTTGATTGAGAATGTCGAGACAAATCTTGGGTTTTATCTCGAGCGACTTTTCGAGATCTTTGATGCCCTGCGCGAACTTTCCACTACGCATCAACGCATAGCCACGAAGAGACCAGATGTTATTGGCATGCGCTTCAGCGACAGACGAAGGCAATTCGACGGCGCCACCTTTAATCGCGTTATCGAAATACTGCAGCGCCTTTTTGTCCTCTCCCAGCTGAACAAGCACATAGCCTTTAACGGCATTTGCTAGTGGATGCGCCTTGTACTTGCGCAAATACAGTTCGGCTAAAGCGTTGCACTCTTGCCAGTTGTCGGCGACCATCGCCTTATGCACATCACTGACAAATGCCCGCTCTTCCGGAGTCGCCGAAATTGCCACTAAAGGACAGGCAAATGATATTGACAGGCACACCAAAAACTGCGCTGCTGCAGAACGAACGAATTTAATCACCGCACATCCTTTTCTCAAGAGGCCTTGTTGAAGATGTGCCCAGTTTCTCTTTTTAACATGCAAACTTTGTTCGCCATCTGCAAGTTGCTTGAGTCTTTTCTGTTATTTTTTTGTGCTGCCAAACTCGCGAAAACCCGCTCCAGTCCTACCTTTATATATGCACACCACAGTGCCAAAATCGCAACACAGAATTCCCGAACAATACGCAGAATTTCAATAACATATTGCACCGAAGAAATTATCGAGACGCTTAGCTTTCGTTCTCGACGCTTTCGTTCTCGTCTTCAATAAACTCGTCTGCTTTCTTTTGCACGGACTTCTTTGTTTCTGTCAGGTCGTCTTTCGACTGCTCTTCGCAGTCTTCGGGATGCATATAATCGCACTCTTCGCCCGAGGGTTTCGCCGGTTGCTTGCTGTTTTTCATGTTCACCTCAAGTTCATGTTTGCTGTACTTTCCGACCGCGCTCGAACCTCCAAGTTCCCGACCTCAGGTGAGCTAGAATTGGGTAAACAAATTTCCAAAATGACGCAATCGCCCATCCTACAGACCAATGTCAGGCAAAGACGCCTTCTAAGAATGGCAGCGGCAGCTGTCCTATCGGCCCTGCTCGCCCGCCTATTAACCGGAGGCATCGGCGTTGACGAAGGCAAGCTTTCGCTAGAACTAGCAACATCAGTACAGAATATGTTCTCCTTCTTCGGCGGAGTGACTGAGCACACGGGCACGGATAGCAAATCGGAAATTTTCATGTTGTGCGTGTCCAGTCTGGCAGCGTTTGCAGCCGGAGCCGCCAGCTATGCCTTGAAAGGTCCTGTCCGCATCATTGTTCTCTTTCAGATTTCGTTGCTTCTGATCGTTCTTTCCGGATTCGTCTGCTTCTTCCTGCCCTTAGCAGTAAAGCCCGCAATGCTTGTTGTTTCAGCTATTTTCGGAACAACTGCCGGTTGTTTTTTGAAGACGCTGGAAGAGAGGCGACGCCGAACAGAAACTCAGCTGATGGAGCTGAAACTGCGAGAGAAAGAGCTTCTCGAGTCGAGAATGACTCTCGTAAAGCAAGATGAAACGGAGCGTCGATTGCTTGCAGCGGACCTGCACGACCAGGTTTTGAACGATTTGAAATCTCTGAAAACAAAGATAGACAAGTTTGGCAAAACCGGCGACAACGAGCTGCCCAAGGAAATACTCGACGGGGTGGATAGCTCGATGGTTGAGATAAGGAACATCATGGATGCTCTCTCTCCAGTGGTTCTAGAGCACTTTGGTCTGGCTTCTGCGGCAGAAGAATGCCTGGAAAGGGGAGGGCAGCGGGCAGGCTACATGATTAACTTTGAAAACAAAGCCGATTCAAAAGCACTGAAAAGCTTGTCCCAAGTGGAGCAACAGTTACTCTATCGACTGATTCAGGAATCGATAACCAATACATGCAAACACTCAAAAGCAAAACGGGTGAGCATTTCCATGGAAATCGAGACATCCCAGTTGCTAATTCGCATCAAAGATGATGGCACAGGCATCCCCTCAGAACGCATGGCAGACTCCCGTGGGCTGCGCTATATGAGACTTCGAGCCGCCCTAATCGGGGCCGCAGTCGCATGGCTTTCACCCGACCCGCAAACTGGAAAAGGAACGCTCGTTGAGATTCGGCATCCGCTTGAACCTGTGAACGCTTGACCCGGTTGTCATGAATTAATGTTTTGGCGAAGTTTTTTGCTTTTTTGTGTCTTGAAAACAAGAACTACGGATATACACTAAACGAGAGTGTACTTCGCACTCGTTTTTCCCCTCTAAATCGAAAAGAATGGGTTTTGAAGAACCGGTCGCCGGCCAAGGCGCCGACCTTACTAGTCTCAAGTCCAATCAGAAGGCTCCTTTTGAAGAGTCAGTTACTTCGGCGTCCACGGGTTCACCGTGGCAGCCAATGGAGTTGCTGAAAGGCGAGAAGAAAAAAGACGAATTGATGGGCGGCGAAGAGTTTGTTCGCTACGCCGTGAAAGGGACAGAAACATCGGTTCAATCGGGCGATCAGAAGGTCGAATTCGGCGCGCCCAAGCGCTTCGGCTCAAGTTCAATGGCACGCACAGTCATTGAAGAACCGGTAGATGGAATGCTGCAAATCACGCCTCTCAAGTCGAAGGGCGAGGTGGCGACGAAGAAAGAGTTTGCCGAGCCATACGCAAGAATCGGAAGCACTAGCGGAGGCGAACACGTTTTTCTAACCAAAAAAGGCGTAAGCGACCCTGTTCCTTTCGAGAAAAATGTTGCAGCTGAGCCTGTTTTCGTAGGCAAGAAGGAACTAACCCAATCACTTTCAGTGGACCAGAGAATTGCTTCAGAAAACTCGGTGGTCGAAAAGAAATTTGATCAGGGCAGCAGTTCTGCAAATTTCGTTTCCAAATCAGACGGACCGCACTTTCAGCTCGGGCAAAAGCTGAATGCAGAAACAGGAATCAGCGCTGAAAGAGTTGCTGCGCCTATTGAAAAACTCGGCTTGCAGTCGGGCGGCACCTATGGTTCCGGTGGTGCAAACGCCGAAGTGCTTTCCAAGATGGGCAGCAGTGGGCTACCTCTGCATCAGGTTCAACAAGGACATCAAATTCAAACGCCAATAGAAACCGGCGAACTGAAAAAGAGTGTAGGAGCTGTAAACCAGCAGTTTTTCAGCGATCAAAGTTTCGAGCCCGTCAGGGCGAAAGTCGCAAGCGATGCATTCGACGCTTCCACTACCCGCCTGAACAGATCGGTTGAAGCGAACATTGGAGGCACGATTGCCGCGCCTAAGCCGGAGCAGGGCGTCACTTCATTCCTTCATGTTCCACAACCCCCCACTGCAAAATTCGAACAAGCGCTTGCGGGCAAAGAAAGCCCAACCACCAACTTTGTCACACAGCAGGAGCAGACTTTTACTCGCCGACAAGAACTTACTTCTGCCACTACAGGCAATGGCACAAGCAATTTCTCACCCGTGACACGCGGTGGAGATCAATCGGCAGCGCTGAAGCAATCTCAAAAATTTACGCAAGGCGCTGAGACAGGATTACAGGTGGGTCTATCCCGCCCAGAGCTTTCTCGCCCAGAGCTTTCACGCCCGGGGCTTTCTCGTCCCGAAATTCCTCGCCCAGAAATTTCGCGCCCAGAAATTTTGCGCCCAGAAATTTTGCGTCCAGAAATTTCGCGTCCAGAATTTGCGCAACTAAACAAACGATTGGTCGCAGAAACTACTCCTCTAGCCGAACTGCCAGCGAAATTTACTAAAACAACAGCCCAAATCGCACAAGTTGAAAAGTTCGCTGCAGACACGCAAT
Source organism: Candidatus Melainabacteria bacterium (assembly GCA_012965515.1). Classification (GTDB taxonomy): domain Bacteria; phylum Cyanobacteriota; class Vampirovibrionia; order Obscuribacterales; family Obscuribacteraceae; genus QKMZ01. The sequence continues at coordinate 915 of DTSE01000026.1, read as the reverse complement.
TGCGAGGACAAGCCGACAGAATCGCTTCCGGTGCGCAACTGAAGGCGCAAGAGAATCAACCAGCAATTTCACTAAAGCCAAACGAAGGACGACTCGAAGTTACCAACAGAGCGCAAGAGGGGCAATTCGCAACGCAGTCTAAGACGCAGGATGTTCAACCTGGACTCAAGCTGAAGGGCGAGATTACCACCAGCAGCGTCAGGCAGCCAGAGCAGATTGCACCATTCAAGAATGGACAACAATCACAGATTTTGGAAAATGGATTGCAGCCAAAAGTCGGCTCTTCTAAGTCTCCTCAAGTTTCCGAATTGGAAACCAGCCTGCAGCCGCGTGTTTCGCCGCTCACAGGCAAGACACCTCAAGAGCTGATTGCAGCTCTCAAACCACAAGGCAAAGGCGATATTTCCCGTTCGTTCGAAACCCTCATGTCCGGTGCCGTTAAGTCGACCGCAGATCGTTATGTCGGTGGAGAATTCCTGCTTGCAAGTTTGATCATCGCCGCCGGTGCCGCAAGAAGAATGCCGGATAGGACGGTAGAAGCTCAGAATCTAGGACATGGAACATCAGATTCAACACAAACAAAACGCGGCGAAAAACAGACCACGTTTGCGCAAGATGAAGTTGGCGCAAAGCCGACGCGCACCGCCTCCGCCGCAATCAACTTCAACACTGGAAAACAGACTCTAAATTCGGGCGCAGACACGCAGGTTTCAACTCAGATTGTGGCGAACATGGCGGGGCAGCGCGCAGAGATTCCAGCGCCTATCGTTCCGCAAGTGAAAGGTCAACCTACACCTGACCTGATTGTTCGCGGCGAACGCTGCATCCCAGGCGCAGACATTGCGATTGCTGCAATGCTAATGCTAGGTGGAGCGAGCAGACGACGTCCTGATGAGCGCGTCTCCGAAAATCCAA
>DTSE01000025.1 GCA_012965515.1 Candidatus Melainabacteria bacterium | reverse complement strand
AATCTCCATTTTTCAATTGCTTTCCTGGGGTCCCTTAAGTAGCTATCCAGAGGTTCCTATTTTAGGAATCTCCGGATAAAAATTCTTATCTCTAATATAACTGTATTTTGATGATTGTCCTCCACTTATTTTTGGATTCAGTGTGGCTTCTACGCAAGCAGAAGCCACCATTCTATTGCGGTGCGCCGCCGGTCAAATCGGTATTTTCTGCACGTGGCGTTACGGCACCTTGTTCGGTTCCCGGTTGCGGGTTCTCTTTCTTTTGCTGGTCAGCTTTTTGTTGTTCTTGCTGTTGTTGCTGCTGTTGCTGTCTTTGCTGCTCTTGCTGCTTCAACAGTTCTTGCTGACGCTTCACAATCGATTCTTGCGATTCGTCTGTGATGGCCTCGTTTTGCATCTTCAGAGCGTCGGTGTATTGGCGACCGGCATCTCTGTTGGAAAGATTGTTGAGCAGATCGAATTGACCCATGGCCATGTTGGTGCTCAACGCCGGTCCGACTTCGCCAAGAAGCGGCATGGAGCGTGCACCCAGGTAGTTCCAGGTATTGCCTGTAAACAGGTGACCGGTTGCAGAGAACGGCTTCCAAAGCATTCTCGAATTGGCCCAAGGAGCTTGAGCCAAAAGTGCTTGACCAGGCTTAGCAGCCATACCGCCGAGCAGGAAGGAGCTGACGAAGATGTTGTCTCCGGCATTTTTCCAGGCTGGAGCGACAATGGCGTTGCTCAAGTTGAACTCGTATGGCTTGCCTGTCTTCGGATCGAGATTGCCTTCACCGCCATACATATGCTGCCAGGCGGTCGGATAATTCGAGCCCGCGTAGAAGGAAGTCCCACCCAAGGAACCTGCCATAAAGCGAGAGTGGCTGATATCAGAGAATGTCTTGGCACCCATCGGTTTGAATAAGCCGTGACCGTACTCGACCACCTTGCCTCCGCCCCACAGTCCGCCGGCAACCAACGCTGATTTCATTGCTGCGTTACCGAGGCTGAAATCTCTGTTTTCTGCGTTAGCGCTATAAGCTTCGTGTCCGAAACCTGCAGTCAAGCCGATTGTCGGAGCGCCGAACTTGCCGGTGGCAAAGCCGTACGACTTGGATAGCAGACCTTCTCTTTGCAGTTGAGCGGCTGCACCGAAACGGCTTGCCAATTTTGCTTCAGCAGCTGCTTCGGGAACCAAATTGCGCAGAAGATTCAACTGAGCCTGATTTTCCAGAGTTGCATTCTTCAAGGCAGGTGCGAGTAGATCGTCACCCTTGAGTCCCGTGGCAGCCAAATCATCAAGCAACTTGGTCGCTTGAGCCGTTGCAGTCTTCAGATTCTTAGCACCAAGCAGTTTCGGCTCGATACTTGGGATTGCTTTTAATGCAGCTTCCACTTCGGCTGCCGTTCTCATCGCCAGAACGTTCTCGCCAGCCGCCGTTCTGATCACTGGCAAATCAGCCGCAATCAGTTTTTCAACAACAGCCTGATCCTTAACGACGATGCCGCCTCTTTGCGCCAGAATTTCACTGTATTTAGGTGCTTCTTGAGCGAGTCTCAATTCCGGTGCGAATTTCTTGACGGCGCCGCCCAATCTGTCGACGAGCGCAGCTTTGTCTGCGCCGGTTGCGGCTCTAGCCAATTCAGCATCGAAACCACCTCTCAACTTGGCGCCATTCTTGCCGGCTTGCAATGCCCAGAGAGCATCGCGATTTTGGCTGGCTCGGATCAAGGCATCGAGTTGCTTGCCTTCAGCAGCGAATGCTTCGGCAGTCATGGTGGCTTGTTTCGTGCCAAGAAGGTCTTTGGCAGCCTTCAACTCATCAAGGTTCATGATCCTTGCCGGCACGCCTTCGGCTGCTTGAGTGAATCTCACACCGCCTGCGCCGCCGCGCTCAATGACGGAAGCCATAGCTACATCATCGGCGTTGCGGAACAAGAATTTCGGTACTTTCATGAGACCGACGCCGCCCAGAGTAAGACCTGTACCGGCGGCGATACTTCTGCCCCAGGTATTGTCCTCGCGACCGAACACGTTGTTCATCATCGTGTGGTGCGTAAAAGTTGCAGCTGTAGAACCGCCGGCAAGGGCAGTTCCCCATCCGAGAGCCTTGGAGCCTAATGAGGCTTCTGCTCTTATCAGTCCTGCTACAGGCTTGAATTTGGAAAGCAAAACAGCTGTGCCAACGCCGGCGATCAATGTCGGAATACTGGCTTTCGCTTCGTCCCAATAACGTGAGACGTTCTGATATTTCTTCTGCAATTCGGCTGGGCTGTTGTCATAGATGCCCTTGGCCAGAATTGCCAGAGTCGGATCTTTGGCTGGATCTTTGTCGAGATCAGTTCCGTGCAGTTCCTTATACTTCGCTTTGGCGTCATCAATCGCCTTCATGCCTTCTTCGGGCTTGAAGACTTTCGACGCATCAGGCACGTATCTTGGTGTGCCGTCCGCTTTGATGATCGGCTGCCCCTGCTCATCGACATCAGTTACGAGTCTGACGTAGAAGGAAGCCAGATCTTTTCTGGCATTGATTTGCGTGTTCATCCACGCTTTGTCTGCTGCCGGTCCACCACCTGTGGTTTGACCATTCAGTGTATTGGAGAACTCGGACAAGAAAGCTTGAGCTTGTTCGATCTGAGTTTTTCTGTCGCCGGTGGCTTGTTCGTATGCAGTTTGGAAAGTGCCGATGTCGTTGGCTAGCAAGCCCATCTGGCGTTTCATTGCTTGAACAGGAACGCGGTCTGCTGCAGCGATTGCGTCTTTGAATGCCACTTCTGCAGCTGCGTTTTGGTTGTAATTCGGGTGAGCCAGAATTCTGGCATAACCGCTTCTTATATCGAATGCTTGATAGGCCTGGTTGAAGTAAGAGGCCACTTCCTGCTGTTTTTGCAGGCGCTGTTCGATTGTGAGGTTGCCTTTCTCCAGCAGGTCTTGTGCTTCTTTGATCTTTCTGTTGTTTTCTTCCGGATTGAAAGAAGCATCAACCATCTTGATGGCTTGTTCGTAAGCTTGCTTGGCTCCGGCTATATCGCCTTTCTGCATGCGAGCATTAGCTACGCGCAGAGTACCTTGCAAGTCGCCGGTGGCGCCACCGGTGGTGTCTGCACCAGGTTGAGCCGTCTGAGCTTCGGCTGCAGCTTGTTGCATCAATACGGCTGCATCTACTCCGACTTTCTTAGCCAGGTCGGCAACGCCGGGATCCTCCATCACCTTAGCGGTAATGTCGGTTCCGACATCCTTGGTCAAAGTCTTGATACCTTCGGAAAGCATGGCCTTCGCTGTGGCATCATCGCCGCCCAAGTTGGACGCACGAGCATATTCATAACGTGCTTCAAATCTATTGAGAGCCAGATCCAAGGCACCGTCCTTGATGGCTTTCATTTCTGTTTCCATCTGAACGATATTTGCGTACTTGGTCATCAGCTCTTGCTGAAGGGCCGTTTTTTCGGCTTCGGGAGTACCCGCTGTCAGCATCTTTTGGAATTTTGCTTTGTCTTCGGCCGGCATTTCATTGGCGGCTTTAGTGTGGGCAGCATCCAGCTGGTTGTAGCGTGTCTCTACATCAGCAAATTCTTTGTCGGCGTCAGTAATTGCCTTCTTAAATGACTCTTGCATCTCAGCCAATTTGGCTTTCTTGTCTTGAGCAGCATCAAAGGCTTTCTTGTTTTCGTCGATCAGTTTGCCGGCGCCAGTTCTCTCACCAGTGGGCTCAACGCCTTGCTGTTGAGTGGAAGCGCGCTCGACTTGCTGTTGCGGCACTTTGGCCAGGCCTGCTTCCAGCTCTTGCTTTGTGAGACCCAAGCTCTGAGCATATTGAGCGAATGCTTCACGTTGCTCCGGCTTAGCCTTGGCGACAGATTCGATGAGCAATTGCTTTGCCATCTCTTTGTCTTCCGGCTTGTCAGACTTCATCAGCTTCTCGGCAAATTCCATGCGAGTAGCGGACGACTGATTCATTTCACCGACCAGGTCATTGGCAAGGGCAGAGCCTTGAGTTTGAATCTGTGTAAGTTCATCGGTAAACGGCTTGAGCTTTTCTTCGAGCAGTTTGGTCACCTGCACGAACTCAGGGCAGATCTTATTGATATCGCCCAACAGTTTTTCGCGCTCTGCCTTATCTTGAGTTTTTTGCAATTGCTCGGTAAGAGTCTTCAATTGCTGTTGTTCGGCTTCAGGGCGAGCCTTGAGTTTTGCCATGCCCGACTGCACGAGCTGAGCAATTTCCGGACTCTTCTGAATTTCATCGACCTTCTGCGCGAGCGCTTGTTGTCTCTGCTCGAGCTGAGCCAATTGCGCTTGCAATTCGGCTACGCGAGGAGAAGTGCCTTTATCGGAATCTTGAATGATGGACGCATAAGATTGACGGACATCAGGTGTCAAACCTTGTGCATCAGCGACTTTGCCCAATTCCTGAACGCGTTGGAAAGGAGTCTTTCCGTTGACCAGAGGAGTGACGCCCTGGCTCTGATCGGTTACCCGGGTCTGTTCGAGTGGTCGATTGGCGCCGTCTCTTGCAGGTTGATAGGGTTGTTCTTGAACTTGTGAATAGCGTGCATTCGGATTGATATTTTCTGCCGCTTGGAGCGGTGCAGGCGAACGATTCACATCCCTATTAAAGATAGGGGCCATGGCTTGAGCAAATCTCGGGTCTTCCGGACGCATGCGAGTTATTTCCGATGCGACGCGCATGAAATTAGGGTCGCCCATGCGGCGTGCCGGATCTGTACTATTAGGATTAGGTACCATTTCCGGATCAACAGAAGCAGCATCTTGCAATGCACGCAACGCAGCATTGTCCGGTCTAGTTGGATCGTATTGACCCATGCGCATCAAGAGCATGCCATAGTTGGCGCGGGTAAAGCCTGGCGCACGCTGCACTGTGTGCAGGTTTTGTTCGGCTTCAGCCATCAAACGAACTTGATTAGGATCTCTCTCGTTCAACATCTTCTGAGACAGATCTATACGCTGAGCACTGAACGCGTCGTACATTAATAGGCGGTTCAATTCCTGCGGATTTTGCGTTTGCTTCATGCGCTCGAGAGTCTGCGCGCGTTCTTGCTCCATAGCAAGAATCTGCTCGAGTCTTCTTACTCGCGCAGGATCTCTTTCTTGCTGCAATTGCTGTTGGATAGCTTGTGCTTGTTTTTGAATCGAGGCTTCGACGCCCTGGAATACTTCTTGCGGGCTCTGCGCTGCAAGGATGGCGCGATAGTCTTCGCGACCTTTCATGACATTCTGAGCGGCTACGCTAAAAAGATCATCCGCTTCTTTCTGTGCTCTGCCGTAATAGCGGTTGACATCCTGAAGGCTTCCGGCGGAGCGCTCGCCCATCGCCAGAAGGTTGGTGATGTTGTCGATGCGTTGACCGAGCGCCGTGTTACCGACAGCAATGCGGTCATAACCCAAGCTGCGGTCATAACCGGCAACCTGTTGGCGGTCTCCTGTCCCATCCTGAGGCTGGAAACCTACCGTACGCTGATAGTCTTCCTGCCATCTGTCGGCTGCAGGCTGAACGTTGTTTTCTGCCACAACGTCCCGTCTTTCGCCGATCTCGTCCTTGCCGGGAACGACATTCCCTTCGACCATCTTGACAACCTCACGCGACTGAAAGGAGCACCAATGCTGCACTCAGCTTAAGTATCATTCCCTTATTTGTATGTGGGAAAACCACGTAGAGCCCGACCGCTTGGCGCAAAAATTAACCTGAATTGGCTGATTCGATTCCGCAAGGGTTAAGTCGGGACGACCTGGCTTAGGTGCAGTCCCTTGCTTCTATACATGCGGCTGCCATTCTGGACAAAATTTTTCACGCCAGGATGGGAGAAATACGCAGTTGCTAGACTACAATTCCGCGACGGTCACACCGTCGGCACCCTCGTAAGTCTCACCTGGTCTGAATTTCGAAACATAGTTACTATTCGACAAAAATTGACGCACCGCTTCTTTCACTGCGCCTGTGCCGTGCCCATGGATTATCATTACTGGACTGACAGAGGAAAGCAGGCAGGCATCAAGGAATTGCTCCAACTTGATTAGAGCAGCATCCACTCTTTCGCCACGTAAATCGAGAGTATTTCTGTCAGTGCGAACAAAAACATCGGTTTCATTGCGATAAACCCTGCCCGGTGTAGTCGCTCTTCCTTTGTGTACTGACCCGCCTGAGCCCTTCTCGGCTTTGCCGCCACCGTCCGATATGCGTTTTATATCGCTTACTGGTACTTTGAGCTTGACCGCCCCTGCCCTAACTACAACAATTCCGCGCGGATTACTCTCGATACCTTCAGGCAGCTCCTCGATTACGCCTTTCTGGTTGAGACTGACAACAGACACTCGGTCACCGACTTTGAACTTGACTGGTGCCGCCTCTGCTCCCTTTTTGACAGGAGCGTCCAGCCAGTTGAGTTCTTTCTTGAGTTGCTCCATCTTCTCCTTTGCCTTCTGGGCGCCGGAGATACTTGGTTCCTTCTGCAAATTCCTGATCGTATCTTTGATTAACTCAAAAGCTACAGTAAATTCTTCTTTCAGAGCGGCGGCGAGCTTCTGGCGTGTCTCTTCGCTTTGCTCCCTTTCTCGGTCAATCTCAGCCTGCAATTCTTGACTCAATCTTTCTGCTTCGCTCAGCTTTTCTTGCGCCAGTGCTTCTTTCGACTCCAGCCCCTTGATTCTTTCCTCCAATCTGGCGACCGTTTCATCGATAACTGTATCGGCGACATCCAAGTAAGAAATTGCCAGCTCAACCAGTTTTTCATCCAGACCCAATCGACGGGCAATCGTAATCCCCTTGGAGCTTCCGGGTATGCCTGTACGCAGCCGATAAGTGGGAGATAGCGTGGCTTCGTCGAACTCCAGACTGCCATTGACCATGCCTGGCAAATTGTAGGCAAGTGTCTTCAACTGGCCAAAGTGAGTAGTGCTGACGGTAACGGCGCCGGAGTCATTCAAGTGTTCCAAAACGGAACGCGCAATCGCCGCTCCCTCTCGTGGATCTGTTCCTACCCCAATTTCATCGAGCAAAGCGAGAGTTCCAACCGATGCACTTCTCACAACATCAACAATCGTCGTCATGTGAGAAGAGAAAGTGGAAAGACTCTGTGCCAGTGATTGTTCGTCGCCGATATCGGCAAAAATTTCCGTAAAAAGGGCGGCCTTCGATCCACGCGAAACGGGAATCAGCAGACCTGTTCGAACCATCATCGAAAGCAGTCCGATTGTCTTGAGAAGTACCGTCTTGCCGCCGGTATTTGGGCCTGTTATTACAAGTGTTCTTTCCTTACCGCCCAAACTAACGGTATTAGGAACTACTTTCTCCTTGCCAGACTGAAGAATGAGAAGAGGGTGACGAGCATTGATGAATTCAAAACGATTTTCATCATTCAACTCAGGTTTAATGCCATCGTATTTAGTGGCAAAGCGAGCCCGCGCAAAAATCGCATCCAGTTCCGACAATGCGACATAAGATTGAGAAAGCTCATCACGACCGGCATACACCAGTTGAGACAAAGTTGCAAGAATACGAGCAATCTCGTGTTCTATCTCCGCTTCTTTAATTCTCAACTTGTTTGCCAGCTCGACAACAGGCATGGGCTCTACGTATACAGTCAGCCCGCTCTGCGAACTATCGTGCACGATGCCCGGAACGACATGACGTTGCGCAGCATTGACCGGCAAAACATAGCGTCCATTTCTCTGTGTATAAATAGGCTCCTGAAGAGCTTTTGATTGAGTCTGAGAGTGAATGACTTTGTTCAATTCGTCTTTGATTTTTGAATCAAGACGTCTGACTTCACTTTTCAAACCTCTTAGATGCGGCGTGGCATCATCTTTCACTTTCCCGCTCTCATCGAGCATCTCATTCAGTTCTCCTAGCAACTGATCGAAAAGTGCAAGCGCAGGCAGGTAATTGCGCAATGCAGGAAAGGCTTCATTGTCAAGCAAAGAAAGAGATCTTTTCGACTGACGCGACAAAGTCATTGTGCTGCGGCAGAAATGCAATTCGCTTTCCGAGAGAACTGCCTGAGAATCAAGCCTATTCAAGGTTTCATCAAGCTCAGGCAAGCGCTCGAAGGACATTCCTGTTCTTTGATTGATAAGAGCCAGCGCTTCATCCGACTCTGCCAGCAAAACGTTTACAATCGCCCGTTCGCGCCCTGGCAAAACCTGGCGGCACAAATCCTTTCCGCGTTTGCTTTCAGCTTCCTGCGAGAGGAACTCCAAGAGCTTGTCCCACTCCAACGAACGCAGCGCTCGTAATTCAATATCTGTAAAAATAGTCTAGTTCAGGTTCAGTTCAATTCGACAGGCGCAGCAGCCGGCTCGGGATTAACGAGCTGCTCGATTCCCAAATTGCCCATAAGCTTTTTCAAGCGAATCTTCTGCAATTCGTAGCAACGGTTATTGCGCTTATGTACAACGCCTATACGTTCCAACTGCTTGATAGCTTCTAAATGATTCTCTGGAACGGAATTCACGTCCACTGATCCTTTTTCATTAAGCCAAGAAATAGTAGGCGAGAGGATTCCAAGAAGCTTACGCATGGGCTGGTCGTATACGGGCATGTGTGACGTCTCCTTTGCTCCAGTTGATAATTTTAACATCTTTGCAGCCCGAAAGTCGCCATTGCATGACGTTTAGTTGCCTTAGGTTCACAATTCAGATGAAGGAAATCCTCTTTTATTGAGTTCAGCAAGCTTTTGCTAGCTTTTTATTGCGCTAGACTCTTCCTTATGAATGGCATGCTAATTCCTTTCGAAGGACACGAACCCCAAGTCGCCGAAGACGCATATATTGCACCTACCGTGGTTTTGATCGGTAGAGTGAAAATCGCTGCCGGCGCAAGCGTATGGTTCAACAGCGTTTTGCGTGGCGATATCAATTCAATCGAGATAGGCGAGAACACGAATATCCAGGACGGGTGCATGTTGCATGTCACCGGCAGGCATGGATTGTACGTTGCAGAACGAGTGACAGTTGGTCACGGCGCCATCTTACACGGATGCCGCATCGAGTCAGATTGTTTGATCGCCATGGGCGCGGTGGTCCTGGACCACGCAGTCATAGGCCATGGTTCGATCGTAGCGGCAGGTGCGGTCGTATCGCCCGGCAAGGAGATTCCGCCATATAGCCTGGTTATGGGCGTTCCCGGCAAAATCGTCAGACAACTGAGCGAAGACGATCGCGGGCAAATTGAACGTGGCTGGCAAAACTATTGCCAATACTCGCGCATATATCGCACGATGCAAGCAAAAAGCAATTAGAGCCTAAAAGGCTTAAGCTTCCGAAACATCAAAGTGCAAAACTAAGGCCAAGACGTAAACACTTGAGCACTCGCAAATTCGAAGCACTGCCGTGCAATTTCGAAATCTTCTCCGGCACGAATTTTGAGAATCGCAACTTTTGAATTCTTAGCTGAGATGGTGGCATCGGCAGTATCGTCGCCGACCGCATCTTTGTTTGCTTGAGCATCTAATCTCAGGCCTAAATAGGTCAGATTCTCGACCACGGACTGGCGAACCTCCGCGGAATGCTCACCAATTCCGCCAGTGAAAACCAAGGTGTCAAGACCGCCGAGCGACGCGGTAAAGGCTGCGATATAGTGAGAAAGCCTGTCGATGAACATGTCGAATGCCAGCGCCGCCTTCTCGTCATGTCCGCTTCTTGCCTCCAGTATTTCCCTCATGTCGCCGGTCTTGCCACTAACCGCCAAAAGACCGGATTTCTTATTCAAAATCTCGTCCAGTTTTTCGCCGTCAAATTTTTCGTTATTGATCAAATGCAAGATAATGCCCGGATCAATGGAACCGCATCTGGTGCCCATCATAAGACCTTCAAGGGGTGTAAAGCCCATTGTGGTGTTTACGGAGACACCGTGAAGAACTGCTGATAGCGAACATCCATTGCCCAGATGGCAAATGATTATTCTCTCTGCCGAGTCCGGCAACATCTCGCCGGCGCGCCTGGAACAATAAGCATGATTGATACCATGAAATCCATAGCGCCTGATCTCAAACTTTTCAGTCCATTCATGGGGAACAGGATAAAGACTGCGCATCTCAGGAATTGTTCTGTGGAAGGCCGTGTCGAAAACAGCAATCTGCCGTATCTCTTTTCCGAAGAACGATTGGGCGGCATCTATGCATCCTAAGGCGTTGGGATTATGCGCAGGAGCAAGTGCGATGCGTGATTCGATCTCTTCAATAACACCTTTATCGATGACGGTCGTAGCGCGAAGCTTCGTGCCACCATGGACAATGCGATGGCCAACCATGGAGATTGATTCTTTTTTCTGTCCTGAGTCTTTGAGAATCTTCTGTATGGCGCCGGATGCAGCTTTCTTGAAAGGCGCTCTTTCCCCCCCTGCTACCTTTGTATTTGTTTCAAATAGAAGAGACGTAGCATCTCTGCCCTTCTTCAGGAAAACATTTTCATTGAAGAGACTTGCCTTCAATGTGCTGGAGCCGGCATTGAATACGAGAATATTCACGGGTCTATGACCAGCCTTTCTTCTCTTTCGGCAACGCGAACGGCCACTTCCAATTGCGCACTTCTTCCATGTCTTCACCGTACTCGTGAATGTATCGCTTGTGATCGATCAGCTTTCCGTGCAGCCACTGCCTTGCGCGCGCTGATACACCTTCCATTTGCGGCACACGATCGATCACATCCGAAGCCAAGTTGTAACGATCGATTTGATTCATTACGGTCATGTCGAAAGGCGTTGTCGTGGTGCCTTCTTCTTTGTATCCGCGAACATGCAAGTTCTTATGATTCGTTCTTCTATAAGTCAAACGATGAATCAACCACGGGTAGCCGTGATAAGCAAAGATAATCGGTTTGTCTTTCGTAAAAATGGAATCGAATTCGTGATCGGACAAACCATGGGGGTGTTCGGATGCCGGTTGCAGAGTCATCAAATCGACGACATTAACTACGCGGATTTTCAATTCTGGAACATTTTGCCTGAGGATCGAAACCGCAGCCAGAGTCTCCAAAGTCGGAACATCGCCGGCACAAGCCATAACGACATCGGGCTCACCTTCTTGATCGTTGCTAGCCCAATCCCAAATGCCCAATCCGACTGCGCAATGTTTAATCGCCGAGTCCATATCAAGCCACTGCAATTGCGGTTGTTTTCCGGCCACAACGATATTTATCTTGTTACGGCCACGCAAACACTTGTGTGTGATGTAGAGAAGAGTGTTTGCATCCGGCGGCAAATAGACGCGAATGATATCAGCCTTCTTATTGACTGCATGGTCGATGAAGCCTGGATCTTGGTGACTGAATCCGTTGTGATCTTGACGCCACACATGAGAGGTAAGCAGGTAGTTCAAGGACGCAATCGACGCTCTCCAAGGAATATCCTGGGTGACTTTGAGCCACTTTGCGTGTTGATTGAACATAGAGTCAATTATGTGGATGAACGCCTCATAACATGAAAAGAAACCATGACGCCCGGTGAGCAAATAGCCTTCATACCATCCCTGGCAAAGGTGTTCACTAAGAACTTCCATGACGCGACCATCTTTTGAGAGATGGTCGTCATCCTTTGTTATCGGCTCCATAAAGACTCGATCGGTCTCTTCAAACACCGCTGATAAGCGGTTCGATGCCGTTTCGTCCGGACCGAAGATACGGAAGTTCTTATGACTCTCGTTGAGTTTCATCACGTCGCGAAGATATTTGCCCATGACGCCGATCGACTCAGCCTCAGCAGTCCCAGGTTTCTTCACCTCGACTGCATACTTCTCGAAATCCGGCAGTTTCAAGTCGCGCAACAGCAATCCGCCATTGGCATGAGGATTGGCACCCATGCGTCTCGGACCTTCCGGTGCCAGCTTTTTCAGATTTTGTTTCAAGCTGCCGTCTTTTTCAAAGAGTTCTTGTGGCTTGTAGCTTTTCAACCACTCTTCGAGTTGTTTCAAATGCTCGGGTTTCGATTTCAATTCGGAAAGTGGAACCTGGTGCGAACGATAAGTGCCTTCGACTTTCTTGCCGTCAACCACCTTCGGCCCGGTCCAGCCCTTGGGCGTTCTCATCACGATCATGGGCCATTTTGGTCTTGTTTCGACGCCGTTGTCGCGAGCATCTTTTTGAATCGCGGCAATGCGATCAAAACAATATTCGAGAGCGGCCGCCATCAGTTGATGCACCACCAGTGGTTCATCTCCCTCGACAAAAATTGGCTCATAACCACGGCCGATAAAGAGGCTTTCCAGCTCATCATCTTCCATTCGACCGTAAATGGTCGGGTTGGCAATTTTGTAACCATTCAAGTGCAAGATGGGCAGTACAGCGCCATCACGTTTGGGATTGAGAAATTTATTCCAGTGCCAACTGCCTGCTAGCGGACCAGTTTCTGCTTCGCCGTCGCCGACAACACAACAAGCAACCAGAGAAGGATTATCAAAAACGGCACCGGCAGCATGTGTCAGCGCATAGCCGAGCTCTCCTCCTTCATGAATCGAACCGGGAGTTTCTGGTGCGACGTGGCTGGGAATGCCGCCTGGAAATGAGAACTGTTTGAAAAGACGCTGCAGTCCTTCTTCATCTTGTCCAATATGGGGATAAAACTCGCTGTAAGTACCTTCCAGGTATGTGTTTGCGACTAAACCAGGTCCACCATGTCCAGGACCGGTAATGTAGATGACATTTAAATCTCGCTTTTTAATCAAACGATTCAAATGCACGTAGATCAAATTTAGTCCAGGCGTCGTCCCCCAGTGACCGAGCAAGCGTGGCTTCACATGCTGGATTTTGAGCGGCTCTTTGAGAAGAGGATTGGCAAGCAAATAGATCTGCCCGACCGACAAGTAATTTGCTGCGCGAAAATACGCATCCAGTTCTTGCAAATCGCCTTCGGACAACGGTTTTTTGTCGAGAAGCTGACTTTTCAGTGTATTGTCAGCTGTTTTTGTAGATGCGGTCATCTCTTCACCCACTCAATCTTGGTAAGCCATTTTTTGAATATGCAGATTTTATCCACGGACGAAAAACGGAGAATTAATTCCAAGTGTTTTACTAAGTTTTTCAGGCTTTCATATCGTCCATTCGATGACGACTCCCCTCTGGCTTGAAAGTTTCTCTACGTACATTTCCCAGTGACTACCTAGACATGGTTCTTTAAAGTAATAAGTCTTCCACGTTCGATTTAGCAGTTGATAAATGGGTCAATTCGATATCCCAGGATTTCTGCCGGAATGGCGGACCAATAAAACAGAGCAGGCTTCGCTAAACGACAAGCTGCAGTCGGACGCGCAGCCAATAGGTGTACTGCGTGAGGGGTTCGAGCGCATCCCTACCCAATTGCCCGGTGACCGCTGGGATCCTAACGACGTCACCGCCTATCGGGCCAATAGCGGTACTGTAGCGCAATACAGACAAGCTAAAGAGAGCGTCGTATTCGTCGAATCCACCTCAAATTTGCCGCCTGCGCCAGGTGCTGAGAAGAAAAGCCCTTCTGTCGGCAGTGGATTCGTCGCAACGCCTGACGGGCGCGTGGTGACTGGCTATCACGTAGTGAAAGATGCGAAGCCGGAAAGTCTTGTAGTCACCCTGTCGAACGGAAAGAAGTACCAGGCTGAAATCGAACACCTGGATCCAAAGACCGAACTTGCTGTCTTGCGCCTGCATCGCCAGCCCTATGAGACATTCAAACCCCTAGCCATGGCCCAGAACAGTGACTTGCAGCCAGGAGAGCGCGTCTCCGCGCTAGGGTATCCTCGAGGAGTGAAAGAGCTGTTTCTTTCTGTGGGCGGTCGCTGGCAGCAGCCGTCAGCTTATGAGTCTCCCGCCCAGTTTGCGCAGAATAAAATGTTCCTGGCAGCTGATGGCTCAGGCTTTCTGCCTGGCGGTTTCAAAGGCAAAGTCACACTAGCCTCTATGCTCTATACACCTGATGGAAAAGAGCGCATACAGGGAGGTCTCCTACCTGGAGAGGATCCGAATCGAACAGTTATTTCGACAGACTTGAAGGTTGAACCTGGGAATTCCGGTGGGCCGCTTCTTAACCAGAACTTCGAAGCAATCGGCGTCATCGCCATGACTGACTTGAAGGGCAGCAAAGCAGGCTCCACGCCTATTGAAGACGTCCGCAAAGTGCTCGCCGACGCTCGTGTCTTCGATAAGCCAAATGTGCCTGTTACCCGAGCTTCATTTCTAGACCAGACAAATCGATTCCCATTTTTGAGACCGGAGGCGACCAAAAGCCCAGGTCTGAGCAATCACTGGGAATACAACGCGAATACGCCTGCAAACGCGACAAATCTGCAGTTCCGCCTCAGAGAGAGGCTGGCACCATATAGATAGGTGCGTGGAACTGCAGATCAGATCAATTCTGAGCTTTTCAGTTGTTGAGCAACAGCTCGTCTCTCTCGCTTCCAGACACGGTCGCCTGAGCCATCTTCCCGTTGCTGAGGTGCTCTTTCAGCCAACTATCTACGGTTAAGAGCGTGTCGTCCTGCAGATAAGCTGTTTCCAGCAAAAGATGTCCTTTGTCTTTGAACCACCTGACAGTGCGGTCTTTCGAACTCAAATGTTTGAGAAGATCGCATACTGCATTGCTTTTGAGCATACGGTCCTTGTCGCCTTGCAGCACTAATACCGGCATGTCGGATGGCACCTGGTCTGCATAGCGCAAAGAAGCTCTAATCGTGCGGACAGTTTTGAAGAGCTCCCATGTAGTCAGTTTCTTTCTCACCAGGGGGTCTTGGACAGCTTCCTCAACAATGCGCGGGTCTTCGGAAGCAAACTTTTTCATGTAAGGCACAAGATTGACCTGGCGAAACACATTGTGGCTAACAAGACCGGCATCCCAGAAAACTCTCGGAACCATATTGAAACGACGTTTGATGGCAGGACTGGAAAGAACAATGCCTTCAATCGCCTTGGGGCGCTGCCCGGCGCAGTAAAGAACCATGTCGCCGCCCAGGCTCTCACCGATCATATAAAGAGGAAGGGATGGATAAGTCTCTTTGACCGAGTCGACAAGACCAAGCAGTTCTCTGCGGCTCTTTTGATAGCAAACCTGGGCTCCACACTCTTTGCAATGACGCTTTTCAGCGGGTACATCGGCCCAACGTCCATAACCGTGCAGATCCGGCGCCAGAACGACAAAGCCCTGCTCCGCAAGGTGTCTCGCCAGCTTGTCAAAAATCGCTCCGTGCATGGTCAGTCCGTGGACGAGAACGGCGACAGCTCGCGGCTCTACAGAATCGCTCTTCCATTCGTAAACCGGCAAGTCCACATGCTGAACCAGATTAGCCTCATCTTCTCTGATTACTCCGGCCATGGACTGGCTCGGGACGAGTGAGGCGATCAACAGACTCAAGATGCAAACGCGCAAAAACTTCGCGCCAAGGTATAGCAGAGATTGTCTCTGCACGCACATTGACATAAGGTCCCCCCAGACCCGCCTCAAATTGAGACGGACTATTTAGAATCAGCCTTTGCTATATACGCAGTCAGCCATCGACTGCCCTTATCTTTACTTCTGCCACTGTAGGCGGCTATTCGAAACCATGTCAAGTGCAAAATTTATCGGGTTGGTGTCTAAGGTCTCATCTCGATTTGTTTGCTTGAGGCCCTGACCAGTTCAGTCAAGTGCCTTATGGGATGTAAGATCCAATGGCTGACTGGGAGCCAAAAATTTAAGATGCAGGGAAAACGAACAGATATCAAGAGGATTCTTGTTTTAGGTGCGGGTCCAATTACAATCGGGCAGGCGTGCGAATTTGATTATTCAGGCACTCAATCCTGCAAAGCGCTAAAGGAGGAAGGCTACGAGGTCATCCTCATCAACTCGAATCCGGCAACAATCATGACGGATCCTGAGGTAGCCGACAGAACTTACATAGAACCAGTCACTAAAGAAGTTGCGATGGCGGTCATCGCGATTGAAAAACCTCATGCACTGCTGCCGACGATGGGAGGTCAAACGGCTCTCAACGTTGCAGTAGAACTGGCTGAATGCGGTTTTCTCGAAGAGCATAAGGTTGAACTGATAGGCGCCAAACTAAATGCAATCAAACTTGCAGAGGACCGCGACCTCTTCAAAAACAAGATGCAGGAAATCGGGCTTTTCGTACCCAACTCAGGCATCGCTCGCAATCTGTCAGAAGTGGACAAGATTGCGCAAGAGATCGGCTTTCCAATCATTATTCGACCGGCTTTCACTCTTGGTGGCGCAGGCGGTGGCATTGCCTACAATCACGAAGAATTACATGACATTGCGCTCAACGGTTTGAACGCCAGCCCGGTCAGTGAGATTTTGCTGGAAGAAAGCGTTCTGGGTTGGAAAGAAATAGAACTGGAGGTAATGCGCGATCGCCTCGACAATGTTGTGATCATCTGCGGCATTGAAAACTTCGATGCTATGGGAGTGCATACCGGTGATTCAATCACAGTCGCGCCTGTTCAGACGTTGACTGATAAGGAATACCAAGCACTGAGAGATGCGGCGATAAAAGTCATTCGCGCCATCGGCGTTGACACGGGTGGTTCTAATATCCAGTTCGGCGTCGACACAAAGACGGGTCGAATTGTCGTTATCGAGATGAATCCGCGCGTCTCTCGTTCGTCGGCGCTGGCAAGCAAAGCAACTGGATATCCAATTGCCAAAATCGCCGCCAAACTGGCCATTGGTTTGACACTGGATGAAATCTCCAACGATATAACCGGTACGACCCCAGCCTCATTCGAGCCGGTTCTCGACTATGTCGTTGCTAAAGTGCCGCGCTTCAACTTTGAGAAATTCCGTGGCTCGGATACCACCCTCACCACTCAAATGAAATCAGTTGGTGAAGTCATGGCGGTTGGGCGCACCTTTCAGGAAGCAATTCAAAAGGCTCTGCGCGGTCTTGAATTAGGATTGCCCGGATTCTCGCCTGTTGCCTCACGACTGAAGGCAGACTTCTGGGAATGGCGTCGTCGCCTTTCCGTGCCGAGTCACCATCGCATCACCGATTTGATCGGAGCTTTGGAAGCCGGAATTTCTCCTGAAGAAATAACCGACCTTACCTCTATCGATCCTTGGTTCATCGACAATTTGGTAGATCTACATTACACGGCTAAAGAATTGCAAGAGAAAAAACTCACTCCTGCAAAACTAGATAAAGACGAGCTGTATCGCCTCAAGCGCATGGGGTTCAGCGACATGCATTTGGCACACCTGACCTCGTCTACCGAAGAAGAGATCTACCAGCTTCGCAAAAAACTGGATGTTTTACCTGCGTACAAAACAATCGATACATGCGCCGCAGAGTTTCAGGCAACAACACCCTATCTCTATTCGACTTACGAAAAAGAGTCCGAAGTCCCGCCTGCAGAAAAGCCGCGCATCATGATCTTAGGCGGTGGACCGAACCGCATCGGTCAGGGAATCGAATTCGATTATTGCTGCGTTCATGCAACCATGTCTCTGCGCGAAATGGGTTATGAGTCCGTGATGGTCAACTCTAACCCGGAGACGGTTTCCACTGACTATGACGTATCAGACAGGTTGTATTTTGAACCGCTGACACTTGAAGATGTAACTAATATCGCCGACGTTGAAAAACCACATGGGATCATCGTGCAACTGGGCGGGCAAACTCCACTCAAGATCGCCAAGGGGCTGGAAGCGCGTGGATTCAAGATTCTCGGCACGTCACCAGAATCAATTGATATTGCAGAAGACCGCGAGCGTTTCGGTGAATTGATCCGGCGCTTGAAGTTGAAACAACCCAAAGGCGCTATTGCAAAAACGCCGGATGAAGCTTTGAAAGCAGCAAAAGGAGTAGGTTTCCCTGTTCTTGTTCGACCGAGCTATGTTCTCGGCGGTCGAGCCATGCAAATCATCTATAGCGAAGAAGAATTTTCCAAATGGCTGTCATCAGGCTTTTTGGTTTCGCCTGACACACCAGTTCTCATCGATGAGTTTTTGGAAAACGCAATTGAGATTGATGTCGATGCGATCTCAGACGGACGTGCCACCATCGTCGCGGGAATTATGGAGCACGTCGAAGAGGCAGGCATCCACTCGGGTGACAGCACATGCGTACTGCCTACGCAGTCGATTCCGCTCAAGATTGTCGAAGAGATTCGCAAGATCACAAATGATTTGGCGCGCGAGCTGAAAGTAATCGGACTGATGAATATTCAGTTTGCAGTGCGTGACGAAGAACTCTTCATTTTGGAAGTGAACCCACGAGCAAGCCGCACTGTGCCGTTCGTCTCTAAGGCAACCGGCGTGCCTTGGGCAAAACTGGCAGCCGCCGTAATGGTCGGTAAGAGTTTGTCAGAACTGGGAATTTCTCCAAGACTACTTCCGCCACACGTTTCCGTTAAGTCGGTTGTGATTCCTTTTAAACGCTTTCCGGGTGCTGAAATTTCGTTGGGACCTGAAATGCGGTCTACAGGTGAGGTCATGGGCATCTCGACTCAGTTCGGACAAGCTTTTGCAAAGGCTCAAATCGCTGCCGGACACAAACTTCCAACCAAAGGGCGGATTTTCGTCAGTGTTTCTGACGTGCACAAGCAAGAAGTGGTGCTCGTCGCTCAAAGTCTGTATCAGCTAGGCTTCGAACTTGTTGCTACGCGCGGAACAGCTGCTGCCATTAAGTCGGCTGGTGTTCCTGCCATCGTGGTAAACAAAGTTTCGGAAGGACGACCAAACCTGGTCGACCGCATAAAGAACGGAGAAATCCAGCTGGTAATCAACATCCCATCGGGTCGAACCGCTCGTGACGACGACCAGCTGATCCGCCGAGCCTCGGTGAATTACAACGTTCCGGTAGTAACTACACTTGCCGGCGCCCGTGCAACAGCATCCGCAATTGCAGCTATGCAATCCGGCTCTCTGACCGTACGCGCTTTACAAGACTATCACCAGAGCATCAACAAACGGGAAGCATCAACAGGTCGAGTCAACGCCTAATGCGACCTGCACCTCTGGAGCGCCTTCGGCAAGGGCGGGCTCTTGCCCGCCCCTACAAAGGCACCCAATCGGGAACCAAAGTACAAGTATTCAATTTCGATGATGTCGGAGTTCCTGCGTGCCATGTATTAGGGAAATATACCATACATATATACGGCTAGTCAATTTGAAATTCATAATCGCCAAAAGGCTCGCCAGTACTGCATGTATTCATTCATAAATTGAGATTGCACGGCAATAATGGCTGTTTGACTGCATTCGGATATAATTCGAGCTTGTCTCAAACATTGGATGAGCGCCCTTCGCGGAGATACAAGCTGTGAATGCCGAATTTGCAAAATACATAGACCACACCCTACTTAACCCGGCTGCCACTGAAAGTGAAATAACAAAGCTGTGCGATGAGGCCAAGGAAAACAAATTCTTTGCCGTGTGCGTCAATCCTTACTTCGTCAAACAAGCCGTAAAGGAATTGGCCTCGAGCAATGTCGCTGTAGCAACCGTCATTGGATTCCCACTGGGAGCCAATTTGACCGACGTAAAGATTGCCGAGACACAAAGAGCAATCGCTGAAGGCGCCGAAGAAATCGACATGGTCATCAACATTTCGGCTCTTAAAGACGGACACATCGACTACGTCACGTCCGAAATCGCATCAATCGTAAAAGTGTCGAAAGGACACATGGTCAAAGTCATTATCGAGTGCGATTTGCTTACTGATGAACAAAAGGTAGCTGCATCGAAAGCCTGCGTCAGAGCCGGTGCTGGCATGGTCAAGACTTCCACCGGATTCGTCAAGGACGGAAAGGGTGCCACCGTAGAAGATATCAAACTGATCAAGGACGCAATTGAAGGTTCCACCTTGGGAATCAAAGCTTCCGCTGGAATCCGCGACTTCGAAAAAGCAAAAGCACTAGTAGATGCGGGCGCAACCAGGCTGGGAACCTCAGCCGGAGTAGCAATCGTAAAAGGCTCAGCGGCAGTTCCTGCGAACTACTAATAGGAACTCCAACTCACATTCCCTATCTAACCGAGAGGTAGAAACCTAAATGATGCCCCGCAAACTGATGACTCTTATCACCGTCATCGCCGCCTCGACCATTGCCGCACCGGCATTTGCAGAAGAGGGACAGAGCGCTGATTTCAACAAAGCCGACGCGCTCTACAAGAAGCTCAAACTAAAAGAAGCGGAAGCAGCATTCAGAGAAATCGTTCGCAAGGAGCCGGACAATGCCCGAGCACACCAGCGTCTGGGAGCCATTCTCGGAGCAATGGGCGAAGAAGATACAGCGATTCTAGAGACGAAACAATCGATCAAACTCGATCCGAAGTACTTTCTGTCCCACATCATTCTCGGTCAGCTGTACGCAAACCAGGGAAAAATGGACCAAGCTTTGGAAGAATTCAAGACTGCAGTTTCGCTCAAGCCAACAAGCTTGAGAGCGACTCTAGACCTGGGTTTTGCCTACGCTCAAAATGGCAAGCTCGACGAAGCAATTGCCACTTATAAGAAGGCGGCAGAGATCGATAGCAAAGATCCAAGACCGCACATCAACATGGGCGTGTTGATGGCACAACAAAACAAATTCCAGGATGCGATCAAAGCCGAAGAAGAAGCAATCAGACTGGACGGACAATGCGTAGAAGCTCACGTAAATCTGGGCAACATCTACGGTGAATCAGGCAACCCTGAGCGTGCCATCGATTCTTTCCGTGAAGCCATTCGCATTGCCCCGAATCATCCGAATGCACATAGCGGTTTGGGCTGGATGCTCTCCAAGCAAGGCGACTGGAAAGGCGCACAAGCAGAGCAAAGAAAAGCTCTCAAGTACCAACCGAATTTCTCACCTGCACACAGACGTTTAGCACAAGCGCTCGCTGAATCAGGAAACAACACGGAAGCAACCAAAGAATTTCTCGAAGCTCTCAAATGGTCGCCAAAGGACGTTACTGCCCGCGTAGAATACGCTCAGTTCCTCGAGAAGCAAGGCAAGAAAGCTGATGCAATCACTGAGTACAAAAAGGCATTGGAGATCAATCCGAACTCCAAGATCGCTCAAGAAGGCATCAACAAGCTGAGCAAAACTCAGTAGAGACAATTCGCAAATTGATAAGAGACTGAGTCAGACCTATTTCATGGTGTCTGAGGAACCGATCTTCATCATCGCGGCGGCTACCCAGTTGGTCTTCCACAGAACGTCAGAATAATGTTTGCGAATCGCCCCAACGAGCGCGGTTCGTTCACCTAAAGACGCTTTGGCCAGAGGCAGAGCGTCTTTGAACATTTGCTCGGCTTCTTTGTATTTCTTCTCTGCCATGAGAGTCAAACCAAGACCGTACATAGTTTTTGGAACGAATGCATTTTCCTTTCCGATGGTGTTCTGAACCCACTCCAAGCCCTGGCGATAATGGTTCTCCGCCAGCTCGAGTTTACCCTGGCGGCGGTACACATCAGCAAGTTTCGCAGATGACTTAGCGAAATCGAGAGGACTTCTGTCTTTCATACTGTCGGTAATGGCAAGCATGCGCTCGTAGATACGCTGAGCATTATCCAGGTCTTTTTTTCTGGTATAGATATCACCCAAAACCTGCATGGATAGCATCATTGACGGAGACACCGGACCAAATTCTTTCTCCAACAAATCAAGCGAAGTGTTGGCATTGGCAATCGCCTCATCGAATTCGTCCTGCATAAAGTAATAATAGGCAAGCCGCTTGTAGCAAGTACCTTGTGACATAGGACCGCCGACTTTCTTTGTCGTTTCAATTAAACGTGTTGTATTAAGAGCCGCATCAGCCCAGTGTTCTGCCTTGTCGTAAAGTTCAACCAGGTTGAACAATGCATCGGCATATTCACGACAATCAGGACCGCGTTCGCGCTCGACAGTAGCCAAATTCATACGTGCAGCTTCTTCTCGATTACCGAAGTCTTGCACCGCAGAAGGATTATGCTTCTTGTCGTTGATTACCCAGAGCTGGTCATCGTTGAATGCGGGATAGTCCTGGTTCTCTGGGCTCAAGAAGGAAAGAGACCAAACAGCAACAACTACAATCAGAAGGACTGAAGTAGTTAGGATTACCATCATTTCAAAGGACACCGGCAAACGCTTGGTCTCAAGTCTCTTTGACTTGGTTACTTTCTTAAGCGCAACAGCCTGCTCTTGCCACTCTTCGTCAGAAGCTGTGTGAATCAATTCAAGATCATGCTTGATATCGGAAACATTCTGATATCTGTTGTCGGCATCCTTTGCCAACATCTTCAAGACGACCAGCTCAAATCGAGACAGCGTGCGGTCGTCTGCAGAATCGCTAACAAGAGGACGCGGCGCTTCATTCATATGCTTGTAGGCTGTTTCAAGAACGTTCTTGCCTACAAAAGGCGGCTTGCCGCTGATCGTTTCGTACATGACGCATCCGAGTGAATAAATATCGGAGCGTGGATCAAGCTTTCTGCCCATACACTGCTCAGGGCTCATGTAGAGCGGGCTTCCGAAGACTTCTCTGGTGTGAGTAATGTACTGATTCGATTTAACGTCATCAGTCTCGTCAGTGAGCAATTTCGCAATGCCGAAATCAACAACACGTGCGAGTTCTTTTCCACCAGCCTCTTTCTGAACAACAATATTGCTCGGTTTCAAATCGCGATGGAGAACCTTCTCCTGGTGTGCATACTCGAGTGCTTCGATGGCCTGCAGGAAAAGCGCAATGGCGCGGTCAACAGCGAGGTGACCACTCTTTGAGAGAAGGTCTTCGAGACTCTGTCCGTTAATAAAGTCACAAATCAGATAAACTTGTCCATCCGAACCCAGATGGAAGTCGTGGAAGTTCGAGATATGCGGATGTCGAAGGTTGGCATTCGCTTTAGCTTTTTGCTCGAAACGTTTGACGTTAGGCAGTTTGGCTAGCAAATGAGAATGCAGGCATTTGAGAACTACAACCTTTCCGGTCTCTACCTCGGTAGCTTTGTAAACCATGCTCATACTGCCTTCGCCAAGCAGTTCCATAATCTCCCAACGGTCGGCAATGCGTTTGCCGACCATCGGATCTACGTTACCAAAGAGCGAGGTTTCATCTTTTCCGCCATCAGCGCCAGACGAAGACGCAGTGCTGCCAGTCTTCTTAGGATCTGGGCGCGGTGGAGCCGACGAAGAAAGGTCTGAAGTGGACTGGAGAATGTCCTTGTTGCTGCGCTGTTCTTTTGGCGCAACCTTTTCCTTAGGCGGCGAAAAGCGCTCGGCATCAGCGCCGTTGTCTTTCTTGGCGGAATCCTTCTTCTTCGCTTCTTCATTGCGAGCGCGCTCACTGGCAACCGCCGCTTCATCATGAAGCGTCAGTTCCTCTTCTTCAAAGATCGGGTCTCGATTGTCGCTCACGTTACGAAAAGGGATGGGGTTGGCTGAGCCAGCCGGATTGTGCCTTCAGACCGCCATTATCAGTCGCTACTGCAGGTCCAAGCCGCCATAGCTCTATTAATACATAGTATTCCACTTGATCGAGTTATCAATCTGGTTCCAGCAAAATAGCCAGTAGATTAACTGCGAAGGCTCTTGAGCAGATATTCAAAGGGGTTGGTCTTTCTTAAAATGAGCAGATAATTCTTCCGTACACGCTCTGTCAGAGCCGGATCCTTGCCTCTCAAGCGGAAGAACTCGTAGGCCGTTTCAAGGTTCTCTCGAGCGCTCTGAAAGTCCTTCTGCTGAGCTTCTGCCAAACCAAGCCCGTAGCGAGATTTGGCTAAATATTCTTGCCAATCGTACTGATCGTTGCTTCTGGAGGACTTTATGAAATTCTCCCAGTTCTTAATCGCCCGCTTAAAGTCACCGACCGAGCCTGGCATGTTGTTGAGCCTTTCAATATCAGCCAGTTCGGACTGAAACGCAAAGATATCCTGACAATTCGGATGGTAGTCTCTCCACTTCGCTCTTTCAAAGAAACCCTCACTGATTTCACCTGCGTGCCTCAATGCTTCTTCGAAATTCCGCTCGTGAACAGCCAATCGCATCAAGGCAAAATTCAGCTGCATAATCGTGTCGCGCCTGGCATCGGAATTGAGAGTTTTGGACGCCCTGTCATAGGCATTCCGGAAAGCTCTGTATGCCTTGCCGTATTGATTGAGCGAAAGATAGTCTTTGCCCTGCAGCATGTAAGTTGCCACATATTCTGCAGCATCCGGTTGTGCTAGGACGCTGTACATGTCGAGAACCCAGTTTTCAAAGTTGATTGCCGCATGGAAATTTCCTGATTCACGATATTTCTTTGCTGCAAGTAGAGCATTTGGAATCAGTTCGCTCGCCACTCTGTCCAGATCTTCAACACGCCGATCGCCGCTTCTAATACGAGCTTGAATCTGTTTCCAAATGGGAGTATCGCGCATCACGATCACATCCATCTGCTCAGTTTTTAGCGCAAACTGTTCATCGCTTAGTTTGGCAGCTGGTTTTTCGACTTGCGAGAACAACGACTCCGGTTCCAATTCCATCGCGGTGAGTGGATCGAACATCGCCACTTTCGCACCGAAATATCCAACAAAAACTACTGCAAGCCCGATGCCATAAAATGCCGCCATTCTCCGCGAGGTCCACTTTTGCGGTTTCAAGCGTTTATAAGTTTTCTTCAGCCTCTTGGCTCTATTGCGCCAATCTTTCTCCGCACTGATGAGCGCGTTGTTTAAGTCGGACTCCATCTCTTGCATGGACTGATAACGCAATGCCGGATCCTTCTCCAACGCTTTCAAGACAATTGTGTTGAGGCGCTTCAGCAGGCTATCCGGAGCTGTTTCACTGACAATAGGCTCAGGTGCATCGCTCAACTGCCTCTGCATGGTATCAAGCGCGTTTGCACCCTTAAGCGGTGCACGACCAGCGAGTGTTTCATACATCAGCACACCCATCGAATAGATGTCCGAGCGATTGTCCAGCTTCTCGCCTCGGCATTGCTCAGGGCTCATGTATAAAGGGCTTCCGAATACTTCTCCGGTTTGCGTCAAATGCTGCACTTGATCTTCGTCATCCAAAACAAGCTTCGCAATACCAAAGTCCACAATTCTTACCACTTCGCCCGACTCTTCGTCGTCAACCAACATGATGTTGCTCGGTTTCAAATCGCGATGGATGACGTTGCGATCATGCGCATGCTGCAAGGCATTCGTGCACTGCACGAAAATAAACAACGCGCGCATCGGATCGATTTTGCCTTCTTTGGCAATCAAGTCGCTTAGACTAACCCCTTCGATAAAATCCATGACTATGAACGTGCGACCATCAGGGGTTACACCAAAGTTTTCCACCTTGATCACGTTCGGGTGATTAAGCTGACTGGCTGTAACCGCTTCCTGTCGGAATCTCTGAAGGTTTTTCATATTGCAGGTCAAATGTGGTAAAAGCACTTTGATTGCAACCAATCGATTCAGTTCAAGATGGCGTGCTTTGTAGACAACACTCATGCCGCCTTCACCAAGCCGTTCGACTATCTGCCAATGATTATCGAAAATGAGCGGACGTTCGCTCAATTCATCCTCTCCGGAGAGACTGGCTCTGCGTCGTCCGGCAAGGGAAGCATCTTCCAGAAGAGTGCGTGAAATTTCCACAATCGAGGTTTTCTCGATCAAATCTTCGGGCACAGAAGCGCTCGCTGGAATTTCTTTCTTCTCTTCAGTCATGAAATAACCGAAAGATCCCCCCACTACTCCTCTATCTACCCCTAAACCTGACGGATCTTCAGTAAGAATTAGGCAGAACAAGTGATAAAGGTCGCCGGGCCTCTGGGTAAATTGAAACTATGAGGGGAATCGAAAGACATTATCGGCAAGTGGTATCAGCCTTTCTTGCAATTCTGTCGATGACGTATTTTCTGCCGTTGGAGACTTTTGCAGCAAAGCCCGGTTGGATTCTGCGGCAGAACAGCCAAACCTACGGATTTGTGAAAACCATCGTCTCGCCGGACGGCATCAGGCTCGACATGGGCGATATGAAAGTCGGTATTCGTCCTCCGGACTGGCGCGTGACGTTCTGGAATCAGCGCACCAAGTTTATGTTTGACGAATCGATTGAAGAATTTAAGGCGCGCGTTCCCAAGAAAAACATTCAAAAAGGCTGGAAAACCAAAGTCGAAACTGTAAAGCCGCTCGAAGAGACCTATTCCGGCATAAAAGCCAAACACTATCGCTGGGTTGAGTATGACCCAAACAATCCGAAAAACTTTTTCACCCTCTACGACTACGCTTGCGCGGACAATATCGGACTGCCGAAAAGGTTGATGGAAGTGGCGTCTATCTGCTGTTACGTACCTGCAGGAAAAGGGCTTCCCTTGCGCGTTACAGGCAGCCGGCAGGTAGTTTATCTATACACGACACTAGCAAGTAAAACGATGGTTGACCCAGAAATTTTCAAGGCACCAAAGGGCTACACTCGAGTCAAAAGTGAAATGGAAGTGTTGATGAAAGAACCAGGACTGGCAAAAGAGCAAGAAGTTTCGGACCTGTTTAAAGCAATCCCCGGAAAGTAATCCGGGGATTCCGTTTTCTCTGACTTTTCCAGCCACTACTCTTGTCTGTCCTCGTCTCTTTCGTCCGGCTTTTCAGACTCGCCGTCGGTTTGTTTGTCTTTCTTGGAAATTTTGTCTGCTGCATCTTTGTGAACATTCGGCAAATGACTGTCAGCCTTCCCTTCATTGCCGGTTTGATTTGATGCTTGAGCAGGATCGGCATCAGGAGGGTTGTTGCCGGTCGCTTCCAACAGTTCCGAATCATCCTGCTGAGTATACACAGGGTTTTCTGTACGCTTTTTAGCTTTCTTCTTGTCCATAATTGCTCCTGAGTCGTTCACGTTCCATCGTGGAGACAGAGTTTCGTCCCAGCAGTTCCCAAAGACAATTTAAAACTTGTCAGATTTAAGTACCGGCGAGCGACTGGCCCATGGTTTTAACGATTTTTTGTAATTCAAGCAAGCAAGTATAAGTCGGCAAAACCCACAAGGTTTCATCCGGACTAGTGTCATTTAGAGCCTGCCTCAAAGCTCTTTCCAATTTTGGAACACAAATGATGCGCTCCGGTTCGACGCCCGCATACTTCATGCGAACAGCCATATCATCTGCACGTAGACCACTGACGATTACAGTTCCCTTTACCGCCTTCAGTGGCTCGAAATCAGCATCCCAGAGCCATGAGATATCTCGCCCATCGGCAAGATTGTCATTGATAGCGATAAGCACGCGCGCAGTACTGTCCTCTACGACGGCTTTGACGGTCTGACTGGCACCGGCAGGATTCTTTATCAACTGAATCAGCACCGGCTTACCGAGCAGTGAAATCTTCTCAGAACGACCAAAGAGCGTGGAATAATTTTGCAACCCTTGCTTAATAGACTCGAGCGTCACACCCAATTTGACGGCACAGGCAGCAGCGGCAAGGGCGTTGTATACATTAAATAGCCCGGGGATGGGCAGCTTCACCTCGACAGAAAGATTTTGACGCTTGTCAGTCAATTTGAAGCGTGAATTGGCCGCGTGCAATTGAATATGCGTTGCCACGATAGTCGGATCCGGTCGCTTATAGCTGCAGGAAGAACAACGCCAGTGTCCAAGCTGTCCATAGAAAAAGCAGTCATAAACAATCTCGGAGCCGCACTTGAGACAATAAGATAATTCCATAGATTGCGAACAATCAGGATTACTTTCATCTTGCAACTTCTGACTATCGACTTCGCAAAATGCAGCATCCAAACCAAAAAACAATCTTGTATTTTCCGGCACAAGCTGGCAGACATTCGGATCATCAGCATTTAGAATTGCCGGAGATTTGCAGGTAGTGATGCCCTTTTCGATTAACTTTGCGGTTGTGTCTAATTCACCAAACCGGTCCAGTTGGTCGCGAAACAGATTAGTCACTACCACCACAGACAGTGTCGTTTCCTTTGCCACCAGTGGCAGTGCGGCCTCATCGATTTCGAAGAGACAATAATCCGTGTTGATATGACCGTCCCAGGATGCAGCATCCACAAGGGTCGCCGTGATTCCTGTTACAAGATTGGCCCCCTGGCGATTATGTATGAGGGTAAAACCGGCAGTCTTCAGCACTGACGAAAGTAAACCAGATGTGGTGCTTTTACCATTCGTTCCGGTGACCGCAATGACGCCTTTCTTCGATTGCCCAGCCAGATGAGAGAGCACATCAGGTGCAAGTTTTCTCGCCACGCGCCCGGGAAGGTTTGAACCCAGCCCTGCTCCTAAAATACGAATCGTTCGCGCCGCGACCTTTCCAAATGCGACCGCGACTTTATCATTGCTCGTCATTGATTCCAGTCTAGCTTCGAAGTCATACGAATATATCGTTAGCACCTGCTGATGCATACGCATTGAGATCATGCTCACTGGCGCGAATAATCAGCTCATCTCCCAGTCCAAAATGATGCTCGATATGTTGCCCATCGATAAACAAAGTGCCTGTACGTGTTTGCGACACAAAACGCATTTCTTCCTTACGGTCGAGTATACCTCTGGTCAGCTGCCATTTCTCATTGGGTCGCATGCAGGCCTCGCGAACGATGTACTGATATCGCTGATCATTTATAGGCAATACAGTACCACCGGCAGAGCGCATCGAGCCAGTAGATCCGGATGGAGTACTGACCCATATACCAGACGATTTTTGCTCCTCCGAAAGCCCACGCAAATGCACAATAAAGCGGCTTGTCGCGGCGGGATTGGAGTGCGCGATTAGTACTTCATTGAGGACAAGATCAGGTAAAACTTTTCCATTGAGCAAAAGTTCCAGCCTGAGGAGTTTGATGGTATTAATTCTGTCGCTTTCAATGTCATCGAGAACCTGGTCGATATTCTTCAAGTTTCCCAGGCAAAAGTGACCAAAGCTTGATGATTTGGAAGAATTGATGCCTAAAAGCGGCAAAGTGTCCACATGGTGTGAGGCGTCCAAGAAAGTGCCGTCGCCACCGACAGAAATGACCAAGTCCACGCCTTTGATACGACCTTCCAACTCCGCGCGCACAACCTCACGATGCTCAATGCCTCGCTGGTCGAGGGCCTTGAGCAAATGCTCCAATGTCTCCATGTGCTCTTCATGCGCAAGTTTGACCTTCGTGACCGACGAATGTCCTTCTTCGAGCAACTTCAAAAAATTGGCTTCTTTGTGCTCTATCGCCTGAATCTGAAAGGTCGACTTCTTGGGAACGATCAGTACTTTTGAGAGTTTCACGGTAGTTCCAGAAAGGGTTTGGGCAAGGTTTGGCAAACATAACCGACTGGTCCCTGATTGAGATTCTTCAGGGTTCCAAATACGGCGCCGGAATCTGAAGAATCTAGCAGATTCATCTACCTAATGCCACAGTCACGGGGCAGCCACGGAGTCTTGAGGACTCTCTGCCAGGCTAGAGCCAGCCAACATTCTGAGAAGTGCCGACATGAAGCTATGTATAGTTGTCGAGCATTCACCATGAACTGCAATTCTAATTTTAGAACGCCGCTGTGCATGCCGCTAACGACGATTCTAAGCGGCAAGCGCTGAGTCTTTACGCTCGCCAATACCGGGCGAAGACGCGCCTTTCTAGGATATACTTGATGATCCCGTATATAAGCCAAGATTGGTGCTGGGAGGCATTAATGACATTTTCTGGCGCAGAAATAAGAGACAAGTTCATTTCCTACTTCCGGGACAAGCGAGGGCACCTTCACCTGCCTTCTTCCAGCTTGATTCCGGACAATCCTACTTTGCTACTTACTTCTGCGGGTATGGTGCAATTCGTGCCAATCTTCCTGGGACAGGCGCCAGCGCCCACACCTCCTCGCGCTGTCACGGTCCAGAAATGCGCTCGCGCCGGCGGTAAAGACTCCGACATCGAGAATGTCGGAAGAACGGCCCGTCACCATACCTTCTTCGAAATGCTGGGTAATTTCAGCTTTGGCGATTATTTCAAAAAAGAGATTATTCCTTGGAGCTTTGAGCTCGTAACCAAAGAACTCGGACTAGAGCCGGAAAAGATTTACGTAACCATCTTCAAAGGCGATGAACAAAATCCGGCCGATGAAGAAGCTTATGCCATCTGGAACAAAGACGTTGGCATTCCAGCAGAACGTATATTCAGAATGTCGAGAAAGGACAATTTCTGGGGACCTCCTGGTCCCACAGGACCGTGCGGTCCTTGTTCTGAGCTTTATTACGACCGTGGTCCTGACTACGGTTGCAGTAACGACCCGACAAAATGCGGCATCGGTATTTGCGAATGCGATCGCTATTTGGAGATCTGGAACCTCGTGTTCATGGAACTCTTCAAAGACGAGAACGGCAATTTTTCTCCGTTGGCTGCGAAGAACGTTGACACTGGTTCTGGACTGGAGCGTGTTGCCCTTGTTCTCCAAAAGAAGAACAACAATTTCGAGACAGACTTGTTCAAACCGATTCTCGACGAAGTCTGCAAGATCGCCAATGTAAAATACACAGGCGGCAAGCCGATTGAACAAAAACCTGGGTCTCCAGAATTCAAAATCGATACCTATATCAAAATCATTTGCGACCACGTTCGCTGTGTAACTTTCCTTGTTGCTGACGGTGTAAGAACAAGTAACGTCGGCCGAGGCTACGTTCTGCGTTTCATTACTCGACGCGCTGCACGCTTCGGCAGATTGCTTGGATTGAAAGAGCCGTTTATCCATAAACTGGTTCCAAAAGTTGTGGAAACCTACGGACACCACTTCCAAGAGCTGAGAGAAAACGAGCAAGCAATCATCAATCACTTGCGCAAAGAGGAAGAAAACTTTGCAAAGAGTATCGAGCGCGGCACCGCCCTACTCGACGAACTTCTGGAAAGAGAAGATGCAGTTCTTCCGGGCAAAGAAGTTTTCGACCTCTATGCTACGTACGGTTTCCCGGTTGAACTAACCACAGAAATTGCTGCAGAACACGGTAAGACTGTTGACCTCGAAGGATTCCAGAACGCCAAGAAAGAGCATAAGGCTGTTTCATCCGTCGGTAATTTCAATATCAACATTGCTGGTGACGAAGCCCTAAACGAAGTGGTCAAAAAACATGGCACCACCACATTCAGTGGCTACAAAGGAATCTCCGATGAAGCCAAAGTGGTGGCGCTAGTTAAGGATGGCCGCTTTGTCGATCACGTTGAAGAAGGTGAAGAAGTCGATGTAATTCTCGACAAGACTCCGTTCTACGCGGAGTCAGGCGGTCAAGTCGGCGATACTGGTTTGCTTGAAACCGATGGTGCCAGACTGGAAGTTCTCGATACAAAGAAACACGAAGGTCTGCACCTGCACAAAGTCAAGGCTCTCTCGGGAGTTTTGGAAGCAGGGCAATCACTGCATGCAAAAGTCGATGCCGAAAAACGCAATCAGACAGTTTTGCACCACAGTACTGCTCACTTGTTTCACGCAGCAGTGAGAGATCTCTTTGGCAAACACGTCACTCAGGCAGGTTCGCAAGTCGGACCCAACTACATGCGTTTTGACTTCACGCTTGAAAAACAACCTAAGCCGGAAGAGCTTCGCAAGATTGAGCAGCAAATGAACGATTGGGTGAAGCAAAACGCGCAAGTAGTAACGCAGGAGATGTCACTCGATGACGCCAAGAAAACCGGCGCAATCGCTATGTTCGGCGAGAAGTACGGTGATACCGTGCGAGTCTTGAGCATGGGTGATTTCTCACTGGAATTCTGCGGAGGCACCCACGTATCCCAGACGGGAGAAATCGGACCGATCAAGATCATTTCCGAGGAAAGCGTTTCACAAGGCACTCGCCGTGTGTCTGCATACTCAGGGCCGAAGGCTTGGACGTACTTGAACGATCAATTGACGTATCTGTCAGACGCATCGAAGTTATTGAAAGTGCGTCCGAACGAACTGGCCAATCAGATTGAGAAACTGCAAGAGTCTCTAAAAGATAGAGAGAAACAGCTGCAAAAGATGGAAGAAAGAATGGCGCTGTCACGAGTTCCAGAATTGCTTGCCAAAGCCAAGAAAGTTGGAGTGGTTACGTTGATAACGGAAAGCATCGACAACCTTGGAGCCGATGCACTCAAGTCAATCGCTGAAGATCTGAAATCACGATCGGAGCAAACTGTGGTTGCGCTTGCATCTTCTTCTGGTCCACAGCAGGTTTCGCTCGTGGTAGCAGTCTCGGATCCACTGACGAAGAGTGGTGTAAGCGCCGGCGAACTCGTCAAAGCCGCTGCTCAAATCTGCGGTGGAGGCGGAGGCGGCAAGCCACAATTAGCTCAAGCCGGCGGTAAACAGCCTGAAATGATTCCGCAGGCACTTAAGAAAGTGGCTGATATGGTGGAAGACAAACTCAGCCAGAAATCACTCTAACTGCCGATTAGCGTCGATTCGCTCGAAGCGGCTTAAAACCTTCGTACACGTAGTCCCAGTCTGGGGTCTCGCGAACGAACGAGGCAATTTGTTCTATGAGTTGAGCGTTTGAGCCGTCATCGACTCTTAGAATCAGCTGTTCAAATTTGGTCCCCCAGCAGGTACGAATTGCTATGGACTGAGGCAAACTCAAATGCTTAACGCTGTCTATTGCTATTCGAGTGATTCCTCTTCCTAGAGGATCGAGGCGAATCACAATCGTTCTATCAGGATAGCCCTTTACTCGCACACAGATTCTGCGACCTTCAATGCACTCTAGAATGCTTGCTTTGGGAATTTCCGTCGTTGCAGCCAAACAAAGTTCATAGGCCTTCGCCAACGGCAATCGGACATCCTCATAGGTCAAAAAGGCTTCTATTCCGTAAGCAGACACAGCCTTGCTAAATGCCATCTGGAATCCTTTAGCGGCAGCGCTGAAGGAAATACCCAGAATGCAGGCTGCAGTCGTCATACACGGCAAGTAGACAGGCATCAAACTTGGTGTCACAAGACCGAGAATGATGAGCGGAAAATTTAGAGCAATTCCAAAAGCAGCACCACGTGCAAAGACGGATGCATAGTCGCGCAACCTAAAGAAGGTCGGGTCTAGATATTGCAGAGGAAGAAAAACTTCTAACTCCCCATCATTTATACCTTTGTATTTCTCGCGCAACTTGTGCAAGGACCCTCCTCGAATCGCAACCGCCACCATTCATGCCGCACCAGACGCTTTGTCCGGCAATGCACCAACTATGGTCTCAACCATTTATTTCAACGCAATGACTAAACACGCTTGATATCATATGTCGTAAGAGGTGAAATCTTCGTGATTACTGACAACCAAAATGAGCACATCAAGCGTCAAGTAGCGGAATTCGAGCGCCGCACAGGGCGTGTTCCCACCATTGAAGAGCTAGCTAAGATCTTAGAAATGGATCCGCGTCTCTTGGCAAGAAGATTGAAAAAATCAACACTTCAGCTTGGAATGGACGCGCAAAGCGAAGGTAGTTCAGCATTCAAAGCAAGCTTCCCCGAACTGCTCAGTTCCGGACTCATGGATCGCGGCGTCCCGAGCGAAGCAGATTTACAAGCGCTATTGCAAAAGGCCAGAGAAAACAAAACAAAGTTCGCAACTTTGCGATGGACAATGGGTGATGGAGAAGTTTCGCTGTCAGTTCAAGTCACCGAGGGCGGTGCGAAACCATTGTGGGTTTTGTGCAATTTGAGTGCCGGTGATACTGAAAAAATTGATGAGATTCAAACCGATCAGCTAGAACTGGTATCACGAATGTATGAGAATCTCGAATTGATCAACCCGCGGCAAGAACCTGCAAGCAACGTGGTTCCATTCAATCCATAGTTTGAACTACGGAACATTGACGGCCGAAAATTCCTGAGCTAAAAATACTGCGCCTCCAGGTCCGTAAGCGCATCCGACCCCGACACAAACCCAACGCGGATTGAGAATATTGCCGCGGTGATTATGTGGATCATCTTTTGGTTCTGCCATCATTGTCTGTTGGCACCCAGCCACTTTCTGCTGCGGGGACATCGGTCCACTCTTTGTCGCGATGTTCTCTGCCACATCCACATTGATACCGGCTGCCGCAGCACGTCCACGCGGATCCAGACCGGACGGATTTACGTGAGCGAAAAACTGACGCTTCACCATGTCTTCTGCATGTGCGCGAGCAACTGCGGAAAGCCCACTGCTCAATGCCACGCGGCCAACTCCATGAGCGGCACGATCTGAATTTACAATTTCGCAGAGATATGATTCGAGTGTTTGCAGCGGAACACTCGTTTGAATGCGATCGAGAGTCACGTCACGCCGCACTGTTGCTCCCCCCTGAACAATCGACCCGGTTTCTACCGGATCATCGTTTGTATAAGCAATTGTCTGGTTGTAGCAATTAAGCGCTTGAGTAGTTTGTTTCACGAAAACCGCTCGCAGCTGCCCGGAAGGAGCCGAAGCAAGAATTCGGTCGGCCTCAGCTGCGGATGAAACCACTCTGTTGTTCAACTGCAAAAGCACATCTCCCTGCGCCAATCCCAACCTAGCTGCCACTGAACTGGGATAGACAAGCGTTATGTATAGCCCTCGATTCGAAGAGCCAGCGGTCAAAATGTATGCAGAACTGCCATTGGCGCCCAGTCGCGCGGACGCGTCAACGCGATCCGAGTAAGTCCCTATTTGTCGGGTTATCTGCCGCGCCGAAACTCCACGGTCAGTGGAGATGGACAAAAGACAGATCGACAAGAGAAAAATCGGAAAAGCGAAAACCGGGTGTCTCAAATCAGGCACTCCTCGCCAGGACGTTCATCTCAAACTCCATTATGCCCGGTGGAAACTTTCACCGCCTGCCGAGACCTTGCAAACATTAGCAGGCATTTATGCGGCGCCCTGCCAGATTTCGAGGATTGGACCAAACTTTCGGGAATATAAATGTCGCATGCACGCGCTTACCAAAACATCTTCCATTGGCAGAACATCAACTCCAGCCACAGCTGAATATCCACTATAAGGAAGACCAGGCGCGCAACGGGCTGGCTATTCTACTCGCTCTTTCGCCTGTTTGGGGTCTCTGGTCGATTTATGTTTCCAGCTGGCTCCTCATAGCACTGCTGAAAGCCGGTATCGGCGGTTATGAAGACCTGCTGGCTCTCCTGCTCTTCTACATAGGGCTAATATTCGTAGGTCTTTTCGGGCTTTTTATCTGTCTAGACGCAAAATTCGTAGTTAATGAAAAGGAACTCCGTCTGCCCTGGCGCTATTTCCTCAATCTCGGGTTCACTCGCAAACAGAAGTGGTCGGACTTACAAACGGTGGACTTCAAGGATGACGAACTAATCCTCAAATTCAGAGTGGGCGAGGCGCGCTTCAACTTGGTTGGAATGAGTAACAACGACCTCAAAGACCTGGTAGTTGCAGTTCGTTCGAATGCCCCAGAAGCCCGCTGCAGCTTCGATAAGAAAGCAATCGAGACTGTAATGCCTGATTCACAGGCGGCTCCTTCGGCTGATGGCAGCTTCACTGCGGTTTGGGAGCAGGATCTTGCCAGCCGTTTCGGCAGCACCGCTTTCGTCCCTCTCGAAGCAAGAGCCAAGCTCAAGAACGATACTCTTACGGTGATCGGTCAAGTTTCATTCGGCGGACTTTCGGCCGTTTATCTGTGCAAAGACAAACTGGGCGACTCTGTTATCGTCAAAGAAGCAGTGGTGCCGCTAAACTCAGACATGGCAATGAAAGAAAAAGCCATCGAAATGTTTCAGCGCGAAGCAAAAATTCTGCAAGGTCTAAACCACCCTTACATTGCGCGCGTACTCGACCACTTTGTGGAAAACGACCGGCACTACTTGATGTTGGAGCACGTCAACGGCGTGGATCTGCGCGCTTTCGTGCGGGAGCACGGACAGCAAGGCGAGCGCCTGGTTATGAGATGGGCTCTAGACATGGCTCTGATTCTCAGCTATCTGCATGCAAAAGAGCCGCCCATCATTCACCGCGACATCACGCCCGACAACATTGTTCTCGATCGCCTTGGTTCGATAAAACTGATCGACTTTGGTGCCGCGAATGAATTGTTGGGGACTGCAACCGGAACGCTGGTGGGCAAGCAATGCTATATTCCGCCAGAACAATTCCGCGGCAAAGCGACCACTCAGAGCGACATTTATGCCCTCGGCTGTACGCTCTACTATTTAACGACCGGAACTGATCCGGAACCTTTGTCGCAGTCATCTTTACCGGATGACTTGAAAGAGAAATATCCTGCGCTCAATGAATTGATCGAGAAGTGCACCGCCATGGAAGCGGAAAACCGCTTGCAAACTGCCGAAGACGTCGTAGCACTTGCACGTGCTTACACAAAGAGTCACCAGCAAGAGAGTCTCAGCCTGAGTACTATTGAAAAAATTGCAGGCAGTGTCGGTGAAAACTCATGAGTCAATACAAAGACCAAGAGAAAGAAGCGATCGCGCCTCCCAAACTGAAGGTGCCTTCTCAGGCTGAAGAACAGACACCACCGCCTTTCGTCTTCGACGCCCCTCCACTCGAGGAATCGAAGAATGGTGATGAACATTGGTACGACAAGCGCGAACGTCTGCGGCAAGAGGAATTGGAAAAGTATCGCAGCCAGTATGGCGATGACGCTTACTACAAAGCGCTGAGTAATAACAAAAGCCCTTACGAAGAGGCTTTGGAACAGTCGAACCGGAGTTGGCAGGGCGTCAACCAGTTCCTCGACATCACCTCAAATTTGATGGGCTTTGCACTAGTCGCCGGTGTCATAATCGTCGGACTGATTGCATTCTCAATGTTGAATGCTCAAAGTCCGACTCCACCTGTCAATTTCGATTGGTCAAACACGTGGCTCTATGAATTCTTCAAGAGTATGACGAAGGGGCATGATTTTAGAGGAATATCCGGAATAGATCAGGTCTTGACGCTGCTTCCGTTCGCAGCTTTTGGATGCGCATTAACTACGGCTCTGGCGACCTACATCGCCCGCTCTGCAAAGTCTCGCGAAATCGATTGGACAGACAGTCACCTAATGCTCGAGTATTCCGGTCCGATCAATCTTGCGTTTAAATGGACTGCAATCAAGAGTGTCGATCAAGTATGGCGGTGGGATATTTTCCACGGCAAGCAGCCCGTGTTCCTGCTCACCACCCAGGAAGGCAATGTCTTTAGACTGAAACTCTCTGATATCACTGCCAAAAACAACATCGGAAGCTTCTTCAGTCTTATAAAGGAACACGCTCCGAAAGCGAAGTTCAACGTTGATCCCGCATTCGCCACTGATGAGTCATATACGGAACTTTGGCTAAAGTACTTTTCCAAAGCCACAGACAGGGCGAGAGGTGGACTGCTCGAACCGGACATGATCGTTGGTGATGGAATGTACAGAATCGTCGGCACTGTCGGTGGTGGCGGTCAGGGAACTGCTTATCTGGCCATTGTGCTAAAGACTCATGTTGCCGAATCAGGCTATGGCAGGTCCGGTGTCGATGGTAAAGTCGAAGTTTCGATGGGCAACAAAGAAGCACGTCACATTATGCGGGTAGATCAATCAGCCTCTGGAAAGGGAAAACAGCTGATCGTAGGTCAGGAAGTGGTTCTCAAAGAGTACATACTTCCAGTGCATAGAGGACAGCTCACCGCCGAGCGCACTGCAGAAAAGCTAAAAGCAGAAGCAGAAATACTCAATCAACTCGATCACGAACATATAGTAAAACTCAAGGACGCTTTCATAGAAGACTATCGAGGCTATCTGGTTCTCGATTTCGTAGCCGGAGAGTC
The DNA here is from genome assembly GCA_012965515.1 of Candidatus Melainabacteria bacterium. Classification (GTDB taxonomy): domain Bacteria; phylum Cyanobacteriota; class Vampirovibrionia; order Obscuribacterales; family Obscuribacteraceae; genus QKMZ01. The sequence continues at coordinate 7,144 of DTSE01000025.1, read as the reverse complement.
CCTCAAGTCGCTCACCGACCGCCTCGGTCCTCAGAAAGAGGAAGCTATCATTGATTGGGCGATTCAAACCCTGGACATTCTGGATTACATGCACGGTTTGACACCGGCACTCGTGCACCGGGATATAACGCCAGACAATTTGATGCTCCAAGAAGACGGACACATAAAACTGGTCGACTTCAATGTCGCCTATCAGGTCGATTCATCGGCAACCGCAACAGTTGTCGGAAAGCATGCTTACATTCCGGCAGAACAATTTCGTGGAAAACCGGTGCCTCAAAGCGATATCTACTCTTTGGGCGGAACAATGTTCTACCTCCTGACGGGCAAAGAACCTGAGCCAATCAGTACATCACATCCTGCAAACCACAGTGAATTTGTTTCCCCTGAACTGGACAGAATAGTTGCTAAAGCCACTGCAACTACGTTGAATGACCGCTACGCAAACGTTCTAGAGTTCAAGGAAGATCTCCTTAGATTGAAGAAGGTCTAGTTCGAGCATCTTCAAAAAGTCCTCACCCTTCTAAGGTATTGGAAGTAAGGTCCGTAAGGTTCCGTAAGACAGACTATAAACTCATAACTTAAGCTAGACATGGCTTTACAGCTCCAATGGGAATTCCGCGTATTCCCATCCGGCTAGGGCGCGCCTATGATAGCCAGGCTGGATAGAAGTGTAGATTTTCGTCTTTATGGTGGACGCATCTATGCTTCAGCTTTCCAAACCCCTTTTTGCAGATTCGTCAGACAATAACTCCGAACCTCAAATCTCGTTTTCCACGCCGGATCAGTTGCGAGAAGAGGGAGAGTTGTGCGGCCGCCCTCGTTCGTTAGAACGCAAAGATGGCAGTGCCGAGAATAGCAAACCGCTTACTGAAACACAGAAATTCGAAAAGAAGCAAGGGATTACCGTCGAAACAAAAGATGGAAAATATAGCTACATCCTTAAAGTCCATGGACAGGACAAGGAACTGTTCACCACTGATGCAAATTCGAAGGGTCTTGAAAAAGCAGAAGCCGAGTTGGCAAAGCTCAAGCAAGCAAAGATTGCTGATCTAGAGAAGGTCTTCAAAGTATCCTTCAGCAAAGACGGAGAAGACATTCTCAAACAGTGGGTTCAGAAAGATGATTGCAGTTGGGAGCGCGGCAATATGATCAAAGCTCGCAGCCCCAATCTGGCGGAGTTGAGCGGCATCGAAGCTGCTCTATATAAAGGTCAACCTAGCCAGATGACAAAGGACGGATCGCAAGGCGTGAAGTTTTACTTTTTGACCGAGCACTATTACAAGCATGACGTCGCACTTGCGTATCACATTCAACAAGATAAGGGCAACAGACAAGCAATCTATTTCGAACCCAACGCGAACGACGGAAAACCGATTACCGAAAAAGACGCGGACAGAATGGGCAAGCACCATCTCTATAGTATTGAAGCAGTTACGCACCACGAACTGATGCACAACGCACAACAAAATCTCAACTGGAACACGCCAAAAGAGAAAGAGAAATGGGCACGCAAACTGGGTTGGCTTCCCTATGAAGATCCAAAAACCCACGAAACCAAATGGATTTTCACCGGCAAGAAAGACGAACTATATCGTCGCGATCAGGACCACTGCAAAGATTCCTTCCAATGGTGCGCTTGCGGGAAGCATGGTGAGTTGCAGGATGGACAGGGAAAATCAGTGACAAAAGTGAAGGACGCAAAGCAATTCACTCTCGATCAAGTACGCGACCTTGCGGAAGTAAAACCTTCCACCAGATACTTCGTAAACCCTCTCGAAATGTTCGCAGAAGGTGGAATGAAATATCGTATTAATGAAAAACGCAGACAAGAATTGCTGGAGGATAGTCCGAGGCTTTACGACGCGGTAAAGGAACACGACCAACAAGAATTGAATATTAGATACGGAACTGAGGGTTCCGGCGAACCCAAGTACATCCGTTCAACGAGTGGCATCCTGGTAAAAAACTCAGCTGAAGCCCGTGCGGAAATTCAGGCATTTGAAGATAAAATCAGAAAAGTGGAGAAGAAAAAATGATTGCTAACGATGCTTCTCTAGTCCAGAAAGAATGGAGTCCCGAACAGGGTTGGCTCGGAGTCGTTCCGGGAGTTACGACTATCAAGGAAGCTGTGAACAAACTCGGTGGAGTCTGTGAAACGGCCGAAATGGCAAATGGTTTTTCCTTCGACTTTCGAGATGGTCTTATTCGCGTGACCTCAATCGAACAGCAAGGGACAATCTCGAAACTGTGGATCTCCGGAGAATTAGCCGAGCAAGGCATAATTCCGGGTTCTCTAAAATACGCGAAGAGCATGTTCTCCAATCTTCGACTTGTAAGACATGATTCATCGAATGCAGAAATTTATGAATCAGACGGCATTCGATTGGCCGCTGTGACAGGCAATGACGACGCCAGTGTCATTTGGATGGAATTTTTTCCAGCTTGAATCTTAGAGTGTGAACTGATTTCGGACACTGACTATGTACACCGACCATGTACATAGGTGACATCGACCGTACAAATCGGTTTAAAATAGCCATTCGTTTCTCACAGCTTTCGTGCGTTAGAACTTGGGGTATTGAAGATGTTTGCAAGCAGAGTGAAAGGCAAAGTCCTTTTATTGGCTTTGGCTGTTGTGGCCTCACTTTCCCTGTCGATACCTGCGTTTGCCGGAGTACCTCCGGTGCGCATGTCTATTACGCCAGGCGGGCAAAGCGGCATTGAGCAGGAGGTTTGCGATCGACTCAGTATGGGTCTTTCCAATGCTCAGGACATTGTCATAAGCACTGTAAATCCTGATTGGTTCGTTACCTGCACGATTATCGAAAAAACAGACCAAAATACCGGGCAAATTAGATATAACGGAACGGTAACTGTCAAAACCCGCGATGGGCAAGTGATTACGACATCGTCGGTGCAAAAGTACAACCAGGATTACGTAGTACCTGGTCAGCAATTAAACAAGCGACTTGTTGATAATGCTGCCCGAGACGTGATTGGTGCTGTTTCAGACCGGTCTTTGCCGCCCATTCAGCAAGCGGTCGAAATCGAAATGGAAACACGCAAACGAATCATCGAAGCTGAAATGAAAGCAGAAGATGACAAGTACGATGACGCGACTGCGATTCTGCGCGCAATCGGTCCGGATTCACCGAGATTCAAGGCAGTTAGAGCTTTGATGGACGAATACGCGATGGAAAAGGAAGCCATGCAGCTGATCGGCACAGCCAAGTCAAAGGCTAAAGCCGGAGCCTATACACAAGCTGTCGTCGCTCTGAAGCAAGTAAATAAGAAGTCGAAGCGTTACCGCAATGCTGTCGCCCTGATGGCTCAATATAGAGCCCACAGATAGAAACAGATGATAGATAAATTAACAGTCGGAGCGCTCTGGCTCCGGCGCTCAGTTGCGTCACGGTGCCGGGTTTTCGGAGCTTTCAGAGCTCCATGCATCCAAACCACCCTCGGATCAATATACTGACAGCAAGCCGTTCTTATAAGAATCGTCTTTTATAAACCCCACCTATCAAGTAGACTAACTGCGCTCCTGGTAAGACTTTGTGCCCGGGAGTAATGTGCGAATGGACTCATGATTTGTCGAAAAGACCGTCAAAGAGCCCCTAAATTGCCGGACAGCGTCGTACTTCTTATTTGATCAGATGCTGCGGCTTTTCAAGCGGAAACCAAACTCGAAATGCTAAGAAGTGAGGAAGCACGATAGCGAGCATTTGGATATCGGAGTCTAGAAACAGACGGTCTCATGGGATTTGGATTTAAGGAGAGTTCTAAATGAAAGGAAGAAGGACGATTGCCCTGGGCGCAATGCTCGTGCTACTAGCGGTAAGTTTGTTGCCGCAGGCAGCAATGGCTGGTCCCAAGCGCAGAATCGCAGTCCTGCCGTTTGAATACGGCGCAGTTAGCGGTTCATTGGGCGGATACGACCTTGGTAAAGGTGTTGCCAGTCTTTTGATCACCAAACTGGTCAACGACGGCACATACTCGCTCATCGATCGCCAACACTTGGACGCGATTTTGAAAGAGCAAAATTTCTCGGTGAGTGACAGAGCAGATGCCAGCACCGCCAACAAAATCGGAAAAATGCTCGGTGTAGATGCTGTCGTATACGGCACAATCACCGCTTTCGGTTTTGAAGACAAACGCACATCATATTCTGCACCTTCTGTGCCGATTCCAGTTTCCATTCCGTATGTGGGCGGTGTAGGCAGTTTGTTCGGTGGATTTCACGGAAGCTCGCGCAAGCAAAAAGCAAGAACAGCTATCGACGCGACCGTCACAGACACCAACACCGGCGAAATCCTTGCAGCCGTCCATGGTCTCGGAGAATCAGCAAAAGCTTCGAGCTCATTCGGCGCATACGACGTAGACAGCTCCGACTTCTCCACATCCCTTGCCGGTGAAGCCACTAACCAAGCTGTAGAACAAATGGGCAGTCAATTGATCGCAATGGCTGCGAAAATTCCGGATAACCAATCTTTGGCACTGCAAAACGTTGAAGGCAGAGTCGCCGATGTTACCGGTCGCGAAGTCATCGTCAACGTTGGTAAGCAAAACGGCATCGCAGCAGGCGACCACCTTTCTGTAGATCGTCCGTACAAGACCATCAAAGATCCGGTGACCGGCAAAGTGCTCAAAGAAATGAGCAGCACAATTGCACTCATCAAGATCAAAGAAGTTGCTCAAGACAACGCCACTGGTGACATCACCAAAGGCGGCGGCGTTAAAGTCGGCGATTCGGTGAAGAAGGTAACAACTGACGTCACCGCTGTCGTAATCACTCCATTGCCAGGTTCGGGCGACGGGGCTGGAAGTTCTTTCCAAAAGACAACGATGACGACGACCGGCACCGTGCTCAAGAAAGAAGCAACCAAATAACAATGAAAAAACAGATTTGGCAGAAGACTAGCCTGTGCGCACTGATTCAAGCGGCGGTAGTCTTCTGCCCTCTGTCTTTTGCTGACGCTTCAGAAGACGCAGAGAAGTATGCCAAACCGATGGCCAAAGCGACTGCGGAGTTCGAAAAGGGCAACTATCAGGTTGCTCAAGACGCTTTCCTGAAGCTAGTCACCAAATATCCCAGCTCAGCAGAGCTGAGGACCATGCTTGCCAAATCGTACAAACGCCTCGGCAAGTTCGACGAAGCAAAAGGTGAATTTCGCGCTGCAGTCCAGTGCGATCCGAATTACGCCGAAGCGTATTACGAAATCGGCTGCATGCAAGAAAGTGACAAGGACTACAGATCGGCTGTAGTTGCATTTGAAAAATATCTGGAATTGAAGCCGGATTCGAGTAATCGAAAACTCGTCTCCGATCGCATTCAGTTCTGCAAAGGCCAACAGTAAGAAACACAAAGAGGGTAGGTAAGTGAGCAAAACGCACAAATACGCTTTCTTCGAAGGTAACTTCGTTCCGCTCGAGAATGCCAAAATCAGCATCATGAATCACTCATTCATGTATGGAACCGCTGTTTTTGAAGGCATCCGAGGGTACTGGAATGAAGCCCACGGTGAAATGTATCTGTTCCGTTTGAAAGAACACTTCCTGCGCATGAAAGACTCTATGAAGATCATGCATCTCGATGATCTCAAATATTCGGTTGACGAATTATGCAAAATATCCGTCGAACTGGTCAAAAAGAACGAGCCGAAGACGGACACCTATGTGCGTCCTGCGGCTTACAAAACCGGTCAGCGAGTAGGTCCGAGCCTGGAAGACAATCCGAGCGACATGTGCATTTTCACAGTGCCGTTCGGTGACTACTTCCACGGCGCACCTGGCTTGAAAGTACAAGTGTCGGCATGGAGACGTGTGGAAGACAATGCGATTCCAGCTCGCGGCAAAATTGTCGGAGCTTACGCTAACACCGCACTGGCGAAAACCGACGCGATCCTCGCCGGCTTTGATGAGTGCGTCGTCTTGTCAGAAAACGGACACGTTTCTGAGGGCAGCGCCATGAATATTTTCATGGTGAAAAACGGAAAGTTGATCACGACACCAATCACGGAAAACATTCTCGAAGGCATCACCCGCAGTAGCATCATGGAATTCGCACAAGCCGAATTCGGTTACGAAACTATTTCGCGCACCATCGATAGAAGCGAACTCTACACTGCAGACGAACTCTTCTTCTGCGGCACGGGCGCTCAGATTGCTCCAATCATCGAAATCGACAAACGCGAAGTTTCAGGCGGTCAATGCGGTGAGATGACTGGCAAGATTCGAGAGTTCTACACTCAGATGTGCCGAGGCGAACACAAGAAATACATGCACTGGCTGACACCAGTTTATGGAACCGGTGAAAAGTCCGGCGCCAAAGAAAAGGCTACAGCTAAGTCGTAAGAGTCTTTCGCAAGTCACGATTGCAAAAGCGTTCTTCGCAAAAGCACTAAGGCGCCGGGTCTGTACCCAGCGCCTTTGAGTTTAGAGGAGACTTACTGAAACGAACTATTGATAGTCCTTGATCGCCGTGTCCACTTCCTTCAACGGACGTCCCGGATTTTCCTTCTCTTTGAAATCAGAAAAGTCCTTCTGGGCAAGTTTCGGTTTTTCTTTGATTGCGACTTTGCTGCGCCCAATTCTCTTGAACAAAGCAAATCGAGAGACCTTTTCTTCTTCCGGCATGTTCAACGTTTTCGCGATTCTCGCAAGACGACGACCTTGGGCTTTTGCTTCTGCTTGTTCAGAAATATCAGCGTCGTGTCGAGCAATCAATTTCCACTCGTCAATGCAATCGGTCAACATCTCCTCATCGAGAGGCACACCCTTTTTCAAATCGCGATTGATCTTGGCAGTCATAGCGCGAGCATACATGAAATGCCCGGTCGGATCGCCTGGATCAAGTTGAACTGCCTTGCTGAGCTTTTTCAGGGCAACTGCGTAATCGCCATCATCGTAAGCCTGTTCGCCGCTGAATCTGAGATGAGAAGCCTCACTCAGTCTGCCGCTCATGCCACTTCCGAAGAACTCTCGATTAGGTTTCTCTTCAGAGTAGACCTTGCCACCAGATGTGATGTTAGGCGAAATTGCATCAGCAAAAGCAAGGGGAGAAGAAAACGACATCAGCAATGGCGCAATTATGAGGTATGAAGCAAGTCTCCTGTTTGATCTCAGAGTTGAACACTCAGCT
>DTSE01000024.1:385-1566 GCA_012965515.1 Candidatus Melainabacteria bacterium | reverse complement strand
ATTTGTGGAGCTGATGCAGGCGGGGGCACTGGACGCGCGGCAGCGGATGGTTTGTCGCCGCCTCTTGTTGCGTCGTTTGCCCATGCACTTTCATCATCAGCTGCTATAGAACTCTGAACTCCGGTATTCTTGTCGTACTCAGTGATCAATGGGTTGCTGGAAATAACTTTGGCTGCCTTTTGTTCGTTGCGGAATGCACCACCTGGCACATGGCGCTCGTCTGCCGGAACTGAGCCGCGTGCATTTGCGTAGCCGCTGCCGCCTGCTCCTGCTTGTGCTCTGCCGACGTTTTGTGCAATTTGTTGCGCTTCTTCAAGCTTTTTGGCAACATCGAACAGTTTGGAGCTTGAAGCGGTTAAACGTTGTCTTGCTTCCGGCGAGAGTCTATTGGTAATTTCAGAAGTATCGAAGGTTTGTATTCCTTTGCTGGCTGCCTGATAAGCGTTGGGAACATAAGCGCCCGCATTGGTGCTCGGCAGCCCCATCTGAGCTCCTCGACTTACATACTTGCCCAGTGCTTGATTGGCTATATTTCCATCTTTCGATGCGTCGCGTTTGTAATTAGTACCGGAGCTTTCGTCCATGCCGGCTTCTCGATTGCCGCGAAAATGTGTGGCTTTCGGCTCCGCCATTGCAATGGTCGACTTTCTGTCGGACCTGGCCTTGGTTTTCTCTTTTGAGGGACTCTCCGGTGGTCTGATTGCCAGCAGTTGATCGGTGGTGCCAGATGCCGGAGACGGGCTAGCTAACGGGTTTTGCTGATATTGGAAAGTTTGCTTGTTGCGTGACATGGCAATCTGAGGCTCATTGCGCATGCGGCTGAGAATGTCTTCGAGCAGCTTCACTCCCGCATGAGGTGGAGAAATGCGGGAGTGATGGATGGCTACCTTTGCGACAGGAGCTATCTTTTGTGGAGCGGCGCCTGCCAAATGTGCCAGGGAAAGAGAAAGAGCAAACAACAAAGTTGCGCTGGCGCTGATTTTGTTTATTTTGGATCGATTAGATCTGCTCTTCCTGCTCATTTCACTGTCCTCGACATTATGTGCTGGCTTTGGTTTCCTGTGCCAGCTTGGATTCCCAGTCGTCCAATTCCGACTGATTGATAAGACCGCGCTAGACTACAGTGGGAGCAGGTGAAACTGCTTTTTTGGGGACCAGGATGAGGGTGGTACTCGCATCTA
>DTSE01000024.1:0-375 GCA_012965515.1 Candidatus Melainabacteria bacterium | reverse complement strand
CGTCCAATTCCGACTGATTGATAAGACCGCGCTTGGTCGATAGGAAGACAGCGCGGCATCTCTGATTGAATTCGGTGTCGTGCGATTCGCCACGTCCCGGTATCCCAAGTTTGGCATATAGCGACTTGAGTCGGCTCTGTACAGCCTTTTCTGTTAAGTACAAACGTTTGGCAATTGCATGGTCGGTCATGCCGAGTGCGATACATACGAGCGCTTCGTACTCGGCTGTTGTTAAGTTGGTCGCTCTGTTTTGCGTGCGTTGAATGACCCGAGCGATACCAGGGTGTATCCAGCAGTCTCCGGAGAGAACCGCCTTGGTGGCTTCAACGACTTGTTCGTTGGAGGCGTTTTTCAAGACATAACCAAAAACGCCGT
>DTSE01000023.1 GCA_012965515.1 Candidatus Melainabacteria bacterium | reverse complement strand
ACAGTTTTGCACGACCAAGTAAAAGTTGGAAACTTTGTCGAAGTCAAAAAGAGTGTCATCAACAACAAAACTAATGCCTCGCATTTGAGCTACATCGGTGATTCTACGCTGGGTTCCGGTGTCAACATCGGCGCAGGAACGATCACGGCAAACTACGATCATATTACGAAGAAGAAGGAACGTACCACCATATGTGATGGCGCATCGACAGGTAGTAATTCTGTCCTCGTTGCTCCTGTAACCCTGGAAGAGGGGGCTGTAGTAGCCGCTGGAACCGTAGTCACCAAGACGGTTCCCAAAGGTGCCCTAGCAATTACTCGCACTCCGCAGAAAAACCACGAAGGCTGGGCTGACGAACGCAAGAGGAAAGCAGAAGCGGCGAAGCTGGAAGCTGCGAAGCTCGAAGCCGCGAAGTAAAGCCGCTTCAGTCAGCTTCCTCTAAAACCATAGGTATCAATTATCGCGTAGCGCACTACTGCTACAAGCAAGCAAACGATAACGCAAACTGGGATAACAATTGCAGACCAGGTGATCACTTTACCTTTCAAACTCATGCGCGTGTTTTTCGAAAGCAGCATTGCAGTAAATGCACCTGTAGCCATTGGCAAGCCTAGAGCCACGAACGCCCAAAAGGCAAAACTTAGATCGCTCACATGCCAGCCACTATCCAGGTCGTAAATCTCTTTTCGGAACTCCGGAATTCCTGGAATGATGTGAAAGACTGCGTTGATCAATAGCAAAATCAGAAACGGCGCGACATAAGAACCGACAGCCAGAATGGGAATGAAGAAGTTCGGTCTAGTTCGAAACGGTTCTGGATACCTCATCCCGCAGGGCATGAGCTTCTCTTCTCCCTTGAATATGGGTGGAGAGGGCAAGGTTACCCATGCATTCTTATAGCGATTGTGAACTTCTTGGGGCACGCTGGTCGGAATGATACGAAGTCGTTCGAACCTTGGGCCCGATGCAATCGAAATCCAAAAGTTAGGTCTTATTGGGGCTACTGGGTTGTCTTTACCTTGCATTTTAGAGCTCCCTTCTTTCCATCAAATCACATTTTGTTATCCGGCGAAACGGCGCCTGCGTGTCGAAATTCAACAGAATGCGACGTCTCCGGGTTTTCAGTAGTGCAAGGGGTGGGTGTTTACGGGTATCCTTCTCGTCAGCAACTTTGAGTCTCTGGTTCCTTAAATTGGGCATAAAGGACCAAGGCGTGGGGACTGAATATGGCCGACGAGGAATCCCAAAAGGCAAACAAGAGTTCGTCAGGTTCTGCGGGCGCCGGTTCATCCGGTGATGCCGGCAAGAAGGCTGATGAGTCGAACGCGCCTGAGGACGCGTCCAGTTCCGAAAATGCGATGCCGAATCCGTCAGACACTTTCAATCGCGGGCTGAAAGCGATTTCGAAGGATGCTCGCCCGGAAGATTTTGAAGACCTGCAAGGGCTCTATTCGATAATGTATATGGAGCGAAAAGCGGAGCGCTATTTCAAGCGCGATCCGAATGCTCCGCCGACTCCTGACGACACTATGACTGCGGGGAATAAGGCTTACGATAAAGCCGAAGGTTTCGTGTTTCCTTTTCGCGGCAAGGAAGCGGAAAAACTTGCTGAATGCACAAAGACCGAACCGAAGGCATTTTTGACTGCTGCTGCAATGTACAAGGATTTGAGTCGCTACATGTGGGCTCCGCGCCTGTTGCGTCAGTTAGTCGGCAACGAGATTCACTACTACGATCCCATTGATATCGAACGCGATAAGAATGCGCGCGAAGGTGTCATTAAGAGCAACAGTCATACGTTCGGATACACTCAGATTTCCATCAATGCCGTTAAGCTTTACGTGCTTGAGTTCCCCATTCTGCGCCAGTATTTTGAGAGAAAAAACCACGTCGGGGCTGACTATGAGATAAGAGCGCTGCTTGATCCTCAGTGCGTTGCGATGATTGTTGCGGCGGTTTGCGAGCATCACTTGAAACTCTGGAAGGGACAAGACAACGACGACGGCGTTCCCATTCCGATCAACGAACGCACATTGGCATATGGCTACAATCCTGATGTTTACGACGTTAATGGCACACTCGAAACTTCACCGGTGCCAATCTACGGCGCGAGGAAAATTTTGATGCCGTCAGAACGTGTAATTAATGTTTCCAAACACGTCAAGAAAGTCTTCGAGCAAGACTATTAGTTTCACCGGCGCGTAAGGGGTGCATGTGTCCTGACTTACGGGCGACGCATGGCGTCGCCCCTACAGAAACTTAGACACGCCCCCACACTTCTCTCAGATTATTCGGAAGTATCTTGCTAACACAACGAACAAGACCGTGTAGAAGAACATGATGATGAGCCAGATCCATACCGCAACGTACGGTTTCAGGCTCTTGATGCGAGACATCACCGAGGCGAGCCACATGCCGAAAAGTGGTGGCACAATCGCAATCAAGAACGCCATGATGTTTGCCAGTCCACCTTTCATCAAAAGTGGATATGGGTTTACACCTGGGCTGATCATCTTATAGGCGCCGTCGACCAGCTGTGGGTTTCTTATCAACACGTAGAACATGCACAGTGGTATGACAAATGAGAAAACCGTGCGCAGCGACCACCAGACAAAGCGCATAAAAGGCCCATCGTCGGCGAAGAACTTGGCTGCACCTTTGACTGGCTGGCCTTCGGCTGCGCTTGCTGCACCACCTGCAGTGGCAGGGGATTCGCCCGGTGTCGATGTCGTCACTGCGTTCGCCGCTTTCGGGGCTGGTTGTGTTTTACCTGAATCGTTGGATGTGTTCTTATTCGAACCAGGTGCATTTGACGCTGCTGCTTCAGCTTCGGCTGCCTCATTTGCAGCCTGCGCGCTTTCTAAATCGAAGTCGATGCCGCTTTCTTCAGCCGGTTGGTATTTCTCGACCAATTGAGCGCCTCTCTCTCTGTGAGAATTAGCCTTCCAGCTCTGGGAATTCTTCGCGGTCTGCACTTTCACTGGTGGCGATGTAATCCAGGCGTCGGCGCTCTGCTTCTGCGAATTGCGGTGATTCGATAGTGAGCATCTTCACTAAATTCATTGGTATCAAGTGTTTTGAATAGTCGCGCGAATTTGGCCGGTCCGTATCACCATATGACTCAAGTTCGATATAGTCGTGCCCGATGCGCAAAACCCGCCCGATGACTGTGGTTCCGTCGGCAAAGTGTAATCGCACCCATGATCGGCTGTCGGCGAGTTTTTCGAGTCTAAGCTTGAGATTCATTTGTATGTGATTCCAGTACGTCATCGGCTCCGGTATTTCCCGGGTTCGCTAATTGGTCTGATTTCATCTTAGCATCGCGTCCGATAAGGCGCTGGCAGGCTTGCCTGTGATCCCGAAAAGCCTTGTAGCGCAGGAACTGTGGCAGGATCACACGTTTGTATTTCGATCGGGAACACACCACCATATATGGCGTCGTGTCAAGCGTGGAAACTAGCGACCAAGCCGCTTTCCGAAATAGATGATAGCTAGAAAGGATATGCAGAAAATCTTTGAGTTCAATTAAAGAACGAGCGGAGAAGTCAAGCATTCATTTTTTGTATAGACGGGCTAAACTGGCTTCAGGTGAAGCTTTTCGAGATCAATCAAAACAAAATTATCGGTATGTCCACCGTATAAATCACGGATCTCTGAGCGATAACCAAACCTCCTGTAACAGTGCGCGGAAGTATGTCGTATTGACGAGTTCAATCAAAAAGCCGCCGACGAAAACAGGTCAAAAAGAAGATAGATAAAGAATTTAGCCCACTAACACTCCCAAGGTAAAAACTAGAAATGGCGGCATTGATGCAAGAAGAGAGCCTTCCGGCAAACCTTCAAAAGCGCATTGAGGAATTGAGAGGAAAGGAATCGAGCTACTGGGAAGACGAAATGTTTTCGCCTGAAGCGCTCACGAATCTCAATTACAGAGGTGAGTTAGAACGTATTTTCAATCTCGATCCGCTCGGACCCCTTCCGCCTGCGCTATAAGGTCTATTCCTAAAAGCGTCAGGGTCGGAGCCAGGTGCTCGATCTCGGTTAGAAATGGTGCAATTTGGTTGGCATAGCCACCGGTTATTACAGTGGTGTGCTCGCCTGGAAGTACCGCTTTCGCTGTAGTTATCCACTGTTTGATGATGCCGATGTGGGCGAGTAATGTGCCCGATAATATTGCATCGTCGGTGCGATGACCTGGTGAAAGTTGATTGACTGAGCGAACCTTTCCGGTCAAATCCGGAAGCTGGTCGGTGTGCTCATTGAGCGCGCGCAGAGTTCGTCCGAGCCCAAGCGTAATCCAGCCGCCCTGAAATTCTCCTGCTGCGCTTGCTGCAGTGAAAGTGGTGGCAGTTCCGCAGTCGATTACAAAAGCTCCTCGACCCTTGCCGAAGATATTGATAGCAGCGCTGATGCTCGCGACTCTGTCGATGCCCAGGGTCTTGTAGGTGCCGCTGATGAGCGTTTGGCTTTGAGTAGAAATTTGGATCGCGTCTTCACCCGCTTCCAGTAGACGCTTGAGGATGATGTCCGATGCTTCGGGCACCACTGATGCTATTGCCACATTTGCCTTGTGTGCCCGCGCGCTTGAAAGAATGGCGTCGGCTGCGTCTTTCGGCAGTAGCGTGTCGTTGTGGAAAATGTCTAGAATCTTGCCACCGTCGATGACGGCGCTGGATATTCTGCTGTTGCCTACGTCTACGGCGATACGAGTCATTAGCGTTCGTTAACCGATAGGGACCGTGACGCCCCCGAAAAACCCGGGTCCGTCTTCACAACAGGGATTTTACTTCCTAGCAAGGTATCTGTGTACGCCCTTAAGCAAACCCTCAGCTACGCGTTCCTGCACCACAGGGTCCAGCATTTGGGCAAATTCCTCCGGATGGATCATAAAACCCACTTCAACTAGCACCGCCGGCATGGCTGTCGGGCGGCAAAGCGCCAGATTTTGGAAGCGGCAACCAATGTCTGGAAAGCCCACTGCGCTTATAAGGGAGTCCTTCAAACCTCGAGCCAGTTCCGTAGATTGCGGTTGGTACCAATAGGATGAGGTTCCATGTTCCTTCCAGGGGTCTCGACCATCGGGTAGTGCATTGTTGTGCACTGAAATCAAAAGATCGGCGTCTGCTTTGACGGCCATGTTGACGCGCTCGTCGAGTGAAACCGTCTCCGCGTCGGTCGTTCTGGTCATGATTACATGGGCACCAGCGCGTTCAAGCGCGGCTTTGAATTTGAGCGACATTTCCAAATTCAATTGCTTTTCTTTCATGCCGTTGCAACCGATAGAACCACTTTCGGTACCACCGTGCCCCGGGTCGACGCAGATTCTCAAGCCGGTGAGTAATCCGTCTGCAGCGAGACGAGGTGCGTGTTTGACGCGCAGGCGCAGGGTCGTGCCCTCATAGTCGACCTTATAGCCCCACTGGCGATCGCCTTTGATTTGTGCGGTGACTTCAAAAACTCCGTCCTGGACCTGCCGGAATGAAATTCCGTCCACCATCTCGAGGTTAGCGCGTTTGCTAATCTCATCGGCGTCAGTGTCGGCAGGGCTCACCCAGTCAGTATCTTGGGTCGCTCCATAGATTTTTAGAGTGACTTTATTGGGTTTGACCGATTGCTCGACCTGATAAGGAAGTCTCTGGCTCAACGGCAAAAGTAAGGCATCACCGTAGCCGTCTTTGCGCGTATTGATTGTTCTCACTGTCGAGGCCGGCAGCGGACCTGAACTTCCTGGAGTGGAAGGCTGCCACCCTATGCGTCCAGTAGAAAGCCCGCTTTTGCTGATATATACATGCTTATTGGCGCTATAAAGGATGCGCATCTCGTCGCCATGCCATCCGTCTGCCAGCAAACGCACTCCTTTTACGAGAGGCGTTATTCTGCCGGCTCCCGGACCGACTCTG
>DTSE01000022.1:26415-45156 GCA_012965515.1 Candidatus Melainabacteria bacterium | reverse complement strand
ATTTGCCACTTACTGCCTTTCTCAGGGACTACCGCTGCTTTCATGATGCTTGCTCCACCGCAGCTACAACCGGCGGTTCATTAGCTTTTTTACCCTTTGCCAAATTGCTGTTTTTGATGCCGTAGCAGAAATAGATGACGAGACCAATTGGACACGTGATCGAATAAACAGTCAAAACGAGCGGGCTTAGTTTGGACGCCAAGATTGCGCAGCCGATCGCTCCGAAGAGTGCAAGCAACGGATTGACGAGTTTTAGCCTGAGCGCACCGATGCAGACAAAAACGAATGCCACCAGAGTGCCCAAAACCATCATGTCGGCGATATCTCCAAACGGGACAAAACCGGCGGTAATGGCAACCAAAATCCCATTGATAAGAATTCCGAGTGTTGGATTTCCTTTGTTTGTCTTCGCGAAAATAGGCGGAAGCAAGCCGTCTTCAGCCATGTTTCTGAAGATTCTCGGACCGCCCATGCAAAGCACGAGAAGTACGTTGAAAATGCCGAGTACCGCGCCGATGGCGATGAACTGCCCGGTCCACGTTTCACCGGCAGCTGCAAGCAAGTTGGCCAGAGGAGCAGCAGCTTCGGAGCCGACGAAAAGTGAGTTTTCCTGACCATTGATGAAGCAGGGCGCGAGGCCTGTTGCAACAGCCATAACGGCAACGTAAAGGAAAACAACCAGACCAACGCACCAGCAGGTAGCCAACCTTGTATCTCTCATGCTCTTCGATTCACGCGCAAAGGTATAGAGCGCATCGAAGCCCACGTAAGGGAAAACAGCAAGGGCGGCACCTTGCAAAACACCGTTGAAACCCTTGGGCATGAAATCAGCCCAGTTAGCAGGATTGATGTGCTTGATGCCGGCGATGAGGAACATCACAAGCAAAACCATTTTGAGAATGACGAGGAAGAAATTGAGTTTGGCTGATTTACTGACGCCGCCAAAAATCAGAATCACAGTCACTACGGCGATTACGGCCATGGCCACGACGTTTACACCAAAGTGGTGAACCCCAGCCGCGTCCACACTTGGTCCGGACAAAACTTGCGGCAAGGAAAAACCGGTCGCGCGCTTCAAATATTCGCCCCAGGCAATTGCCACAGCCGACGAACCGAAACTGTATTCCATGAAAAGTCCGAATGCCACAACCCATGCGAACAATTCGCCGATGGAGTGATAGACATAACTGTAAGCCGAAACGCCCTTCGGCACGGCGCGTGAGAATTTTTCATAGCAGACTGCAACCGCCATGATGATCACGCCAGTGAGCAGGAACGACAAAATCCCTGCCGGACCAGCTTTTCTTGCAATCATCCCCGGCATCGCGAAGATACCGGCGCCAATCGTGGCACCGATTCCCAACGCCGTTAGCATGACCCAGCCAAGATGCTTGGGTGTGTTATCCACCGCATCGACGTTAGCCGGTGCGCGCCTCATCATAGTTGTCATTAAGGACATGTTGAACCTGCAAATCAATCTGAAACGGAGACATTAACGGGATGCCGAGAGCCGGGCGCAGAACGCCCCAGCGGAGAGAACAGGTTAGATATCCGCTTTATTGAAGACGGAACTCGACGATTCAGAGAATACAAACAATTGTTTGATTTGGCCTGAGCTGAATCTTGGAAATGCTAGCATAGCGAATTAGTTGAAAGCCAAGAAACGTGGCTGAATCGCGCGAAAAAAACGCGGCAGAATCGCGCCAAAGACATGGCAAAATCGCGGCAAAGCCGCGGCATTAGAGTACTGAGAGGTCCATTGAAATGAAGGTCCAAAGAGCAGCAGTCATCGGCGCTGGAGCAATGGGTTCCGGCATCGCCCAGGTCTTGAGCCAATCCGGCATTCACGTCATCCTCAAAGACGTCAAGCAAGAGTTTGTCGACAAAGGTCTTGCCAACATCAAAAGAATGTATGACTCGCGGGTCAAAAAAGGAACTCTCACCCAAGAGGAAGCCGACGAGCTTTTCGGACTAATCAAGGGTTCGACTGACTACGAAGGTTTCAACAACGTCGATATCGTCATCGAAGCTGCTCTGGAAGAAATCCAAGTCAAGCTTGCCATCTTCAAAGAAATCGACGAAATCTGCCCATCACGCGCCATCCTTGCATCCAACACGTCGGCGTTGTCGATTTCCGAAATTGCTTCTGCAACCCGCCGCGCGGACAAGGTCGTCGGAATGCACTTCTTCAATCCCGCTCAATTCATGAAGCTGGTAGAAGTCATTCCAGGCGTCAAGACCTCCAAAGACACAGTCAAAACCGCAATCGAACTTTGCCGCGACATGGGCAAAGTTCCTGTCGAAGTAAAAGAGTGCCCAGGCTTCCTGGTCAACAGACTGCTCTTCCCCTACATGAATGAAGCGCTCTGGGCTTTGACCGAAGGCGCAGGCACCCCGCAAGAAATCGACGAAGCGGTCGAAGCTTTCGGTTTGCCGATGGGTCCTTTCACCCTCTTCGACATGACCGGCATAGACATTTGCGCACACGTCAACGAGTTCCTATATAAAGAATACGGACCGCGCTTCACGCCGTCGCCTCTTCTCAAGCACATGATTAAGGGCGGCTTCCTCGGACAAAAGTCCGGCGCCGGTTTCTTCGTGCATGAAAAGGGCTCCATTCCCAAGAAAGGCGAACCGAAGACTGTCAATCCTGAGTTGGCAAAACTGATTGAAGCGGCAAAGAAAGACGCGCAAACCGACGCCAAAGCATCGAAGAAATTCGAAGCTTATCGTGTGCTTTTGCCGATGTTTAACGAAGCTACCTACGCTCTGCAAGAACATGTAATCGAGCCTTCAGATGTGGATGTGGCGATGGAATTCGGCTGCGGACTGACACGCGGTCTGCTCACAATCGCCGAAGAAAAAGGTCTCGACTGGTGCTTAAACGAATTGGATAGCTACCACAAGGATCTTGGCGAACGCTTCCGCGCTTCGTGGCTATTGCGAAAGCTGGTGCGCGCCGGCATTCACGATTTCTCCAAATTGGAACAACAGCCGGTAGCTGCTCGCTAGAAAGGGCACGTTTCGCGATAGGCAACTATGTTCAAGTGGGTCGCACTATGTTTGCTCATTTGGTTTCTCTATCACATTAGGGAAATCTTCCCGCCCTTTGTAATCGGCGGCATCTTCGCATACCTGGTTTTGCCGCTTGTGCGCTACGTGCACAAGGAAGCTAACGTACCATTGGCCGCGGCGGTGCTCGCCATTTACGTGGGAATCGGCGGAGTGATTTTTGCACTCTGCTGGTTCTTCGGACCCATGCTTGTCGATCAGGTGACGAACCTTTGGAGTCAAAGGCAAGAAGTTGCAAACAACGTCGTTGCCTCAGCCTCGCAATCATTCGGATGGCAATTGCCACCAGACGCAGCCGACAAGCTGGCAGCCAACCTCGATCACATTTTCAGACCGGAAGAGTTTATGCACGGCATTGAACTTTTCTCGAAAGGAGCGCTTGGTGTTTTGGTTTGCGTGGTGTCGTCCATTTACTTCATTACTGACAGCCATCGCGTAGGACAGTTCTTTCTCCGCTTCATTCCTGAAGATCAGCGGCAATTCGTGACCAACATCACGCAGCAGTCGAACGTCATGCTGAGCAGATATGTGCGTGGGCAACTGTTGCTAGTCACCATCATGTCAACAGTCACCTGGATTTTCCTGCACTTTATTTTCAAACTGAAATACGCCCTCGTTATCGCAATTGCCAGCGGTTTTCTCGAGATCATTCCCGTGCTGGGTCCAATTATTGCTACCAGTACTGCCACCATTGTTGGTGTCGCACAGCACGGCATGGATGTCGCGCTTGGCATTATCGTTTGCTACACGCTGGCTCGGTGGACAGAAGACTACGTCATCATCCCGCGCATCATCGGACACGCAGTTGAGCTTCACCCACTGGTAGTCATTTTCGCTGTCTTGTGCGGCGAAGTAACAGCAGGCGCGCTGGGTATGTTGATCGCCATTCCAGTTGCTGCGTGCATAAAACTGGTAGTCGACTTTCTCTATCCACCACTTGATCACTCTCCTCACAAGCCCGTGGGAGCGCCAGAGGAAAACATCACAGAATCAGCTGTGGCGCCTCTCATAGATCCGAAAGAAGCTTCCAGAATCGAACCGTACGAAGCTTAGGCTTGATTTTGGACGCTGGAAACACAGCAGTAGGACTTAGTGGGCTTGTTTCAAAACATCTTCGACAGCGGACAGTTTTACATGATGCGGCAAACTAGCAGGTTGAGGCAACTCATATCGAAGTTGCGACCCGCCACGGGCAATTGATTTAGATTCAGTCGGCATAGGTGCTTGAGAGCCGTGATGTGAGGGAGCCTCCTCGCCGGGTTTCAAGTACTCAAGTCCGCCATCCAAATAATCCACTAAAACAAACGAGCCGATCGAAACCGCATACGCCAACATTCCACAGGTCAAGTGAGCGGCTGTTAGCTTATTTGACTTGAGCAGCAGCATGAAAATTGTTCCAGATACAACAGCAACAATCCCAGTCAAAATTGTTCCGGCATCAAGATTCCAGCGCGTACATCCAACGCCGAATGCAACCGGGATGCAGCTTTGAAAAACCAGCGCGCCGGTGATGTTTCCCAAAGCGAGAGTATCTTTGCCCTGGCGTGCCCAGAGAACACTGTTGATCTTCTCCGGCAGTTCCGTGGCGATGGGAGTAATGATCAATGACAGCACTACGACCGGCAGTCCCAGGTCTTTCGCCAGGTCGTCGACGTGATCGACGAAAATAAACGCACCGCCGATAATACCGCCGAGACCGAGCACAATTTGCGGAATGATCAAACGCAGTTTGTCCGAACCGCATTTGAAAAGCCGGTCGAGGAACAAGTGTTCCGGTGTCTCCCCTACTTCTCCTTCGTGCTGGAAGCACTTCCACACATAAATCGGATAAATAAGGAACAGAACAATCGCGATCACGTAGCGAACATAGATGTAGGGCGAAGCCAAAACTGCCAGCATGGCAATGGTGTACGCAGCCGTGAAATAACGAAGGTCGCGCGCAATGACGACATGATTGATCTGCAGCTCTTTAGGACGCCCGCCGCTCTTAGAGCATAGAAGGACAGTCAAACCGCAAAGTCCCAGTGTCAGAGTACTAAGCATGAATGGTGCCCCGGCGATGGCGCCGATGCCTACAGATTCACCATTCTTAGAACCGAAAAAGATAACCGCTACAAAAGGAATCAGCGTCTCAGGCAAGGCGGTGCCAACTGCAGCTAGCACGCTGCCAACGACACCCTCGCTCAATTGGAGCCTTTGCCCCAACCACTCGATCCCATTTGTAAAGAGCTCAGCTGCAAGAACAATAACTACTAATCCAGCTAATATGAGCCCAATTTCGCCCAGAATTCCCATCTTGCTCTCAATCTATATAGATTCACTGAATTTAGCAGAAATCTACACGCACTGCTCGCCTCCCGGCTGGCTTATTGGCGTTTTTGCTCATCCGACTGTCAAGTAGGGCGATTTTTGCGGAAAAACAAACGGAGCCACCCTCTACGATTTGTTACTTGACTCTCATGGAAAGAAAGATCGGCGAAAGATAAGCGCAGCAAAGGATTACGTCCTTTTTGAGTTTCAACTGATATCAATTGAGCTTCAGAAGAGGCAGATCCATCAGTTCTATAGATTATCGGCGCCAAGATTTCGAATCCTTTGTGAAACGGTTCACCAGAGCCGGAATCTGTGATAACTTGGCTCTTTGGTTTTGGCGGGAAAAATAGCGTTTCGCCGCTCAGCCACAATAGGGAAGGCTTTTAGGATGATCACAATCAAGGATGTTGAACATGTGGCAAAGCTGGCGCGGCTTGAGCTGACGCCGGAGGAGAAGGAACTCTTTGCCGAGCAGCTCTCCAAGATTATTGACGCCTTTGATGAACTAAAAGGTGTTCCGACCGACGGCGTAGAACCTATGTCCCATGCCATTCCCATGCCGAATGCTTTGAGAGAAGATGAAGTTGTAACGCCGCCTGGACATGAATCTCTGCTAAAGAACGCCCCGGATCGTGAAGGGGTCTTTTTCAAGGTTCCAAAGATTGGCGATTGAACTCACGCCCGGATGACAAGATGGGCTGGGCGTTTCCGAACATCATCTTGAGGATCCCACTATCTACGTCGAACATAGACAAAGGGTAGACTCAAGATTGAATCCGTATAGACTTGGAGAAAACCTCAAAGATCGGCGGCCAGACTGGCTGGAGATCCATTATATTTATGGAGAGGGTTGGACGAGAGGTCCCCGGTAAAGATCCGGCGAGATGTTCAGCAACTATATAGGGAGGCGCAATGAACACCAGGTATGTCTTTGTTACTGGTGGTGTCGTCTCTTCTTTAGGAAAAGGGATAATCGCGGCCTCGCTGGGCAGACTGCTGAGAGCCCGCAATATCAGTACCACCATCGTCAAACTTGACCCTTATCTGAACGTCGACCCTGGAACCATGAGCCCGTACCAGCACGGCGAAGTCTTCGTCACTGAAGACGGTGCTGAAACTGACCTGGACCTCGGGCACTACGAACGCTTCATCAACCTCGACCTGGGACGGATGAACAACGTAACCGCCGGCTGGATTTACAAGAGCGTTCTTGAAAAGGAACGCCGTGGTGATTACCTGGGCGGAACAGTACAGATGATTCCGCACGTCACCAATGAAATTAAAAACTTCGTTCGCAATGCAGCCAAGACCTCGCAAGCCGAAGTTGTAATTGTCGAAGTCGGCGGAACGGTCGGTGACATCGAAAGCCTTATCTTTATGGAATCGATTAGACAGTTGCGCAAAGACGTCGGTCGCGACAATGTCTGCTACATCCATGTCACGATGATTCCTAACCTGCGTGCGACAAACGAGCTGAAGACAAAGCCAACGCAGCACTCGGTCGACACTCTGAGGAGCCGCGGTATACAGCCTGACATTCTTTGCTGCAGAACAGAAAAAGCGCTTTCGACCTCAATCAAGGAGAAGCTCTCACTTTTTACCGACGTCGATCTAAATGCTGTCATTCAATGCCGCGACGTGCAAAACCTTTATGAAGTCCCACTTTTCATGGAGCAGGAAGGGCTTGCAGAGCGCGTTCTCGATAAGCTTCGCATGCCGAATAATCCACCTGACCTCACAGAGTGGAAAGCACTGTGCGATCGCATAAAACGCCCCACAAGCGCAATAACAGTGGCTATTGTCGGCAAATACGTCATGCTTTCCGACGCCTACATCTCAGTTGTTGAAGCACTGCGCCACTCCGGCGCAAAACTAGGCACTACCGTCACCATCAAATGGGTGCTTTCAGAAGATGTCGAAAAACATGGTGCTGAGCCTTATTTGAACGATGTCGATGCAATTCTTGTACCGGGTGGTTTCGGAGACCGCGGTATAGAAGGCAAAATTATGGCAGGCGAGTATGCACGCACTAAGGGCATCCCGTACCTTGGACTGTGCCTGGGCATGCAAACAGCAGTCATCGAATTCGCGCGCAACGTTGCGAACATGGAAGGAGCACACTCTACGGAGTTCGCCCCAAGCACCAAGTATCCTGTTATCGACTTGATGCCCGATCAACACAATGTTGTTTTGAAGGGCGGAACTATGCGATTGGGCAAATACCCTTGCAATCTGAAAACCGGCTCAAAAGCTCACAAAGCTTATGGCAACGAAGTGATTTCAGAACGCCACCGCCACCGCTACGAAGTCAACAACCAATTCAGAGAAGAGCTTTCCAAGAAAGGTCTCGTATTCTCAGGACTGTCGCCTGACGGCAGATTAGTCGAGATGATCGAACTGGCGGACCACCCGTACTACGTAGCCTGCCAATTCCACCCCGAATTGAAGTCGCGTCCGGATAATGCACACCCGCTGTTCGTTGGCTTAGTGGATGCTGCGCTAAAGAGAAACGGCATAAAGAGCACTGATGGCGCCGCAGCTCAATCTTCAATGATGCAAAAGGGTCAAACCCTGGCAAGCTAGTTAAACGTCCTCGTACTTCTTCCTAAATCTTCTCGATCCAGCCGCTACCATTACAAGTAGGGCAAGGACCAACGTCAGTGGTTCGAATCGCCAAAAATATTTTTTGCAGCTGGGAACTTTGCCGTAAGTCCTTAGTCCAGTAGACAGAGAACAAGGATCGATAACTCGAAAGACAATAGAAATCGGCGTAGGTTTGCATGTGCCTACGCCGATTTCTTATTTTCGCAGTGCTTGGTTTCACGCGGGAATAGACACGAGGGCGACAGGTCACAGCAAAGGAAAAGTCCCGCCTTTCGACGGAACCTTTCCATTACTTCAATTCGAGTTTGCTCAATAATTAAAGCTTGGCGCAAAACTCGTCTAGTTCTTTCTCGGCGGCTTCTTTAGAATGACCGTAACGCTCTTGAATCTTTCCTAGCAGTTGGTCTTTTTTTCCTTCGACCAATTTCCAGTCGTCGTCAGTAATTTTGCCCCATTGCGACTTAACTTTGCCTTCGAATTGTTTCCAATTGCCTTCGATTTGATCCCAGTTCATATTTTTCTCCTTTGATTGGTTATTAGATTGCTGGTTGAAATAAACTTTTTATGGACGAAGATCTAGCGGCTATGCGCCTTTTCTTCATGAATAGCATTGACGTCTTTGGCGCCGAGTTCTTTGAAAATCTTCTCTGCAGCTTTAACCTCGTCCTTGTTTTCGGTGTGAACTGAAATGAAAATTCTGTTCAGTTCCTTCATCTTTCCTTCGTACTGTTTTGCTTCGATTTCCGGCATCCCAAGCCCGATCAAACCACCACTCAATCCGCCGACAGCGCCACCAACTGCGGCA
Source organism: Candidatus Melainabacteria bacterium (assembly GCA_012965515.1). GTDB lineage: Bacteria > Cyanobacteriota > Vampirovibrionia > Obscuribacterales > Obscuribacteraceae > QKMZ01. The sequence continues at coordinate 36,362 of DTSE01000022.1, read as the reverse complement.
CCACTAAGTGCAGCCATGATTGGACCGGCAGCAATAAATGCACCGAGACCAGGCAAGGCAAGCGCACCAACGCCAGCCAACCATCCCATGGCACCACCGAGAACCATTCCGGCTCCAGCGCCAGCTGAAGCGCCTTCCGGAGCTTTGCTGTGCTTCTCATAGCCGGCGTCTCTGAAACCTGCGGTATCAGGCATTAACAATGAAATATCCGCACTTCTGAACCCAGCGTTCTTCAAGCTGCCAACGATCGAATCAGCTTGCATAAGATCATTTACCAAACATACAACTGCGATTGACATTACAAAACCCTCCTACAGGCTCCGTTTATTTTGCGTTCACTTCCAACTCATCCAAAACTTTGGAATCGTCTGCAAACTTCCTTGCGGCACTGGCAACCTTCACCTTTTCGGATTCGCTGTTCACGACACCGCGCAGGGTAACGGTGCCGTTGATTACGACTACTTTTACGTTCTTCGCGTTGATTGATAGACTTTTGTCGTTGACCAACTCTTTTCTTATTGATTGCAATCTATCAATGTCAGCTTTCTTCTCAGATTGAACTTGCGGTGTAGGAGATTCCTTGCGTGAATCTCCGTAGTTTTGCGCCGTGTTATCAGGCTTCTTCGACTCCATCTTGTCCAGCTTTGCAATCAGTTTTTTGCGCGCTTTAGTGAGCTTCACTCCTTTCCGTGCGGGAAGGAGTCCGTCGTACTTGGCGCGAATTTCAGCTTCTTGCTGCTCCAAAGCCTTTTGATCTGCGCGCAACTGAACTATTGCCTCACGAGACACCGAACCGGTCTTTTCTGCCTCATCGATCCGATTATTCAGTGTGACGCGATTGTTTGCGAGTGCAGCACCGGACATGATTGCCAACGCCGCTAAGACAGATGAAAACGTCGAAAAGGCTCTGCTCTTCATGTGACAAAACTCCTCTTGTACAGTTGAAAAAGAAACAGTCAATCAATTGAAAGTTTCGTGTTCGCCATTAAAGTCGCCAGAACAATACCGCTGCAAACGCCTTATTGAACTAGTAATTGTGGGACCAGCGCGTGAGGGTAACAGTTCCCACTTCCGGTTCTTCGTAATGATTAGTTGGATCCGGCCTTGAAAAAGTGGCAGGACAGACAAACGTAAAAAAGTACTGTAGTAATTTTTCAGACCTTGGGAACAACGCGGCGAATGCTCGGTCTTCCCCAAATTGGACTAGCATCATCAAAAAAAAAAACGGTCCGGACTGAGTCGCGGACCGAATACATTAGGGTGCACAATATGCACCTGTGGTTTTGAAACAGAGGACGCACATAATGCGCCCCACGCGTCGCTTATTTAGTTGTTTCCGTGCGGGTCGTACTCTGAGATGAGCTGCTTCTGAACGCTGATTCTCTCGAATTGACTAGAGCCGGGCATCTCGTGAACATGCAGGAACAAGTCACCATTGCTGCCACCATTTTCATTCCACCACTTTTGAAGTTCTCTGCGAATAGACTCAGCTTGAAGTGAGAGATCGGGAGTTTCTCCGAAGAAGACAACTGTATGATTTTTCGGACGACTAACGGCGTCAGCCTTGTAAGTGACGGCATAAATTGCTCCACCACCGGCAGGCTTCCACTGCTCGAGGGTGCCTCCAGACATGAATCTATAGCGATTACGTTTTCCAAAAGTCAGCGCGCTCATTCTTTACTCCCTCTCTTAGATTGCCGCTCCAGCGGCTCGGAACCTCACGGTCCCGAGCCGTCAGAGAAAAATTACCTGCGATTTGTGCCGAAGCTTTGGGCCCGCTTTTCGCGTGACTCAGCCAGCGACACATGAAGCGTGCGTCCACCGAACTCACGACCTTCTAGACCACGCATTGCAGATTCTGCCTCTTGTTGAGTAGACATCTCAACGAAGCCGAAACCACGTGCCTTGCCTGTGGCTCTGTCCATTACGACTGTTGCAGAGGTCACATCACCAAATTCGGTGAATAGTTCCCTAAGTTCGCTGTCACCACAGTTGAACGAAATATTGCCTACAAATAGTTTGTTTTGCATTTGAATTGAACCTTTGATTTGAGTATTTGATCCAAAGCTGAAGCATTGGACCACAGAAAAGTCAGACAGAATCGAAGTTCAAAGCAAACGCTACGAAACCACGTAACTGCGGCACGGCAAGAGAAATTTTTGAATCGAATGAAACTTTCGTGTATGGCTTCACAAACTCTACCTTCGGGCTTTAAAACTCGAAGGTGAGCAATAGCCTGACTCTTCCCATCATAGCACAGACTTTTCCAGTCCCAGGGGGCCTGCCGCGGGCGCCTTGTGGTATGATGTCAGTAGATTAGTTTGTGAAAGTGTGCCTTTCGCTGGGATTTGAGACCTGTTGAACCGCCTCTATTTGCACTCGGTCTTGTTTGGACGGCTGTGCCAAACATTGACGTTTACGGTTGAAGAAGATAGGCGGTTGATTAAGCATGAGTTGCAAAATCTTGATAGGGAATTTGGATGTGGATGCCGACGAAGATGGTATTCGCGAGTTTGTCCTGCCAATTATGAGTCAGGTTGTCTCGCTCGAGGTTCCCAAAGAAGAAAGAACCGGAAAGAACAGAGGCTACGCTTATGTTGTCGTGCGGTCCGAAGCCGAGGCGCACAATGCTGTCCGCCTTCTTCATGGACGCAACTCGCTCGGACGCAATCTCACTATCACCGTTGTTGAAACAACTCCGGTAAAAGGAAAATGGTATAAATTCGGCGCCGTTTAGATCTGATACCGCTGGTAATGCCGCGCATAACCTTTCCGAATTCATCCAAGCTGCTTAAGCAATCTTTCTGTCATACATGGAAATCCAAGCAACTGTTCTGCGTGGACGAGTGAAGTCTACGCTAGTGACACCTTCATGGTCTTCGATATGATGAATGAACTCTTTGAACTGGACTGTAAGCATCCTTTTCAGATCATTATCCAGTTGAACGATCGAGTAAGCAGTTTCATTCTTTAGTTGTTCGGAACTAGATTTCATGGCTATCGCCTCCATCTCCACATCATGCAGTTAAAGACCACTCAGTTCCTTAACATGTTCCTTTACACATATATGGAAAACCCCAATATATGTATTAGCGAAAACGTAGACTGAGATGGGGTTTCACCACTCAAGCGGTTTGGTCTAGATTTTTCAAAGGCAGGGGCATCTGTCTGAAATCTTCCTGGTCCCCTGTCATCTGTTTCGCTTCCAAATCGCTGTTGGCTGGTCCGTCAATAACCTCACCGGTACAATCAAATCTAGAGCCATGTGCAGGGCAATCCCAGGTTTTTTCAGCGGAATTCCAGCAGACGATACCCTTTGCGTGAGGGCACACGGCGGAGCATTCGACAACCACTCCGTTGGCATCTTTATACACAGCGAAGTGTTGTACACCGCGAGCAATGATTGCACCTTCACCCGGTGGAATTTCCTCGGCCGACTCAACCTGTCCGCCCGAGAAATACTTCGAGTATTGCGCTACTGAATTGACGTTTTCTTTTAGATACTCGCTAAGAGTTGCAGCAGTTTTCCGGCTGGGATCATATATCTCGGAATAGATATTCTCTCGCCCAACGATCTGGTCACAGATAATTTTTGCTGCCAAAGTGCCATTCGTAATACCAGAGCCCGAGTAGCCGGTGGCAACATAGAAATTCTCTGATTGACCAGGATCTCTTCCAATAAACGGAAGCCCATCCACAGGTTCATAAATTTGTCCGGACCATCTGTACTCAATTGGTCCAAGCTGCGGCAGCATCATTCGCGCCCACGCTTCAAGTTTGTTGTAGCGTTCGTCATAATCTGATTCTTGCCCCGTGCGATGGTCTTCTCCGCCTATGATTGCGTAGATCTTGTCACCCTTTTGCGCACTGCGAATATAGTGATAAGGGTCTTCGGTGTCCATGTACAGTCCTGGTGGTATAACGTCCTGCTCCACTTGACCGGCAATGACGTAGGTTCTGTATGCGGTTTGCTTCGTATGAATTGAAATCAAATCAGTGATTGGCGAGTGCGTTGCGACGATTACATTATTGGCTATAATCTCGCGATCGTTGGCTGTCGTCAGTTTTGCTGGCTGCCCTTTTTCAAAACCGGAAACGTGAGTGCCGGAGTAAATCCTTCCACCCAATTCAGTAATGCGCGCAGCGAGCCCATACAAGTATTTGAGAACGTCAAACTGCGCTTGATGATTAAGCATCAAATACGGTATCTCGCGATGCGACCAAAGCGAAGTCTCTCCAAAGACAACATTATTGAAACCAATATTCTGCATCGCTTGCATCTCTTGGAAGAGCGTTTCCGTTTTATCCTGTTGCCCGAGCAAAAGAAATGCGTCGACATGAGAATAATCGCAATCGATACGTTCCAGAGCCACGATATGACCTATTTCACTAACGGCTTCCATCTGGCTGGCTGCGATTTTGGTCGCTTTCGCCTCACCGAAGATGCGGACCAGCTCTTCATAACGCCTATCGAGAAATGACGTTATGTGAGCTGTGGTTCTCTTTGTCTGTCCACCGCCCAGGGCACCATCATCGAGGATAAGAACCTCTTTTCCTTCTTTTGCCAGATAGTATCCGGCGGTGAGACCGGTGATTCCAGCTCCTACGATCGCCACCTCACAACTGGTATTTGTCGCCAGCGGCTGAAATTCAGGCATCGCAGTCGAGTCGTCCCAGAGCGGGGTGGAAGGTCTTGAAAAAGTCATAAATCTGTCCTCGATCTATTTTTCTGATTCTGATTATGAGATGCAGCTGCTTTGTCAAATACCTAAGCAGCAGAATTTTTCTTTCGCGTGCGTTTTTCTTTTGGTTTGGTAGCAGATTCTTTCGCCGCTGACTTCTGCGCAGACTTTGGTTTGTCAGAAACCAATTCACCGGCTTCGCTGCCACCATACAATTCTTCTACTGGCTGCACACCGGCGCGCTCCATATTTTTTTCAGGGAATTCCTTGCCTAACAGTTCTTCCCTGCGAACTTTCACTTTCGCACCTATCTCTTCAAGCTCATCCTGTGGGAGTCTCGGGAGCATTTCCCACTCTTCTTCTTTAACGTGATGTTCGATCATTTCCTTGAGAACTTTCACTTTTGCGTCAGTTTTTTCGTCCATCGCCCGGACTTTCTTAATCTCCGCAATGATCAAGTCGATAACATGGTGCTCTTCTTTCGCTTCTGTAACGTGCTCTTCTGCACCCTCGACTTCCGGGTAGACAAGCTCTTCTTCAAGCTTCGTATGAATATCCAGCTCCGCAAAAATTTCACGCAAGACCTTGCGTTTCTCGCGAGTTGCTGATGCTGGCAATTGTTCGTACTTTGCAAACAGTTCGCTCACTCGCCGATGGTCAGCCTTCAACATTTCAACAATGTCGGCATGAGCAGCCTCGCCGGATTCGCTCGAAAGTCCGAATATTGCATTCAAAATCTTGTTCATTACGATGTCTCCTCGATGCCTTCTCTAGATGCTTTTTGGATGCTGCCATGCTAGACCGCAATGAGCAGCAATAGTTCCGAGTACATGTAGAAAGATGGCGTCCCTGGCGCGTTTAGGAATGGTAACGGGCGATGCATGGCGTCGCCCGTAAAAGCACAGGAAATGCGTGGCATCGTTCTCGGTTACAATGCCCGAGGCTCCTTACTTGGAGCCTGATTCAGCATGCACCAGTTTCGGCTTGTCCACACCTGGCTTTTTGATCACCTGCTCCGGTCCAGGATAGGCATCCTTCTCTACAAGCTTTACGCCGACTGTCTTGCCTGTCATCAGAGATTCATTAATCGCCTCGATGACGAGCATATCCGCCAGACCTTCCAGTCCGGACGGCTCCGGAATAGTGTCATTAATGATGCAATCGGAAAAATGCAGCAACTCCGGTGCAAACTGGTCACGCTTCGGAATCTCTTTCTCCGTGTGCCTTTTACCTTGCTGTATCTCGTATTTGAGTTCAGTGGCGTAATCGTAAGCGGGATCCATAGAGCAATGTCCCTCGGTACCCACAACGTCGTATCGCGAGCGATCAGAGGCGCCAAAACTGCAAACGAACGTTGCAATTCGCTCGTCCGGAAAGCGCATGACAGCGCCTACAGTTTCATCAATCGAAGCAAAGCGCTCATCAGTGCAAGAAGCGGCTAATGCGGTCACCTCGATCGGTTCCGATTGGAACAGATACCGGGCTGCATTGATACAGTAAATGCCAATATCATAAAGTGGACCACCACCCATGTTGCCTTTGGTGCGGATATTTCCTTCCTTTACCTGCAAGGTAAACGTCGAGTTGAACAAACGTGGATCACCAATTTTCTTGCTGCTGCAAACTTCCACCATCTTCATGTTTGCTTCCTCGAAGTGGAGGCGATAGGCGATCATTAGCTTCACGTTGTTTTGATCACAAGCTTCGATCATTTGAATGCACTCTTCGCTGTTCATCGCCATCGGTTTCTCGCAAAGGACATGCACACCTGCTTCTGCTGCGCGGATCGTGAAGTCCTTGTGCATGTTATTCGGCAAAGCTATATATAGGGCATCCAACTCCGACTCGCGCAAGCACTGATCGAAATGATCGTAATCATAGAGTTCGTCCACTCCATACATCTTGCCGAGTTCTTTTAACTTAGTCGGGTCGTCTGAAACCAAAGCTGCTAGTACAGAGTTCTTCTTCGCGTGCTCAAAAGCCGGCAGCACGGCGACCTGGGCGATGTGCCCCAAGCCGACGACTCCATAGCGAAGCTTTCGACCATTACTGGATTGCGGCATAAAACTTCCTCGTGCGTGTTGTGAATAGTGAGGTGACGCACAGACAAAAGTACGGTTCCAGCCGTACTAAAAAAGTGTCTAACTTGAGATGCGGTTTTATACGAGCATATACAAAGCGCATCAGTTGCAAAAATCCCCAACCTTTCGGACGGGGATCATGCTGGCGGTCTAACTTGTTTTTTGCTGCAAAGGCAGCGTCAATGTTTTCGCGAGATTGCTAATCTTGTGCTTCACCGACAATTGCCTAACAAATGTTACGCAGCTTTCGGTAGGTTCTTCAGCAACGTACTCAATGCAAGGTGAGTTTCGTGTTGAGCTGGAAGAAGCTCGTTAAGGATGCACACTCTTACAGGTCCAATTACAAGATCGCGCTGAGCTTCATAATTGACGAGGCGCTCAGCTTCAGCTTGTTCGAGCATGGCAACCGAGTCCCTTTCATTAGGCGCGCTGTCTTGCACGAACTTATCAAAACCACCCCACAGACCAGCGCTTTCATTAGGAGTGCCGCCCATCGAAAGGACGTGACTGGTGAGAAGCGCTACGCGTGCCATGTGATTGTTGCGACAGTAAGTAAGCGTTTCCAGCACATCTGCTTGTCTGGCTTTACCAAGCGCTAGATCGTATGTTTCCACACAGCTTCTCTCGCCTGCCAAAAGCGAATTAAACTCATGTACAAATTCGTTATCCATCTCGTTTTTTTCCTTATGTTGATCTTTCGCTTGTTCCAAACTGTTTCTAGACTGTTCTAATAGTCTTGTCATTCAAATCAAATGCAAATCAAAGTTCATAGACCACAAGTTTAGTCTGCGTTGATATGAATACCAGGAATTCTGACGCGGACTCTATCGCCATGCCCATCCTTGTCGACTTTGAGAAAGGGCGCGCGCACATGCACTGAGCCACTATTGTCGTCGGAATCCATTTTTACGAACGGCGCTCTAACTCGGACGCGGCCATCATTGGTTTCGTCTTCCGGGAGTCTTACATGGATGCCGTCACTCTCAGACGTCGTTATATGAACGTCGTCCTTAGAATCGACGGGGTCAATTTCCGTTGTCACCGTTGTCGTCTTGAGATGATCGCCTTCTCTCACAACTTCGGTGCGCTGAGTGTAACCATCACCGGTGTGACTTGTTTCCGACACCTTCTGAGAGCACGAACACAGAAGACAGATTGTGGTGCCCACCAGAATCGATCCAGTAAGCATTCTCGACATCGAAATAAAGTTCTTGGACATAATTCACTCCACGTCTTAGGTCCCCTGCCCTGCCCCGTAATTCCATTTTTCGGGAAACCTGCCGGAGAGACGCGGAAAGTGTGTTCAAGTTCCTTAGACTTTTTCGAAACTTGCAGGAAAGCGCGAAACCGAAGCCTGGATGGACGTTAGCGCGGAAGAGGCACCAACTCAATGTCGGAGGGGAGGAACAGCGGGTGGCGGGGCTGTCCTTTCAAAGTGATGCCAAAACAAAAGAGTGGATCTTTTGAAGAAATAAGCTTTAAAACCTCAGTATCCCGTCCATGCAAACACCCCCAGTTTCCCCACGCTACGACAACCAGGGACGACGTTTCGACTGCTTTGCCTATGTATTGATCGTTCAACTTACCCACAGGACGGCGGCAAGCCCTCAGCTCTTGCGGATAAGCGGTTCTGTACGCAAACAAATTGACTACTTCCAGAGCACCGCAGCCCAATTTTTCCGCAAAAGCAATGCATCTGGAAATGGTGGGATCGTTCATCTCCGCGTCGGCACGGCTCGGGTTTAGCATCACAAAGGCGGCTTTAGGACGCTTGCAATTCCACATGCGAGAGAGCGAGTAGCGATATCTGCCGCTCTTGTCAAAGATTGCACTGCCCGTCATCTCTGGTTTTGCGAGTTTTGTTCCTTTCATCCCAATATTCTAGTTTGCATTCGACTAGAATTGAATGGGTGAGCATCGATACTGATACTGAATTGCTAACATGAGAGTTAAACTGACTAGCACGGCCTTTATGCGCACACTAACTTTGTGCACTCTAGCTAGTCTGACGGCGACATTCGAAACACCGATGTTCGCAGAACAAAAACTGGGATTGCCTGAAACTCCCGGCGAGAAGATAGAGTACGTGAAGAAAAACATGTACAAGGTGCAAGCGGCAACCGAGCGTTATGCTGGACACCATCAGGGCAAATATCCGACAAAAATCGACAGGGCGTTCCAAAGTTATTTCCCTTTTGGCGGCGCTGATGACGAGAATTTCTCAACACTGTCTTGTATCTACAATCCTTTCACACGCGCCAAGGAGATGCCGGTTCTCGGCAAACTGAAGAGCCTGGAAGAGGCGCGGAGACAGGCAACGCAAAAGATTGCCGCTGGAGTTACAGAATACACTCCCATCGATAATGGGAAGAGTTACGTAATTCGTGGTGCTGGAGGAAGAGGAGAAATTGTGACTGTAGGAGCAACCGGACGCGACTCCAAAACACCGCTCATTCTTTCAAGCGACCCCAATCTCGCAGTGCGCGGAAACATGATGGCCGTTCAGTTCGCCGCAGAGAGCTATTACGAAAAACACGGCAAATATCCGACGACCCTGGATTCAGAATTCAAAAACTGTTTTCCAAACCACAATTCTGCACAGCAGAAAATTGGCGGGGCGCAAGAACAAAAAGGGCTTGATTCACCAGTGGTGAAAGCAACTGGTTTGTCAAAGCTGACGATAACTGGTTTGCCCTTGAAAAATCCGTACACCCAAAAACTGGAATGGCCGCTGCTGGGCAAGTTTAAAACAGTGAAAGATGCACGATTCACCCCACCGGGCGACCTCAAGCCGGGCGTCATCGAATATAATCCAATCAATGGCGGCAAAGATTATGCGATTCGCGCAGGCGGTCCGGAAGGAAAAGCTTTCATGCGCCATCACAATAAGACCCAAACGTTCGTACTATCCAAAGAAGGCGAGCTTTAAGCCAGCCGCTTAAATCCTATGTTTTTTCAAAAACTGAGACTACTTGTCCCGGCACTGTTTCTAGGGCTGTTTGGACTTGGTGCACTTGCTCAAGACGAAGAGCTTTTTGCGCCGGTTGAAAAAATGGTCAATCCGAAATTCAAGGACGAGAAAGAACGGCAGGAATACATGATGAAAGTGGCTGAGCGTGTGAGATCAGCTGCACAACGCTATGCCAGTCATCATAAAGGCATTCTTCCGAAGCAAGTAGACAAC
>DTSE01000022.1:0-26405 GCA_012965515.1 Candidatus Melainabacteria bacterium | reverse complement strand
ATGTCATACATGATCTTTGGAGAATGTGATGATAAGACTTTTACGTCTTGGTCTATTCCGATCAATCCGTATCTCGGTAAACACAAGCCGATTCTGACGGGAAACATCTCTGATCCTGAAAAATGCAGGAAGTCGCCGCCCGGAAAAATGGAACCGGGATCGGTCGAATATAGCATCGCTGCTAGTGGCAAGGACTTTACAGTTCGCGTCGGCGCAGGCAATAGAAAAGCAATGCTGGATCCGAAGAATAAGAAACAGACTTACGTGCTTTCCAACGATTCCGACTCACAGGTTAAGGCTAACATGCGCACAGTACAGTGGGCCGCCGAGCTGTACAAAGAGGACCATTTCAAGTTTCCCAAAGTTGTAGATGATGAATTCAAATACTACTTTCCCTGGGGAGATCCGAAAAAGAAAAAATTGGGCAATGCATTGCCCAATCCATATTCAGGGAAACTCGAATATCCGGTCTTCAACGCCATGAGCTGCGCCTACAAAGAAAGACGGAAGGCGCCGATCACAATACCTCCAGGGCGAGTGGAATATTCAAGCACCGACGATCAGTCGAATTACTGCATTCGCGCAGGCGATCGTGCGGGCAAAGCTATCGCCGGAGTTCACGGCTCGAAGTCAACACTTGTGCTTGCAAAAGATGGAGATGGAAGTGGCCACGGCAACGACGCTCGTTAGGCGTGAATGTCTCACGTAATGTAGGGTAATTGAGCTATTTCAGATTAGAAACGCCCATGCCGATCTGGGCAAGTTCGGTCGAAGAGGGAAATCTTGATACACGGTAAAGTTCCGGATGAAATGGAGTGGGTTTTAAAAGCCCCCCGACGACCTCCAAAACTTTCTCCCAGGTATTGCAAGCCACCACTTCCTGATTGGATTCTTTGCTATCGCCGGTAAAGACTACGGAGTCTGCTCGCGGAATCACACAGGGGACACCTTCCGGCCAGACGCTGCAGCTGGAGACGGACCCGTCTTTCCTTTGCGTTGCCAGATATGGTGTCACTACCGCCGGTTCTCCGATACTCTGCAACCACTCAGAGACAACCCCACGCTGATCCGCATAACTACGGGCGGTGGCAGAAATCCGCAACACTCGAAAACGCTCGTATAAAGGATGCCCTTCTTGTATCTCAAACGGCACCCATTCTCCACCGCGCAAAACCAGCGGCACGCCAACCATTGAGCGAGGCTTGTCAGCCATGGGTTCGATAACATTGAGTACGGAAGCCAAACCTTCCATGTCATCGGCACCAGTCATCACTAGATTTTCCGCACTGGGCAACATAGCAACCGGCGCGCCTTGAAAAGGCAACGATTGAATAAGATCTGTCAGCAAGATTCTCGATGCGTCATAACCGTCTTGCCAGTTCGAAATAAAAACGCCCGTAACCGCCTCAACCAGCGGCTTCTCACTTCGTTTTTTCAGATTCTCAAGCGCACACTGATACACCTGATCGAATGAAACGCCCCACTTTGCCAACTGCCTCCCCGTGATTTGAATCATCGCGTCAGGAAAGTCATAGCTCAGCCCAGCGGCAAAATCATCACCGATGACTACATGGGGAATCTCCTGGTCCTGCGGGAGTTCATCACTATTGGCAGTTATTCCTTGCTCTAGCGCCAGGCGCATTTGCATCACCTGATACAAATATCGATGGCGAATAATCAACATCAAACCATCTTTAGCTTCCTCAAAAGTTTCCGGCAGGTTATTTCTGTTCACGCCAAGAAAGAAGCTGCAATACCGGTCAACAACGGCGTTTCGCTCAGACTCCAAAGCGGTGTTGTACTCGTCGAACATGGCAGCCAACCCAAAAAGTTGCTGCGGTTCTCCACTCTCATTTTCTACAATCAATGCAAATCGGACGGGTTCATAACGCAGAGTTCGATCTTCGCCACGGCTCTGGAGAGCAGCCTTGACCATCTCGGCAAAGTCTTCGGGGGAGGATATGCAGGGCAAATTTTCGCCCGAACTCATTTACGGCCACCTCGATTCCACAGTTTCAAGCATAGCGCATTTATGGGGGCGTTGCCATGCATCGAACATTCGCCACGGTTGTCAAAAGCCCCACCGGTTTCAGTTTCATCGACTCGATGGTTTATTGTCCAGCCGGAACCAGTTTCCATCTGTCCGCAGCATCCCCAGAATTCCAGAGCCACACTTTTTCTGATCTAAAATGAGGGGATGCAGCGGGACATCCAGACGCCTGACAAATGCCAGGCCCGATTTACACGGGTTTCGTCACAGCACGGCGCATTTCTCTGGCTAACATTTTTTGTGTTTTGCACCATAGCCATTCCTACTGCGCTCGCCGCTCCGGCGACACAGCAAGTCGAAATCTGGCAACAGAAGCACGGCTACCTCGGCACCCTTGAAGTCATACTCGCCCCCAATGCGATAAGAATAAGCGAAAAGGGAAAAGACATTGTCATTCTCGCAAAAGCACCAGACTGGAAAGTTTTTGTCTACAACAAGAAAACAAAACTGTTCTACGACATGACACTGGACGTCTGGAAGAAGCACGGACTGCGCGTTACCTGGACAATGATGTCGGCAACCAGCGACTGGCCCATCGTAAAGGCGGGTAACGAAAAATTGTTGAAACGGGATGCCGACGTTTATTTTCTCGCTGCAGATCCCAACGCAAAAGCAAAACTTCGCATGGGCAAACCAATAGACTTCAGCTACGGAAAAGCCGGCGTCTATTGGATTGATAAAGCACCATGCGCAAAAGAGCGAACTGCAGTCATGCTACAGCTGTATAAAACACCGGAGGTGCAATCCACTCCTCTAGCCTTGAAGACATTCAACAAAAGAAGCTATGGCTATCAGGGCGCGTCAAGCAACGCACCAGAGAAAGAACAAATGCTGCTTGAAACTCTCTCAATAACTAAGGCTACAATGCCAAGCAATACATTTGATCTTCCGCCAGGGTACAAGAGAGCAAAAGACGACCACGATGTAACCATCGGAAAGAACAACTCCGATTCGCTCGATTCAATTGTCGACCAAATGGGTCTGAAAGAGAACTTGAAGTGAGAACAACCGAAACGAAACAGCTGGTTGCCTGGTTTTAACAGACCCGATATTCTGCGCGAGGATTTACACCAAACGCTCTCAGTTTTGGCTTTACACGTTTCAAATTGTCAGTCCTTTTTCCTAACGCGATGCGCTTCAACGTCGTCATAGCTCTATGGGAAACAAACGGATTCTCATCGTTGGCCAAACACAGAAGAACGAGCACATTGACAGAATAATTCTCCGCCAAACTGAAGCGGACGTCGACGTGCTCGTCAAACGCCAGTCTCATAACTACGTGCAAAGGCGTTGCCGTATTGCCACCAACAGCAATGCGGACTTCTTCACTGCTGTCGGTACTCAACTCTTCCAGGAATACCTGAGGCGTGGCTTGGTTTTCTGCAACACGAATTCTAATTCTGCTACTGGGATGTTGAGACAGAACATACAAGTCCGTTGCCGGCGTGTCATATCGACCAGCGCGAATGTAGTTTATATCATCCATAACAGGTACCTCCTCTCGGACAAAATCGGCGTTGTTCTTCCAGGTCAATTGGAAACGCTTGGCTCACTATCGGTATTTGCAGCAGCTCTTACACGCGGCAGACAAGTAAGGCAAACGGATATATAAGACACCAATGCGGCAATGGTTGTGACACTCAATAGGGCAACAGGTGTCGCATGCATAGCTTGCATAACAGATGCCGCTATAGCGCTCGCCAGAATCATTACCGAAAACGCAATCCCAAGCATTTTGAACTCACTCATCATTAATACCTCCAAAAACATGTAGCAGTACACACGCCGACTGCTCTCAACGAGCAAAACGTCAACGGTTTCAGCAAGTCTGGCTAGTGTTCACTTCGGCAACAGAGGCGAGGAGAAACATCACCTATGCCGCCGACCAGCAACACTTGCAATTTTTTTAGAACTTCAAGTGGAGGTAATCTTCTAAATCAACAGTGAGCGATTTAAAAGCCACAGAGGCTGCGGAACAACGCACAGTTTAATACTTTGCGGCTGCAAGAAATCTGCAAGATTTGGATGAAGAACGCACTCTGAAAACAACACACTCAAAAGAGATGAAGCATCAAAGGAATCCATTCTCGGCTTGGATTCAGCCAACACAACAGTAGAACTTACAGCAACAGTGCTATAGAGACCGTCGTAGTGAGTGAATTTGCGATCGCTCGAATGGAATCGATGAGGCTCGATGATAATCAGCCCCAGCAACAGAAGTGCCGCGATCAAACTAATGATTGCATTGCGATTTCTCATCATATGCAACCTCCCTAAGCCCAGCGTATCAGAAACATCACAAACGGGCAAATGCATGAAAGCTAGTTGCAATGCTCGTTTTCACAACAGCTAAATGCAAGCATTTTTGAAGGCGGATTGAAAGAGTGAGCGCAAAATCGAGGCGAAATCGAAATAAAATCGAAAAGAAATTGCCGATCCGGGAACAAATATCTGCTCAGTTTTCTCCGCTGTGCCGACTTAAGGCGCCTAACCATCCCTTGTACCAGAGTAGTCCAACCACTCCAAGAGTAAGCACGAGCATCAGCATCAAAGCAAATGGATAACCGTAATGCCAATTGAGTTCCGGCATGTTGTAGCGTGAAATCTCAGTATTGAAGTTCATCCCATAGATGCCCGCAATTAGCGTGGGAGGAACGAACAACGTAGTGATGATCGTGAGCACTTTCATCACTTCATTCATACGAGTGCTCAAACTGGATAGATAAACATCCATCAAATCAGCTGCAAGCTCTCGATAGGTTTCGATAAAGTCGATAATGCGAACAGCATGGTCATAGCAATCTCGCAAGTGAATGCGAGTCTCCTCAGAGAACGTAACTTCCATGTCTCGTATCAACGTATTAATCGACTCGCGAAGAGGCCACACGGCACGCCGCAAAGTCAGAAGTTCTCTTTTCACTGAGTGCACATTACCGACTACAGTGTGACTTGGTTTTGTAATGATATCGTCTTCGAGCTTGTCCAGTACTTCTCCATAGGTTTCCAAAATAGGAAAATAATTGTCCAGCACAGAATCGATGATTGAGTAAACCAAGTAGTCAGAGCCTAATTTTCGAATATGCCCTTGTCCCTTCCGAATACGTTCGCGAGCAGGATCGAGAGTATCGATTGGACCTTCCTGAAATGTGACGACAAAATGTTTGCCGCTGAAGACGCTCAATTGTTCGGCTTCCAGATGGTCAGTGAATTCCATCATATGCATAACGAGAAAGAGGTCGTCGTTGTATCGCTCAATCTTTGCTCGCTCATGCACGTTCAGTACATCCTCAAGCGCAAGGTGATGGATGTTGAAGATCTCACCGACCTCTTTCACGACCTCAGCGCTTCCGAGCCCTTCGACGTTCACCCAAACAACCGGCCATTTTCCGATGTACTGACGAATATCACCAGCGTCAGTCAACTCTTTCTCGACAAAACCTTCCGGCCCATATGCGATTACATTGAGAGTTGTCTTCACCGCATCCGGTGCTGGAATTAGCGTGCCGGGAGCCGAGCCCGGAGGCAAATGCGTCATCCGCGTTTTGCGCTTCGTGCGTCTTCTCTTGGACATTAGCGGTAAAACCTCTCGTTCTCAGCACCGTGTAAATCCGACATCTTAAACCCTCTCGGGGTGACTCCATGTGTCGCCCCTACGGATACTATTCGGGAAATACAATCAACATTCCTTCGCGAGGTAATTCATCGGAATGCTTACCGTCAAACTTGGATTTGACGACGGGAGCGACACCGCCTTTTTCTATCGCCTTCTCAGTTTCTGCCTCATTTGCAATTCCTTTGACCGCAAACGAGTCGAAGACATAAGGCACACCCTGCGATCCTAGAATCGAAGGCCCATCCATCACATGAAAGTGCAGGTGCGGAGCCGTGGAATTACCAGAACTGCCCAGCAGCCCGATTACATCGCCACGCTTTACTTTCTGCCCTTCCTTGACTTTCACACTGCCGGGCTTCATGTGCGCATAGAAAGCATAGTTGCCATTGCCAATGTCAATCACTGCGGTGTTGCCGCCGGGAAAGAATGCCAGCTGATCGCCAGTCGCCTGATTCGGAACCTGATCCTCAAACTTATCTATGACACCAACCACAGTGCCATCGGCAACCGCGATCAAAGGTTTTCCATATCCAGCAAATTGTGAGCAGGCTTTGCCGTCACCAGTAAAGACATGATCGTCATCCGTCATTAGCAGCCAGTCAATAGCATAGCGCTGTGCAGCGACAAGCCGATTGCCTTGAGGAAAAAGCGCGCGTCGATGTCCGAAGTCACCGGCATACCCGCCAGCGGCGTACCAGCGGCCACCTTTGAGAGGAGGTCCGACAACCACCGGCGCTTTCTCTTCCACCTTCACGCGATGATGAGCGTTTTCAAAACGGCGAGTCTTGCCGGCAAAGTCTGTTTCAACGACAGCTTTGTGCACCAACTCTTTCGGTGCACTCTCTTTGTCCTTGAACTCGAGATTTACCCAGACAATTCCAGAGCTGCCGGCAGCAAAAGTGTTTCCTTTTTCGTCCTTTTTGCCTGCCTTGGAATCTTTGAGGTTGAGCGTGTGCTTCTTAAGCTCTGCAGGGCTGTAAGCTTTGATCACATGCCCGTTTGTATCGAGGACCTCAAAAGAGAGGATTTTCGTCGGGGCGGAATTGTAGTTCAACAACTGGACTTCGTAGACCAGGTTATAGAGCCCGTCGCTGCCGCGAAAGAGACGGGGCGCGCTGACAGGAAAGAGCATCAGCGGTGTCCAATCACAGGGCGCTACAGCTCTGTTAGGAAAGTGGGAAGGGGTCGCTTCTACTGGAATCGGTGCAGATTTCTTAGCACCACCTGCGGTTGCAGCCAGACATTGTTGGTTGGCAGGGGCAATTGACCCAACCAAAAAACTCAACGCAAGAAAAACGCTGCTAAAGTCCCCTAATCTCATTTGAATTCCCCTTATCTTTGACTGGAGAAGTTTACCCTAGCCAGGTGCAAGTTTCATTGAAAGAGCCTGTTGAGAACCAGTTTGCGGTCCCCATTAGCTCGAAAATATGAGTAAATGGGTATAAGAAGGCAGAGGCGTCCTCATGCCTGGAAAAATGACCCGACGGCGGCTGGCAGGCGGCAGCATTAATATTCAGCACGAATAGTCCACATAGACGGGCTGTGACTAGCGGAGAAGTAATCATGGTTGAAACCTACAGACAGGGAGACGTGTTGTTGGCGAGAGTTCCATCCTTGCCGAAAAACGCCCAGAGAAAAGCAGTAGAGCAAAGAATTGTTCTGGCATGGGGTGAAACCACCGGGCACGCGCATGCCATTGACGCCCGTTTTGCCAAGCTTTACCAGCACGGCGCAGAGAGATTTATCGAAGCACTTGACGGCGCCATTCTGGTCCATGAGGAGCACAGCGCCATCAATCTCAAACCCGGCATTTATCGCGTGGTTCAACAGAGAGAATACGTCCCAGGCTCGAGCAGGCTTGTAGTCGACTAGTATGTCCTCGGTTCCGTTGGAAGTCGGTCAGAACGCTGATGAAGCGGTAAAGAAAGTCGTGGAACGCTCCAAACCGGTAGCGTTTAACACTAACGCCGCCGACCGCCGGAAAGCCGAAGAAGCGGTCTGTGGCGTCTATACCAGCGCGGGCTTGAAAGCGCCGAGGTATTTCGTCTGGTTCGATTCGCCCTTTCACGGTGCGATTGCGGCTGCAATGGTCTCGAAGGGTACTAAGAGTGTTCACAAGCAAGTAGTCACCGATCTTAAAAATCAGTGCAGTGCCAAACTCTGGAAAATGATCGACGCAAAGGGAGACAAGCTATGGTGGACAACCGTTCAAAGTAAATTGACGCCGGCGCTCAAGCGATCATTCGCAACCCTGCCTCAGCAAATTCGCCGGGCTGTTCTTGCTAGTTTTGTCGGACATGTCGGACCAGGAGTCGACAACATAAATCTCGAACTCGTGTGGGGTCAACTGGCGCCTCCGGCTCTTCTCTCAAAACTGGTCGGACAGCTGTGCCATGTCTTGCCGGAAGAAATTACGAAGCCATTCGAAGAGTTTGATGACCGCCCCCTGACTTGCGGGCTCGCCATTTCAGCAATGGGGCAATTTGCCATTGCCGGCTACGGAAACTTGGATGCGGACTTGCCTTTCTACGACATCACGGGAGCGGCCGGTTTCAGAGTGCCAGAAATAATGCCCCTTTTCCACATTGCTCGCTTTGGTCATTACTGGTGGCCGTTTGACGACGTGTGTTTGATGGTCGATCGTCCGATCCGCCTGAGCGTTGATGAAGAGGGCTTATTGCACAACCCAATCGGCTGCGCCCTTAGATATCGCGATGGCTGGGAAACCTTTGCATGGCACGGTACCTTCGTCCCTGACCGCTTCTTGGAGTTTGGCATCAAGAAAGATGTGACTCACATTTTCTATGAGCCCAACGTCGAGATTCGCCGAATGATGCTTGAGATGTACGGCTTGGAAGCATTCATCAAAGACTCCGGCGCCAAAGTAGTGCAACGCGACAAATGCGGTGTGCTCTATCGCCAGCATTTCGGCGACAATCACGAGGACATAGTTATCGTGCATGTCGTCAACTCAACGCCGGAGCCCGACGGCACGTATAACAACTATTTTTTGAGAGTGCCTCCGGAAACGAAAACTGCACGCGAGGGCGTTGCCTGGACATTCGGCCTGACGGCGGACGAATACGACCCGCTCAAAGAAACATAAGCGCTGCATGCGCCAGCCCAACCATCAGAGATTAAAAGTCGTGCGTATGCTTCCCATAGCTATTCTCTTGCTTTTGGGACTTTCCCCATTGAGAACAGGCCTATTTAGTTATTACATAAAAGCACCTGGTTCTCCCATGCAGCGCGACAAGAAAATGCCCGAGATTCTGCCCGAAAAAGGCAAGCCAGTCGATCATAGCCAGCCGCAGGAAGGCGCGCAGAATCCCAATGTTTCTGCCATCATCCACTCGCACCTGGCTGAAGCGACGAATCTCTATCGGCAAGCAAATCCGGCTCCGAAGCCCAGACACAGCTATTTGGAAAATGCCGTCGATGGGACGCTCTCGCTCGTAGTCAAAGACGAAGAGAAGCGCAAAGAGATGAACCATCTCGGCACCGAGTTTATGAAAACTGCGGCACTCTTTTCGCGCGGCAAGATCGGCGTCGCCACAACGATGATTACCTATGGACTGGACAAAGCCAGCCCGGATGACACTGCGATGAACAGAGTGGCTGACTTCACGCTGGGCGCGGTCAAAGGGCAATCGATCAAACTGATGTTCGGTGCTGTCTCTCGCAGCTACAGTTTTGCGCCCACAAAGGGCGTGCTTATGGGCATCGCCGCTCGTGATGCGGATATCGTTTTCGACCGCCAGACATTTACCGACCCGATGAAAACGGCAGAACGTCTCAAAGCCGAGACGATCAACCCGCAAGCATGGCTCTTCGATGCGGCTGTGTTCGGCGTTGCGGAAGGGGCGTTTGCAGGCGTCAACAAGGCTATGGGCGGTCGCCTGGTGCAAAACCAGCTGGCATCGGGCATGGTCATGGGCGGCAGCTTCGGCATGGTCAACGGCGGCAGCGGCGAAATCATGCGACAACAGGCTGAAGGCAAGCCTATCGACTGGTCGAAGGTTGTACACCGAGGCGTCATCGACGGCGGAGTTGGCGCACTGGGAGCCGGTGCCGGCATCAAAGCCTCAAGCACGCAGGCGCATGCACGAGTGGAGAGTGTTCTTGGAAAACCAGTTGAGAAGCTCTCAAGCGCGGTTGAGCGCTGGCACATCTCACGCACTACACAAGCGCGAGAATTTGTCGTTGTAGAAGGAAAAGCGGCTCTAGACAAGTTCACAGCCAAGCATGAGGGCGATGCAACGCTCAATGTTCGCGAAGTGAAAAGAGTCCTTGGTGTCGAAAAGCTCGGCGACGTAAAGAGTCTCTTCGTCCAAAGATTCGGCGAAGGGCAGCCCGGTATTCGACCAGCCGCAAACGCAGCCGATCTGATCGCCACTTGTTTCCCAGAAAAACTCGATGCTGCACAAAGAGCCAAACATGTCTTTCCAAAGGCAAACGGCACTATCTGGCTGGAAACAAGCGAAGCTGGGCGCATAAAACTGGCAACAGGCAAGACTCCCTGGGAGCATCGCAACTACAATCCAATCGGCAAAATCGTACGCTTAGATGGACATTCAATCACGATGAACGTGATGGGTCCTCTGGAAATCGGCAGTGTGCACGATCCTGAGAATCCGAAATACAAAGATGCGTGGAACCAGTACGATGGCGAATTGGCTAGAGCAAAGAAACTGAGCGCGGATGCTGTCAGCACCGACGTTTGGTGGGGTGCGATCGAACCGAAGCCCGGACAATTCCAATTCAAATACTACGATATTCTTTCCTCGAAAATCGCCGCCCAAGGAATGAAGTGGGTTCCTATCATCTCGCTGCACGAATGCGGTGGCAATGTCGGAGACACAGCCAATATACCGATCCCTATGTGGATCTGGAATAAAGTGCAAACAAGCGCCGGCTCCTCAAACCCCGACGTGGGCAAATTCAAGAGCGAGCAAGGCAACGTCAGCCACGAATATGTCGACTTCTGGGCAACCAAGCATGCATTGCCGTTCTACCGCAATGTGTTCACAGAGTTTCAAAACCACTTCGCTGGAAAAGCTCCAATCATCGCCGAGATCAATGTCAGTCTCGGACCTGCAGGCGAGCTGCGTTACCCATCCTACAACTATCACGATCAGGGCAGCGGCTGGCCGACGAGAGGCGCTCTGCAAGCCTATTCCGACCTCGCTCGTGATTCGTTCAAAACATTTGCTGTTGAAAAGTACGGATCGCAAGAAGCAGTGAAAAAGGCTTGGGGCGAGAAGTACGGCACTGAAATCGCGCCACCGAAAAACTCCGAAGACTTCTACGCAAGTGGCGACTATCGCAATACACGATATGGCAAGGACTTCTTCGACTGGTACAGTAAGTCACTGCAACAGCACGGCGATCAGGTTCTCTCCTCCGCGCTGGAAGTGTTTGGCTCCAAAGGCTCAGCATTTGCCGGCATCGACCTGGGTGCCAAAATCCCTGGTGTTCACTGGCGCATGGGATATTGGGAAAACGGCAACATCGTCTTCACTGGACGACAGGCAGAACTGTCCGCAGGTCTTATCTCGACCGGAAAAGAAGACTGGAACGAAGCTGGCGGATATGGCTATCGCCCACTGCTGGAAGTATTCAAAAACCTCCAGATGAAGAGCCCGTTCTCCAGGGTCGTTCCGCACTTCACGGCTCTCGAGTTGCCAGACGGCCAAGATGGCGCCATCGCACAATCGCTCCCCAATTCTCTGGCGAAATGGGTCGGCAAGGAAGCCAACAACCAGGGTCTGATTATCAAAGGTGAAAACGCCCTGGCGGGCACTCTATACGACAAAGCCGCCTGGGAGAGAATGGCGCACCTGCTTAAAGGATGGGGCGATAATCCGAATGAAGGTTTCTATAACGGCCTTACCTTCTTGCGCATGTCTGACGTTCTGGCCAGCGAAGTCGCTCAACAACAGTTCTCAGCCATCCTGTCCAGGGTCCGCCCAGCACCGGTAGAGCCAGCGAAGCAAGCCCAATAAGGATTTACAGACTTGCTTGACAGACTTAAAAGCTGGGAGTATATTTCAGACCGTTCGGTCCGAATTTTGAAAACATGGGCAAAGGCAAAGTAACCCGCGACATGATCTTGGGTAAGGCAGCGGCTCTATTCAACAGCCGTGGGTATTTTGGCGCGTCTATGTCAGACGTGATGAACGCAACAGGTCTGGAAAAGGGAGGAATATACAACCACTTTCCGAGCAAAGACCAACTGGCTCTCGAAGCGTTCGACTTCGCATTCCAAACCAGTTCTGCCGAAGTCATGCGACACCTGAGTACCAAAGAGAAGGCAGTCGACAAACTGATGGCATTTGTAGATGCCTTCGCGAGCGTCGCGGCCAATCCTCCGATACCAGGCGGATGTCCACTCCTAAACAGCGCTGTTGAGTGCGACGATGGACATCCGGAGATGAAACTCCGAGTACAAAAGGCAATGGATGCTGTCCTTATCACTCTGGAAAAATTGATCGCAGGGGGAATAGAGGAAGGTGACATACAGTCATCAACAAATGCACAGATGGTGGCAAGAACATTCATCGCCACATTGGAAGGCGGCATCATGCTGACCAAACTCTATTCGGATACCGCATACATGGACGCCATTGCTACCAGCCTTCGCAGTCAAATC
The DNA here is from genome assembly GCA_012965515.1 of Candidatus Melainabacteria bacterium. Lineage (GTDB taxonomy): Bacteria > Cyanobacteriota > Vampirovibrionia > Obscuribacterales > Obscuribacteraceae > QKMZ01. The sequence continues at coordinate 14,090 of DTSE01000022.1, read as the reverse complement.
GCAGCAATTCGGGTCAGTTCGTAAAACTTAAGGGCATCGCCCATAGTACCAAACAGTCGATCCGTGCGTGCGCACGGATGGCAAATGCACACAAAGACTTCGCAAAGGCCATGCGCCTTTTAATCAAGTCAAAAGGAGCGAAAAATGTCAGAGACAAAAACGATTGAGAAAGAAACCAAGAAAGGTACGAACTATTCATACTACAACGGCGGGTCACTTGCAGAGTGGGCCGAACACAAAATGATGCACCCACGCCGTGGAGAAGTTAAGGGAAAACACTTCCTGAAGGATCACCTGGATTTCACCGGCTGCGAAATATCCATTAACTCCTTGCCTGTTGGCGGCGCCATGCCGTTTTCGCATCAGCATAAGGAAAATGAAGAAGTCTACATTTTCATCAAGGGCAAGGGTCAAATGCAAGTCGATCACGAAGTGATTGACGTCTGCGAAGGCTCAATAGTGCGCATCGCACCTAATGGAATGAGAACATGGCGCAATGTCGGCGACGAACCGCTGCTCTCAATCTGTGTGCAGGTTCGCGAAAATTCACTGAGACAACATACATTTGAGGACGGCATTCCCAACATGGACCCGATTCAGTGGCCAAGCTAGTTTTATTTATTCCATAAAACATCCTTTTCGGTTGGGGGCGGCATTCTTGCCGCCCGCCGACTTGGTTTAAGCCAGTTTCTAGGAAGTAAACCATTAAGAAAGGGAAGCAGCGGGATAAATCCAGCCCGTGCGCATGCAATGCGCAAGCTACAAAAAAATCCACGAAGGGCGACGAAATCCGTCGCCCTTTCGTTTAACGCTTGGAAGTTTCCAAAGGGTTAGAATTTTGGACTCACTCACTGGACTCATGGGGGTCACAATATGTCCAAGTTTCGGATTCATGTAGCAACCGCTCTTTTGCTATACCTGGGCGTTGCCAGTGGAATGAGCGCTGTTGAAGCAAAGCCATCTTCTGACAAGTCCAATCGGGTAAAAATCGCAGCGAAGACAACGAAGTATTCCGAGAAGGAAGGCTTTGAGCGCAAAAAACTGGACATTATCAATACGCTCAAAGACAACGAAGTTACTCGATTTATGACTCTGCGCGACGGATTGACACAAGCGTTTGAACTCGACAAGGTACTAAAAGGTGGAGGTCCATTCACTTTTCTAGCGCCCAGCGATGACGCGTTCAAACATTACCCGCAAGACGATCTATCGCAACTTTTCGACAACAAGAAAAAGCTGCGACAAGTTCTGGAATATTGCATTATTGACGGCAACTATAGCGCCGCCGACCTTGTAAAAATGGGAACGGTGAAAACTCACGAAGGTCACAACGTCAGCTTCTCCAACCCTGGCGGCGACTACTACGCTGACAAATCACTGATGAAAGTAATCGACATTCCGTGCACAAACGGAACGTTGCATGTACTGGACAGGCTGATCCAGCCGCCACTGGCGAAATAAGATGAAGCCACGGCTGAGCTTCCGTCAAATCTGGAATATGAATTTCGGATTTCTCGGAATTCAGTTCGGTTGGGGTCTGCAGTTGGCGAACATGAGCGCCATTTACACCAAGTTGGGCGCAGATCCGGAGCATATTCCCATATTGTGGTTGGCTGGGCCGGTAACTGGTTTGTTGGTCCAGCCAATAATTGGCGCCATGAGCGACCGTACCTGGTGCAAACTGGGGCGGCGACGCCCATACTTCCTGGTCGGTGCAATTTTGGCGTCGATCGCGCTTTTCCTCATGCCGGACAGCTCAGCGCTTTGGCTTGCAGCGACGCTTCTATGGATTCTCGACGCATCGATCAACATAAGCATGGAACCGTTTCGCGCCTTTGTCGCGGACAAATTGAACGCCGAGCAGCGAACAACCGGTTTCATTATGCAGAGCTTTTTCATCGGCATCGGTGCCACCATGGCTAATGCTCTGCCGCTGATTTTTAGAAACTTTGGAGTAACCGGTCTGGCAGCCAACGGTGTTCCGCTGACGGTTCAGTACTCATTCAAAATTGGCGCAGCAATGTTCTTGCTTTGCGTTTTGTGGACGGTGTTTCTCTCGAATGAATACCCGCCTGAAGATATGGAAGCATTTGAAAAGCACCGCGCGCAAAATCCAGGCGCACTTGGACTACTCAAAGAAGTTTTTCAAGAAATTCCCCAGGCTGTGCGCGAGATGCCTAAAACAATGAAGCAGCTCGCTGTGGTTCAAATATTCACCTGGCTTGGTCTTTTCTGCATGTGGATGTTCTTCGGTTTGACGACGGCATATCACGTGTTCAAAGCTCCGGGTCCAAGTTCGGAAATCTTCGACAAAGCGACTGAATGGGCCGGTTGGTGCTTCGCTGTTTACTCGATTGTGTGTTTCATCGTCGCCTTCATGTTGCCGAAGCTCGCAAAGAGATTCAGTCGCAAACTGATTCACGGTGTTGCCCTTGCTCTCGGCGGTTTGAGCCTTCTATCCGTTTATTTCATTCAGGATCCAAACACGCTGCAATTCACCATGATTGGTGTTGGAATTGCCTGGGCGTCAATTCTTGCAATGCCTTATGCAATTTTGTCAGCAGCGATTCCACCTGAGCGCACCGGCGTCTACATGGGCGTCTTCAATTTCTTCATCGTCATTCCGGAGATTCTTGCGTCGGTGACTTTTCAACCTTTGGTGAAACACGTGTTCCACAATAACCCATTGTATGTTGTTATGCTCGGGGGCGCATCTCTCATCGTGGCAGCCCTTTTGGTATCAAGAGTCGAAGACTCAGGTGAAGTAGTTGAAAGTGCGGGCAGTGCCGGACACTAACACGTAATGAGAGATGCTTTTTTGAAAGTGGCAGCGGCAGCATGAAGGAACCAGAATCCCGTCCAGAACTGGCAATTTTGTATCGCGATGAATTCATGATCGCGGTCAGCAAGCCGTCTGGAATGATCGTGCATCGCGGCTGGGATAACGATCCCATTACTGCCTCCGACATCGTGCGCGATGACATCGTTAATGCGCAGGTTTTTGCCGCTCACCGGCTAGACCGCGGCACCAGCGGTGTTTTACTCTTCGCACTAGACGCGGACACCGCACGAAATTTACAGAAGCAGATGGAGGAAGGCGGATTTCAAAAACGTTATCTCGCGCTTGTGCGCGGACCAATGAAAGAAGGTTGCCTACTCGATCATCCTATTCCAAAAGAAAAATACCACGTTCGTGTTCCAGCAGTCACAGAGTTCATTCCCATCGCACATAAAGACCGCTGGTCTCTGGTTGAAGCACGTCCAAAGACAGGACGTCTTCATCAAATCCGCAGGCATTTGAAACATTTGAGCCATCCGGTGGTTGGGGATGTTCGCTATGGAAAGGGCGATGTTAATCGTTATTTCCGAGAGACTTACGGTCTGAATCGCCTGGCGCTACATGCCCTTGAACTGACGCTACGAAATGGATACGATGAAACCATTACCATTCATGCACCCCTGCCAACGGATTTGACAAAGCCATTAGAAAACTTGGGTATTTGCTATTAATCGGCTTGTTGTGCGCAGTTATTTTAACGCTCATAACAGGTATACCAACGACGTTTGGTGCAATGCTGATCTTGTGTTTTGTGTGCTTAATGCCGGTTTATGCGCTTCAACTGCTATTCGAAAAAAGAATTGGATTTGCTTACACAGACTTGATGCTTGGAGTCAGTAAGGTAGATGAGTTGCAAGTTGCAATCCCGCCTGATGAAGCCTTCGACCTATTCGTAGCGGAGCTGGCTACAGGGAAGTTTAGCGGGGATGTTCAACTGGAGAGAGGCAGTGGCTCCATAGTGCTACGCACAAAAGTAACAGGTAAATCCTTTGGTGAAATAGTAAAAGTGTACATAAACAAATCGGACTCTGCATCGTCGATCGTTACCATTTCAAGCAAGCCATTAATTTCAACTACCTTGGTTGACTATGGCAAAAATGCCGAGAACATGGAGATCATTCGCGCAGCAATCAGGGACGCAGAGAAGAAATATCTGGACAAAAGGCTGCTTCTATAACGTCAATCAGAATATTGTCCGTCTTCGACCACCGTTCCGACTCCTTGCGACAATGAGATAAGAGAGCCCATAGCCATGAATGCCATGCCGATGTCTTGATAGAGTAAGTCGCTGTTCTTCACTTCATCGCTCTGCGACGCCAATTCGGGAAGGGCAATAATGTTCTTCACTAGCTCAAAGCAATCTGGTTGTTGAATGCAGTCTTGCAAAAAAGTCCAAGGCTGAAGCATCAACTTTTTATCGCGTGAAACGATGAAATAAAAGTCGTGCTCGTTCTCATCCTTCGCGCACGTCCATGCCCAGCCGTATTTCACGACAAACAAATGCGCCAGTACGGCACCAAGTTGGACCAACAACAATTGAATCTGGTTTTCTTTAAACTGCGATCTTGCCTTTTCAAATTCAACGAGAAACTCAGTCAATCTATCAGCAAGTTGGTCGGGCTCATTTGCCAAACTCTGACAGCCAAGCGTCCGCAGCCCATCACGCAAATGAGCGTCCAACTCCGACTTTAAAACGGGCGAGAGAGGACGCTCTTCAATTTGCATTTTAGAAACAACCGTTCGAGAGATTAGTTATTCTTCGGCGCATCCACCGCTGGAGCAGCAGAATCGACAGAGACGGAGCTGGACTTCCAGCTTTCTTTATCAACCTTCCAAGCTCCATCTTCTAAAACCATGGTGCACTCACCTTTGGTCTCCTCTTTGACTTTGCCGAGAAGGGGGCGCTCCAGAATCACAGGCTTGCCATCACCGACAATCAATTTCAGACTGGCCTTACCGCCTTCAATTTTAGACGAAACGACATGAACGTCTTTCGGGCAAGTGTCCTTTATGAACCCGAAAAACATAGCGCGTTCTTCTTTGGGGGTAGAAAACACCTCTTTGGCACGTCCAGAGCACATGAAAGGTGTGACTTCGTCTACGCTCTTCGCATTGAGAAGCGTCTGATGATACTTCGCATAAACAGATTCCGGCGTCTGCTTCGCATCTTCGCAAAATGCCGATGGGCTGATCAATACAGCCAGACTACCGACGAGCAGAGAGATAGATGCGATGCGAGTTTTGATTTTCATTTTGGTAATTTATCCTGTTCAGACTTCCAACTTCCGGTTCTACGCGTGAATCGGGAGCTTTAGGAGGAAGTGCGAGCACGCACCAATTGTCCGCCTTTTACACTTTGAACCACCCTCTTGACATTCAAATTAGAAGAACATAAGAGAGCCAACCAAAATGTCGCAAAGTCTCACTCAGACCAAACGCGCAAGGCTTTGAATGCTCTACCCAAGCCAATCAGTTGAAATCTAAGCCTCGGCTAAAGAAAAGGACTGTCAAACCGGCAAAAATATCCATTGGCAACGGGCCAACTGCGGCTCACAAGCATTCGGAACGACCGATCCGCAGCATTTCAAATAATGCTTTTCAACAGCCTTTCCTATTTCATTTTCTTTCCGGTGGTCTTCGCGCTTTACTGGCTGTCTCCTCGCGCGCTCAAAAAACCACTCTTGCTTTTAGCCAGCTATGTCTTTTACATGAGCTGGATTCCAAAATACGGCTTGCTGGTCGCTGCACTCACCGGAGTCAATTACGCAATCGGATTACTGCTGGCAAAGTTTCAAAGTTCGCAGCAGCCAGACAATCACGCAACTTCCTCCGTGTCTCGAATGTCGACCGGGACCAGACTGACGCTTATCTTTGGACTGGCGATAAACCTAGGCTGCTTGATCTATTTCAAATATGTCAACTTTCTTTTTGCAACCGCTACAGACGCTCTCAATTCCTGCGTCAAACTATTCCATGTGAAGGCGCCTGAGTTCTACGCCATCACACTCGATATCATCCTGCCTTTAGGCATTTCCTTCTTTGTCTTCGAGTTTATCCACTATTTAGTGGACGTGGCAAAAGGCGAAAAACCTGTCCGCAACCCAATCGACTTCGCGCTGTTTGCGGCATTTTTTCCATCGCAAATTGCTGGTCCAATCAAGAGATTTGAAAACTTCAACGCACAACTTGATACTCGGTCCGGACACACCGGCACCGCGCTAAAGTTCCGCAGCACTGACATGCACGCAGGTCTAGCACTAATTTTGCAGGGACTGTTCAAGAAGGTGGCGATAGCTGACAACCTTGCAATTTTGGCCAACGCCGGCTTTAACCCCGCAGTAAATTTGAGCACTGGCGACACATGGATCGCCGTACTCGCGTTCACGTTCCAAATCTACTTCGACTTCTCCGGTTATACGGATATGGGCAGAGGAAGCGCGCAAATGCTAGGTATCTCGCTTCCCGATAATTTCAACTTTCCGTATTTAGCAAAAAGTATTTCTGATTTCTGGCGGCGCTGGCATATCTCTCTTTCGACCTGGTTACGCGATTATCTGTACATTCCATTAGGCGGCGGCAGAGCGAACAAGAACAGAAATCTGTTCCTAACAATGCTGCTTGGCGGATTATGGCACGGTGCTGCGATGCATTTCGTGGTGTGGGGCGCGTTTCACGGCGCGATGTTGGCTTTGAACAACTGGTATGACAGTGTCGTGAATAAAAGCACAGCTCTAACGAAATTCCACGGACAAATCGCCGGAAAGATCTGTGCTTGCTTGTTCACCTTCTTGTTGGTCATTATTGGGTGGATTCTCTTTAGAGCAGACACTGTCACGCAAGCGCTGAATATGATGCAGACGATGTTCTTGGGAGCTGGTGAGAAAGCTGCAACATCTCCTTTGCTATGGACGGCATTGACACGTTCACCGGTGGTGACGGCATTGCTTATTTATTGCTGCTACGCCTCGCTTTGCTGCTTACCGAAGTTTCGCTCGGAAAAGCTACCGGAGCTGCAACCACTTGATCCACTGGGCTGGACTGTTCGAATCCCGTTTTATGCAGTAGTAGCCATAGCAGCAATTGCCTTCGCGCCCACACAACCATCCTCATTCATTTACTTCCAGTTCTAACGCCGTTTCACTTCAATGATTAAAACCCCGACACCACCAAACGCCAAGACAGAGCATGCAGATGCGCTGCAGGTGGGTGGCGCGACCGGAACAAACAGTCGGACAAAAAACAAACAAATAGTCATTCTTGCCGTTGCTGTGAGCAGCCTCATTATCTCGATCTTGATGCTCGAATTCTGCCTGGCTGTTGCAGGCGTTGGTGAAGAAGAGTATTTGAAACGCGACCCAGAGATCGGTTGGGTCATGATGCCGAAGAAACACATCACTTGGAGGCATGAAGGTTATTCGATTGCACAAGTAAACAGCGCCGGCATGCTGGATCGCGAATTTCCGCTCGAGAAAAGCAAAGACACATTGCGAATTGCGGTAGTCGGCGATTCCTATGTAGAAGCATTGCAGGTGTCTCGAGAACAAAACTTCTGCAAGTTGTTGGAAGACTCGTTGGGCAAAAACGCAGTAGCCAGAGGCAAGAACGTGGAAGTTCTTAATTTCGGTATCTCCGCATACAACATTGCACAGATTTACCTGCGCCTCAAGAATCTTGCCGTCAAATACCATCCCGACATAGTCATAGTCACAGAATCAGTAGACGCAACGAGATATCTCTCACCTGAAGGCGGAGGCTTCTTCCGTGCACGTCCGAACTTCACCCTGGGGCAGGACAAAGAACTCATCTGCAATTACGACAAACAAAATGCTTGGTTGCAATCTCCAGAAGGATTACGAGTCCGCTCAACTGCGTGGTTGAGAGAAAACAGTCACATTTGGGGAGTCGCTGCAAAAGCAGCTGAGCAAGCGACCATGTACATGGATGAGATCAAACGGGGTCATGCGAAATTTGGAGCGACGGTAACCGACAAAAAGACGACGTTCGAGACAGCTAAAGGTCCAGCCTGTGTCAATGGGGTGTTTATCCAGCCGGAAGCGACATCCAGTCCGCGAATGCCGAGTGTGTTCCTGCCACGCTATCAGGAGGCACTGGTCAAATGGTGGCCGGTTCACCGAAAACTGCTCTTTGAGATGAAAGAAGAATGCAAGGCTATCGGCGCGGAGATGGTCTTGGTTCGCCTTCCTCAAGTCAACGCCTACGACAACGTCACTGAAACCAAATTGCTGAAAAGGTTCGCCACCAGAAATGGTGTCAGTTTCATTGACGCAACAAAAACATTCCAGCTCTATAAGGACAAGACGGCGCCACTCTTCTATGACCCGCACATGAGCGAGCACGGGCACCGGTTGATTGCCAATCAACTTAACGAAGAATTGGCACCCGTCATCAGAAAGAAACTAGACGAGAAGGCAGTTTTACCCAGCATTAGCAAGTAGCAAGTTGAGACTCTCAGCCATAGTTGGATGAGTCCAGATTGCGTCTCGCATTTGCTCATATGTCAGATTGCCTAGCATACCGGCTTGAACGACCGACATGATCTCACCACCTTCGTGCGCAAAGATCGAACAACCCAAGATGTGTCCGGTCTTCTTGTCGATAACAGCTTTCAATATTCCGCGCGTTTCTCCAGAGGTTGTAGCGCGCGGGATTTTCGCCGCTGGCATTTTAGCAATTAGAATGTCGTGTCCCGCTTTTCGTGCATCCTGCTCAGTCATGCCGACGCGACCAAGCTCCGGATCCACAAACAAAGTATAAGGAATCAAGCGCCCTTTGGTAGAACGCTTCTTGTCGTGCAGAAAGAGGTCGCGAAGAATGCGGAAATCATCCCAACTCACATGAGTGAAATGCGGACCACCGTTGCAGTCGCCAATTGCCCATATGTCCTCGGCAGAAGTTTCCAAATACTCGCTGACTTCGATGTAGCCGCGCTTGTCCAGTTTCACACCGGTAGCTTCAGGATGAAGTTTGGCATTGTTTGAAACTCTGCCCGTCGCAACAAGAATGTGCGAGCATTCAAGGGTTTCATCCGCGTTTGCCTTCTTCAACGTCAATTTTGCAGTTTTTCCTGAGCGCGAAACAGATGACACCTCGACACCTGAGATGAAGCGAATGCCTTCCTTTTCCAAAACTTCCCTTATTGCCGCAGCGATGTCTTCGTCTTCCTTCGGAAGAAATCTATCTGTGCGCAATAGAACTGTAACTTCACTGCCTAGACGCCGGAAAATTTGTGCAAATTCGAGAGCAATGTAACCGCCCCCGATAATACAGAGGTGTGACGGGAGTTCTTCCAGTTCCATTATGCTCGCGTTGGTGAGATAGCCGGCTTCGGCTAGTCCCGGAGTATTGGGAATCATCGGGCTGCTACCGGTGTTAATCACAATACGATCAGCCGTCAGTTTTCTACTGCCACCATCTATGGTGTTCACTTCTACAATTTTGTGATCGACAAACTTAGCAACTCCCAAGACAAAGTCCATATTCGGAGTGCTGCTAAAGAGCTGCTTGTGGGTATCGACCATGCCTTTCACTACGCGGCGCTTGCGATCGATAACGCCCTTAATTTGGTTGCCGCCGTCATTCACAGCCAGTCCGAATTGCGCGCTGTGGTGCACATGGTGCAGAAGCTTTGCACTTGCCACCATTGTCTTGGTAGGTATGCAGGCAACATTGATGCACGTGCCGCCGATTTGCCCCTCTTCAACGAGCGCCACTTTCTTGCCGGCGGGTCCGAGAACCATCGCCAGAGACTTACCACCTTTCCCCCCACCAACAATCAGGTAGTCAAAATGCTCAACAGCAGCCACAAGCGCCTCCTGAAAACCATCGCAGTCTCGTGCAGTTACAGGGGCATACTATACCGCGGACCAATCTTGAAGGTCACACGAAATCCGGCAACCTGGATCGGAAGTGGAAAAATTGTAGATTGTGGTTGGCAGTGGTGCTTAGAAATTCAAGCGCAGCTGAATTCTCGAGCCATTGTTATGGTGATGGTGGTGATGATGATTGTGACCGCTCTGATACCGATCGTAATAGCCACGGTCAAAACCAGGATCACGGAAGATATTCACGCGCCCACCATTGTGATTGTGAATCATGCCGAGAATTTGACGCAGCATCATTTGCTGAACATATGCTTGGCGAGGATCGAAGTCGTAGCTGTAATCGTTGCCGAATGCCATCGGACGACCATAGCGATCATAGAGAACGTTCTGACGCGGGTCGTAAACGGAACGTTCAAATTGATCGTATTGCATGCTCGGATCTAGCACTGCATAACGGTCAGTCTGGCGGTAGTCTTGCGAGTACTGACCATATTGGTCGAAGGGCAATTGAGTGTTTCCGTTCTGCGAAATGCGCAGCGTGTCGTCGTAATACAGGCGCCAGGGTTCAACATAGCCGGCAGCATTGGGGTCTGTGACCTGGTAGCGTCCGAGGTCGGAGCCGTAATCCTGTCTCCATTGTCCGCTATTGTCCGCGTAGCCAGTGCCGGGAACATAGGTGTTGCCGACGTCCGAGCCGTAGTCTTGTCTCCATTGCCCGCTATTATCTGCATAACCGGTTCCAGGGACGTAGGTCTGCCCGACGTCAGAACCGTAGTTCTGTCTCCATTGTCCGGTGCTGTCGACATAGCCGGTACCATCGTTTTGAATACCAGGTCTGTAGGTCTGGCCAACGTCATGTCCATAAGTCGAGCGCCAATCTCCGGGGTTCTCGTTCTGCACGCCCGGTCTGAAAGTCTGCCCGACGTCGCTGCCATATGTTGCACGGTACGGTCCGGTGCTCTCGCTCATCTGACCGGCTCTAAAATTGTTCGCAACGTCGCTGCCGTAGGTCGCACGGTACCGGCCGGTGCTTTCACTCATCTGACCGGCTCTAAAATTGTTCGCAACGTCGCTGCCGTATGTAGCGCGCCACTGGCCGCCACTTTGGGTCTGCCTCTGCTCACCTTGCTGGTAATTTTGTCCAACGTCGCCGCCGTAAGTGGCTCTGTAATTGGCGCGCTGATAGGCGTCTTCATAGACGCCGCTGTTGTCGGATTCTGGCTGGGAGTACCCAGCATTTGAGAAGGTTTCGTAGGTCATGTGAGTGAAGAGGTTCTGTGTACAAGGAATATGTCCAGAATAGGGCGCCCGGAGGGGGTACACAACCGTTTACCCCCCGGTTTCCACCACTCGAGCCGGGAGATTTCATCTTATATGTGAAGAGATCATGGTGGAATTACGACCTTTACAACAAAAACGGGGCGAAAAGGCACATGCGATCCCCTAAAAACAGAGGAGAGGAAGGCTCCCGGGGCAGGGCACCTTCCTTCCTCACATCGGCGGGCGCGAGGCCCGTCAACGGATTTGTGGTGAGTCGCTAGAACGCTCTCATATGAATGAGAGGCGCACCTACATCGAGCAAATGCCGCTCGGTGCGGTGTTTCACTTTATAGCGTTTCTCAACAACAACTGGCGGATTGTAGGTTTCCATCACAACAGGTGCGGGCGCGCGTTGGATGACAACCGGGTGGGATATAACGCGGTTTTCCAAAACTACCGGAGCAGAATTTGGAATGAACACACGATTAGCTACCGGCGCGACAACGGGAGTCTCAATGAGCCTCACGGAGTTGGCGACGGACGGTACAAATACTGGTCTCGGCGCGACAACACTGTTGGTGACTGTGCGCGTCTCAATGACATTGGGAGTAGTCGATGAACTGAACCTTCTATACTCCACAACACCAGGCTGCAAAATCGGCGCCACACCATCTGTGGTGCTCCTAATTTCATAGCGTGTTATCGTGTCTGCAAAAACCGGTACTGATGCCGAAAGCGCAATCGCCGGGAGTGTTATTGCAATTAATCGATTTCTAAACATTTGGGAATCCTCCTTCCAGCAACAGCGATTCGCTCAATGTGGCTTCGAACCAGGGGCGCCGCTGTGTGATTGCCGAAGCAATTCTCCGAAGAAGACTGCACGAAGCCGCAAAGGTTCCTGCTTCCGACAAGATTAATTCGATTGTCTAAACGGGAGTTTTCTAATTAGTAAGAAGTCGAAGTTCTTGAAGTGGTTGTTAAACCCACTCTCCCATCGTTTTACATATTTGCGTTTTACAGTCGTAAATCAGGTTTATACCTGCATTTCGACGGGTAAGAAACTCCAGCCAAGCGGTTAGATCTGTGAGTCGGCTCATCTTTCTCCATTGCGGAGGTAGCTCACCGCCTGCGCCTTTGTAGCCCCGCTCTATCGCCGCGTCTATGCCAGGAACCTCACCAAGAGGGGCTCTCAGCAAATTTCCAAAATCGAAAAACGGTGTTCCACTAAAAGCAAATTCCCAATCGATAACCGCTGCAACATCCCAGCCGGCATTCCCCTTTTTAACAAGAATGTTGGATCCATTGAAGTCAGAATGAGTCAGACATGGTTTGCCTCTCCATTCATCTAGAAGACCGCATTCAGCCTCGATGAATTTCAAGATCTTTTCTGTTAATGGCTCTCCCAATCTCTCACCAGCCAGATTCTCGAGCAAACATTCTTCTGCATAGCGCAGAAGTCCTTTACCACCCATTTGCATTGGTGATGGAATCTCCAAATGATCATTGAAAAATCCGAACTGATCAAATTGAAAGCGATGAATTAGCGCCAACGTTCCACCTAATGATTCGCCAAGATGGTCTACATCACAAGGTCTCAATTCGCCAACAATTGTCTCCAGGCGAGTTCCTTCCACCCAACTCAAAATCATGAATGGATGGTCGCTGATTGGATTCACAGTGGAGAAGTGAATGGGTCGGGGAGTTGGAACGTTGCCTTGTATTAGCTGAATGAGACGATATTCCTTCTCTGCGGCTGACGGATCGCGCACGCAAATTCGCAAGTGAAGCTGATTACCGGACTCTGTTTGAACAAGAAAACTAGAATTCGCTAACCCACCTTTTGTGGGCTCTACTTTAACAACCTTGTAACCCGCAACGTAATAGGACTGGAGCATAGTTTCTGCCTGCTCATTAGTGAGCAGCATCGTCTCTGTGTCACGGTTCCAACGATCGCGCATTATCGCCTCAAGGGTTCACAACAGACAACAAGGATACAGCAAAATGGATATACGCACCGGTTGAGGGGAGCTGACCGATTAACTTATTGGATGGGACAAGAATAGCAACGCTGATATGATTACGCGGATGGCAGTCAACAATATCGCCACAATCATCAAACCGGGCGTCGATGAGCAATCCGCCCGCAGTGAAAAACGTTATCGCTCCCCGCTGAGATATCCAGGAGGAAAGCAAAAGGCTATCGAACAGATAGCTCAACTCTTGCCCCCTTCCGCTCGTGAGTATCGCGAACCACTTGTAGGTGGTGGAAGCGTCTTCTTCCATGCGAAATCAATCGGATTCGCAGAAAAATATTGGATTAACGATAAATTCAGCGAGCTGCACGCCTTTTGGAAAGCGGCACAGAATGCGGACACTTGCCAGCGTTTGATGCGCGAGCTTGAATTGCTTCGACAAAGCTTTGGCGAAGACACGGAAAAAATCAAAGAGTATTTTCTAAAGGCGCGCGCGGAAAAAACACCGGATAGATATCGCGCTGCTTTTCTATTTTTCTTCTTCAATCGCGTCACGTTTTCTGGCACAACGCGTGCAGGTGGATTTTCTGCAGCAGCGAGCCTGCGCCGCTTCACCGCATCTTCGATCCAGCGGTTAGGACCAATGCCTGAAGCGTTGCAGGGCGTGGAGATTACAAACCTCGATTACGAGCATGTAATTCAAAAGCCGGGCAGGAGTGTCTTTATTTTCTTAGACCCACCATATTTCAAAGCATCTCGCTTATATGGTCGTGGTGGCATTTTGCACGAATTCGATCATGTGAGATTGGCAAAGGTTTTGAAAGAAACACCGAAGCATCGCTTTCTGATTACCTACGATGACTGCCCGGAGATTCGTAAGCTCTATCGCTGGGCAAATATTCAGAACTGGCAACTGCAATACGGAATGAACAATTGCAATCTGAAGAAAGAAAGTAAGATAGGTTCAGAACTTTTCATTTCGAACTACTAGCAGACGAGATAACAGAATCAATTGAGTCGAGCAACTCCAATGGTTCAAAATGCAATATTAGAACCACTCAGAAAAGCGAAGATGGTCGCGCTTTCTGTCGCACTTTCTGTCGCACTTTCTGTCGCGCTTTCTATGAACTGGCTGAGCCGCTGTTCAAGCACGTAATTGCTGTTCAAGAAAAAGCA
>DTSE01000021.1 GCA_012965515.1 Candidatus Melainabacteria bacterium | reverse complement strand
AATTTCAACAAGTCTTCTTCTTGGGTGCATGCGAAAAGCGTTTCATCAATGTCAGCCAGCGAAAGCAACGTTCTCGGCTCACACATAGTGCCGCTTTGCACGCTCTGATTTAACGGCTTTTTTGAATCTGGTTTTGATTTTGCCAGGATTTGAACTGCTTCCGTGCAAGCGGCGCAAGAATCAATATGCTCGGCTAAATCAGCCGCAGCCAAACCTCGAATCTGCCCACTCAGCAGTTCTTTAAGTTGATTGTTTGTGGGACAGGTGCTGATGCCCATCGTCACTCCGACGAATGAGGAAAGCCGACATTTTCATGGCTTCCAAGGGGCTCCGGTGTGATTATAGCAAAGTTCGCCGGGTCAAACCTTGCAAATGACCGCCCCGCAAAGATCGCAGACCCAATTACGGTGCCGATGTACCGTCGAAATTGAGCTCAACTTCTTTGACAAAATCACCGGAACCAGGGGGTGCAGGGTAAGGCTCTCCCATCAGGCAAGAATCCATCGCTTCTCTCATGAATGCAACATCCGCAAGCGACTGCTTTACGACCAGATGCGCAATCTTGCCATCCTGTTTGATTCCCAGAGATAGGACGACATTGCCTGGCTTATCCGGCTGCCAGTGATCTTTCGCCAGCTGCTTTACTTTTGCCACCCATGCCAAATCATCTAGCTGCTGGGGTGTTGCTTTGGGAGCTGCGATCGGGCTCTCTCTGCTCGTAAATACGGAAGATCCACCAGCCTGCTGCGACTGACAGGTATCCGTAGCAAGCTGGCCTGAGATAAGTGACAAAGCCGGAACAGCTTGAGCGCACGGAATAATTTCTCCGGTCTGCTCATCAGAAACCGGAAGCGAGGCGATCTTCCCATCGGAACTCACAGTAAAGGAAAACAATATGCGCCGCGAGCCGCCGGCACTTTTTGGAAGGACTCCATCAGGTGGTTTAGGAAGCGGAAGTGAAGTGACAAGCGCAGTAAGAATTGAATTGTCAAACGCGATTGATCCTGACCTGCGAGTGATCCGATAGTTGTAGATGTTTCCACTGCCATCAAGAAGCAGACTCAAATTGCAGCTTCGGAGCTGAGTTCCTTCTGCCAGCCACTTCGACAAATTGAGTTTGGCAGAAAGTTGTCGACAGTAATCATCCGCCTGCGTCTGCGAGAAATGACGCGGCATAGCAGTGGCAATGTGTTCGCAATACTCAGGAAGATTGGCGACAACTGCATCGGATGGCTTGAAATCGTAAAGCATCCCAAGTGTATTTACATCGCGAATGGTCAACACTTGCGGAATGATCATGCACTTGCTGTACATCACATCATGCGGATCGGGGCTGTGATTGTGCATGCCCAGCGCATGCCCCAACTCATGAGTACAGACTTCACGCAAATAGTCCTTTTCCAACCAGGACTTAGTTTGAGTAAAGATGGTGATGTTTGCTCTATCGATATGATGAGGACTTGTTTGAACAGTAGTCCAACCTGCATCCCATCTGTTTGCTCCCGGCAAAAGTTTGTAGGAGAAATTCACCTGAATGTCGAATGGTGCCTTTTCCACAACCAGAAATTTGACCTTGCC
>DTSE01000020.1 GCA_012965515.1 Candidatus Melainabacteria bacterium | reverse complement strand
TGTTCGCCCATTAAAGCGGTACGTGAGCTGGGTTCAGAACGTCGTGAGACAGTTCGGTCCATATCCGGCATGCCCGCAGGAATTTTGAGGGGAGTCGTCCTTAGTACGAGAGGACCGGGACGAACGAACCGCCAGTGTACCTGTTATCGCGCCAGCGGTAGACGCAGGGTAGCTGTGTTCGGAGCGTATAAGTGCTGAAAGCATATAAGTACGAAGACCACCCCAAGATGAGAATTCCCATGGAGTTAATCCAGTAAGGACCCGGGAAGACCACCCGGTATATAGGCTGTAGGTAGAAGCGCCCCGCAAGGCCAGCGCGTAGCCGAGCAGTACTAATCGTCCGAGGGCTTAACCATAAAAATATCTGGTGATTACGATAATCAGCAAAGATGCCATCCTCAATATGCAGTATTCAGGGCACGGTTCGAGAGAACCCTGCTTGATCCGAAAGGATCAATGTGTGAATTGCACCAAATATGGTGCTCACACCCTAAAAGGTTCTTGGTGCTAAAGCGACCGGAACACACCCGTTCCCATCCCGAACACGACGGTAAAGACGGTCAGCAGCGACAATACTTGGTGGGAGACCGCCTGGGAAGATAGCCCGGTGCCAGGATTTATAAAAGACCCGAGTTAACCCTCGGGTCTTTTTGTTTTTCAGGCTGATTTCCGACCTGGATCGAAAATCAAACTTTGCAGTCCACGCAGTGCAAACGGACCTTTGTAGATGCACTGCTGATTTCCAATTTTCATGTCCGGTAACCGTCGCATCAACGCCCTTATTGCAATACGGGCTTCGGTTCTTGCCAACTCAGCCCCCAGGCAATAGTGAATTCCGGCGCCGAAAGAGATGTGCTTCTTATTTTCTCGAAACAGATCAAATCGATCCGGCTCGTAGAAAAAGGCGCCATCGCGATTGCACGCACCGATCAGTATGGTGACGACGTCATCCTTGCGAATGCTCCGCTTGCCGATGCGCAAATTTTCGTTGGCTATTCTGCGGACAATTTGCACGGGAGAGTCAAATCGTAAAATCTCTTCTATAGCGGCATCAACTAGCTGAGGATTTTCAAGCAGCATTCTCCAGTCTTGGTAGTTTCGCAAAAGATAGTACATGCCGTTACCGATGAGATTTACAGTTGTCTCGTGTCCAGCGATCAGCAGCAAAACGCTGTTCGAAATCAATTCCTCTTCACTTAGCTTGTCTCGATCAGATGAGCTGACCTGAGCAAGGCGGGACAAAAGACTTTCATCGGGCCTTTTCAGTTTTTTTGCCACCGTTTGCCGGAGATACTTTCGAAGCTCAAATGATGCATTCAAAGATTTCATGACTTTGTAAGGACAGGCATTGCCTTGCATGCTGCCGGTTATGGTCGTTGACCAGTTTCTGAATTGCTCACGATCATCTTTGGATACACCAAGAAGATCGGCAATGACAGTAATCGGTAACGGAAAAGCAAATTGCGAGATGAGATCAGCAGATGATGTGGTTGCGAATCCATCGATTAACGCCTCTGCAGTTTCAGCTATCTGTGGCTCTAGATCTCTCACGACTGAGGGAACGAATGCGCTGCTGATCAATCCTCTGACTCTAGTGTGCTCAGGGGGATCTTGCCTCAAGATATTTTGCAGGCCGAACCGCCCGGAAAATCTCTGTACAAATCGCATTACCAAACTTGGATGCTTCCATCTTTCCAAAGCCTTGCCGAAAGACTTACTCTTCAAAATCAGATTAGCTTCTTCCATTGAAGTAACAAGCCACTGGTTGCCTCTCTCACTCCAGACGAGATGACCTCTGGCTCGCATTCGATGAAGAGTAGGGTATGGATCCTGCAAAAATGCAGGAGATGAATCCATTAGTGGGTCAAAGTCAGTATTGATTTCAGAGATGTTTTTTTCCAAGATATTCATTTGCTCCCTCCTGAACATTGCCTAGTTTTTGGTTTGAACAACTGAAAACCGACAACTAGAGCGGGTATTAAGATGAACTTTCCGAGCGCGATCATGCCGACAACTTTCAGCACGTCCAGCCCAAGAGAATGAATAACGAGCAGTAATAGCGCTTTGATGATGAGTAGACCAGCAATCACAGTCAGCGATGTCTGAGCAACGTTGACCGCCAGTTGTTTCCAATCACCCTTACGCCTATGAGCTCTTAGTATTCGCGAAAGCGCGCAGCAACATTTCTCGTGATGAATCATTCTCTCACTCTGCCTTTTCACCAGTTACCGAGATGTCCTTCGAGTCCTTAACGGCCTCCCAACGAACCGTTTTAGGACCGAGATCGGGAATTGATGCCTGCCCAATCAATAGACCATTTTGAATGTTTGCTTCGATTATTCCGTGTCCGGATCTCAGGCGTTTTAGCCTGGCCAATCTTGAAGAAGAAAAATTGACATGGATTGTTATGTTTCCAGTTGCCTCATCATAATGACCGTTCACTGGAAAGGTTCCAAATATGCCCTTGTACGTACCGGTGATTTGCCCATCCTGGCAATGAGTTATATGCAGTTTTGGATGGCGTCCAAATCGGTGGACATGTCCATTCCATTTGCCTATTAATGAATGAGGTTGAAAAACAGATACACCTCCATTCAAAAGAACGTTGCTGCTGCCTCCCTTGTTGGTGGGTGTGGATGTATCCGACTCTAGGCTGGACTGACTGACTGCGCCAATATTTGACGGCAATATTCGGGCAAGCTCGGTAGCTTCTGCCGCCATTACCGGAGCTGCTTGCATAAATAGTGATAGAAAAACTGCCTGTCTGGCAGCGGCAGATTTGGTAAATCTCTTGTTTAGCATTAAATACGATCCCCTGGACACCATCAATCTTCATTACTCAGCGCAATCGAAAAAGTTTCGATTTCGGTGCCTGATTTGCACAAATTTGCATTCTTTGAAGGAGAAATGTGAAACGATCTCGGCGCCGTCGGGTAATAACTTCAGGACAATCCGAGGATTCAGCATGAAAAAACTTGTAGCGACTATCCTGCTTTTCGCTGTCGTTCTTGTACAGCCGGTAGTTAGTGCTTCCCCTACCAGCGTTAGATATCAAGATTGGAAAGACAATACTCGCGACCGGACAATTCCAGTCAAACTGTATATACCGGAAAATTGCTCCGGACTTTTGCCTGTAGTTATCTTTTCTCATGGTCTTGGAGGCTCGCGCGAAGCCGCTGAGTATCTGGGCCATTATTGGGCAGAGCATGGATACATTGGCGTCTTCATACAACACCCAGGCAGCGACGAGTCTTTCTGGAAGCCTGATTTCAACCCAAGAACATTTGATAGAAATCAATTGATGGGAAAGTTCAGACAGACTGTTGCCAACCCAGCCCATGCAGTCAATCGCAGCAATGACGTTCATTTCGTCCTGGACCAGTTGGAGAAATCAAATATCAGCGATCCTATTCTCAAAGGCAAAATCAACCTGAACGAGATAGCAATAGCTGGACACTCTTACGGCTCCTGGACCGCACTTACGGCCAGCGGACAACGTTTTTACGCGAGAAGCAAACAAGGTGTTTCCAGCGGAGATAGACGTATTAAAGCAGCAATTTATCTCAGTCCGACGCCACCACGGGCGGGGCAAGACCCAGCTCTCGTATTCGGCTCAATTTCCATACCAGGCATTCACTTTACGGGAACTCTTGATTCATCGCCGGTCAACAACACAAAGGCTGAAGACCGAAGAATAGCCTTCGATAACATTTCCAAAGGCGATCAGTTTCTGATTACTCTTAATGGCGCAGACCATGGCGTATTCGGTGGTCGCAAGCGACTCATGGCAAAGCCGGACGATGAAAAACACCAGGAAATTACTCAGCGCGTGTCAACGGCATTTCTCAACGCTTACTTAAAACATGATCCGCAAGCCAAATTGTGGTTGTTTCAATCAGCACCAGCATATGTAGGATCCGCGGGCATCTATGAGAGCAAGAAAGCGCAATGAGATTACTGTGTTAACGCTCGGCTCTTCTTGTCTCAGTTCTGCCCTTCATTTGCAATTTATCTCAAGAAGTAGTGTGCACAACTTTCGGTGAGCGGACAACTGCGACAATCGTGGTGTTGTCGTGGGCTCCACGCTCGAGAACAGTATCCATCAGCGTCTTGCAAACAGCTCCTGGGTCGGCGCATTCTTGAACCAATCTGCAGATTTCGTCTTCCGGAATTTCATCGGCGAGTCCATCCGAAGCCAAGACAACGCAATCCCCAGGTAGAAAATCGAATCTACTGTAATCTATTTCAACGGGATCGTCATGACCCAAGCATCTGGTAATGAGATGTTTGTAGATATTTGTCCGGCACTGCTCTAGCGTCAACTGACCTTTCATGTGCATCTCCATCACCATTGAGTGATCGATAGTCAGCATCTTGAATTCATCATTTCTCACCCGCACGGCGCGTGAATCGCCCGCATGCCCGATGTGCAGTTCGCCGTCTTTATCGACAACAACTATGACAATAGTCGTGCCCATGTTTTCTAAGGCAACATCTTTCTGAGCCGCGTCGATAATACGTCGATTGGCTTCGTGAGCCGTTTCACGCATCCATGCTTCCAGATCATTACTTTCGAGCTCTACGCCAAGACTCCAGCGTTCTTCGACGGTTTCAACAGCAATACGACTCGCGGTTTCACCACCACCATAGCCGCCAACCCCGTCCGCGACAACAAAGACACGTCCATCTTTGCTTATGAAGTAGTTGTCTTGGTTGTCCTTGCGAACCAGTCCGCGACTTGTCAACCCGGCGCTCTGCCAGGCAAGTTTAGCCATTTTCGACACCTCTCCGCTTCTGGCACGGGAGAAATCTGCCAGCCGCCATTCCAATTCTATGCCGGTGCCCGCAAATTTTGAATTCCCGGATTCGGGTAATTCCCACAGTTCTAAAAGTTTCTGTAGAGCGCAAGTCGGTGAACACCCTAATTGTGAGAAAATGCCAGAAAGAGAACTGAATTCGGCTGCCAACAAGAGAAAACGATAGTTTATTCTGCATGAAGATCATACCCCGAGTTGCTGTTCTTGCACTTGCACTTTCGACGCTATGGCAATCAGTTTTGGTTCCGAAAAAAGACGTCGACCAGCTCACTGAATTACAAGTCACTACGGGTAGTGGCAAAAGCAGATGACAGAAGCATCCACTCGAATATACGGAATCATTGCACGCGAAGCACCGGTAGCAGTGCTCTTTCGGAGAGGCCCTTCGCAATTTGTACAGCTGCTGAAGTGGAATCTCACTGACGACACATTCGAGCATGGTCAGTGGCTGAACGGAAGAATTTATGAGCGACGCGCCGACTTGTCGCCGTCAGGTAAGCTCGTGATTTACTTCGCTGCGAAATACAAGGGCCCAATGACGAGCTGGACTGCTATTTCGAAACCACCCTACCTGACTGCGATTGCGCTATGGGAAGGTATGGGTGCCTGGGGCGGCGGTGGTTTGTTTGATGATGAGACTCATATTCAACTAAATCATTCAATTACTAGAATGAAGTTGATTGACACATTTAAACTACCCGATAACGTGCATGTAGTCCCTTGTGGCGAAAATTCCGGAAGCGGCGAAGACAGCCCACTCATAGATATGCGTATGGCGCGCGACGGCTGGACGCAGACTCAATCGGGAGAAGAAAACTATGAGATCGACCTCTTCAATCAGCAAGACAATCTCGCAGAGCTAGAGGCACTTCAAGAACAGTTTGGATTTATGGAAGGCGGAAAAATCTGGGCCGACAAATTTTTCAAAGAGACAGCTGAAGCAAAGGCGAAAAAGAAAGAAGAAAAAAAGAAAAAGAAATACGACTTGTTTATGACGCTCGAACCGCCCGATATACACATAAAACCTGACGGTGAGCGCGTTTTAGAGATGACAACTTTTGGTTTTCACGAGACGAATGGTCCGCCCTGGGTACAAGAATACCGAGTGCTGTCAAAAGATGGCGAGGAAATTTTCAATCTCGGAAAAACAGATTGGGCCGATTGGGACCACAATGGGGATCTTCTGTTTTCGCAAAAGGGATGCATTTACCGCGCAAAGAGCGAGAATCTATGCAATCCTAAGCAATTGATCGATCTCACGAGCTCTCAATTTTCTCCGGTGTCAGCCCCGGAAGAATTTCGCAATTGGTAAATCTAAGGCGCAGCGTCCATATGCGGTCCGCTGCGCGGCAACAAGCGCAGATTCGGCTTTCCCGGATTATAAGTCCAACGCAAGAGCACTTTACGCAGAGATTCAGGCTCGAAAGGTTTGCTTAAATAGTCATCCATGCCGGCTTCCAGACACGCCCGCTGATCGAATTCAGAGGAATACGCTGTTACTGCGATTATCGGTGTTCTTCTACCAGTCTTCGCTTCCGATTCCCTGATTCTTCTTGTTGTTTCGATTCCATCCATGCGCGGCATTTTAAAGTCCATAAGAATGGCGTCAAAGCATGAATCACTGACCTTTAGAGCATCCAAGGCTTCTTTTCCGGTACTGACAATCACTGCACCATAACCGAAGGTCTCGGCAAGGATTCTAATTACCTTCTGCTGAGTCGGGTCGTCTTCTACGACAAGCAATATCGGCTGCTGCAACGTCAATTCTGTGACCACTAGGTTTCGCTTTCTGATTCCATTCTACTACAAGGTCTACAAGGCAGCACAGTAGCCGCTTTCGGCATACCGCGTGACAGTCAAAGATGCAACCAAGTGAGTTAGGCACACACGCATCTAAACGGAGTGCGCCTCTTGGAGCCTTCGCACCGGCGCAAGCGGATGTGGAGCATTTTCGAAATCGCTCTCGATGTAGTCAGCAAGCCTTCCTTCCATTAATCTACAGACGTCTTCGAAGAATGCTGACGCAGCCTCGGCATCCATGGCACGTGTATTGAAATTGAAAGAAACTGTCATGGTCGGCATTACACAGATTCGCCCGTCGACAGCCATTGCTCTGTCCTCAACCGTGCCAATCCCGAACGTCGATGTGCATATGCACGGGCTCAAGACTGATTTGACGTTGTATTTGCCAAGCGTCGTCAAACCAAAAGTAGCTTTCTGGCACTTTATGCGCATTGAAGGAAATACACAGGCAATTGCCAAAATGAACCGTCTTATCAGGTAAGGAAGTCCGGTATAAAGTTTCTGAAGCGCCAATGGAGCCAGCTCCGATGTGTTGCTTTGGGCGTAGGAGACCAATTCTTGAGCGATTTCCGATAATGATTTTTGATCGGGAGATTCTATTTCGCCGAAATACACAGTATCGCTTCCGTTCTCATCCCGCTCAATAGTGAAGCCGCCGACAATATCTTCGTAAGTAACCATTCTGCCAAAGGGCAAAATATCCGATCTGCTAGCGGGGTGAAGCTTCTGCGCGATCGCAATTGCCTTGAGAAGAATTGCAGTAACAGTGATTTTGACGCCCCGCTCTTGCAGGTCAGACTTTACTTGATTTGCCCAAGACATATCGATATCGCGAATCAAATAGCAGGGAACGGCTGCAGGCGCGATCATGGTCAGGAGGTCAACTACGGTTTTTCGACCTCTTGCAAGGTTTCCATAGGTGAATTTTTCCAATTTTCTTCGCCTCTGAATGCAGTTCCAACGATTACCTGCGTTTTCGAGAAGGCGCAAGACCGGATAGATCAGGTATGACAGCCACCTTAGCACACGGTTCCCGACAATACTTCGACCAATACTTAGATTAAGTTAGCTATTCAAGCGCAGTTCTGCTCAGGTGATGACCACCTTAGGTTTCCGACTTATTCGTCCTTGAAGTCAAAGTTCACAGACGGAAAGGTGTTCATCAGCCAACGTTGATCCTCTGCAGTGATTTTCGTACAGCGCGCAAGGAAAACCTTCTTGAAGGACGGGTTTTGGCATAGCAATGCAATTGTTTTTGCACTCACATCGGTATTCTCGATTTTCAACTGCCTGAGCTTTTTCAGCTTCGCAAAGTGTTTTACGCCCTTGTCTGTAAGTGCTGTAGAACTGGCTTTGATTGTGTCCATTGTGGAAACTTTAGAGATCTGCTCAGCGCCTACGTCATTAAAGTTGCTGGCAATCACACTCATCCGCGCAATCGGAAGTTTAGCAAGAATACCCAAATCCTCATTGCTAAGTGCGCAGTCCATAAAGTCGACCCCCTCGAGCTGAGGATACTGCGTCAAAAACTCCAGAACGCCTTTAGAAATGACGCTATCGCGCAGCCGCACCTGTCTTAAATTGGGATTTCTCAATTGTTCTCTCGCATCCTTTATCGTCATTTCGGTTGACGTATGATCGTCAATCTCTTTCAGATCAACGCGCAGCTGTTCCGGCTTGCCCAAAACATACTTAGCTGTCGGAGCCGGAAACATGTTGTCCGCCAACTTAATAAGCGATGACGAAAGGTCAGGTGGTGCTTCTTTGGATTCGAATTGCAGACCGTTTGTAATGAGAGAAGAAACGACGGCGGAAACAACTGCAATGCCCAGCATTTGTAAGACCAAGCTGGTTTTTGTCAGTGTCACGGTCGGTTCTGGTTTTGACGAAGAAGTTCCCTTCCGGGCCGCACCGACAACTGAAATTGCGGAGGCTTCGCCTCTGGCGAGAGCAGCTAGATCGTTTGCTGCAACACCGAGGCTCTGGTATCTTTCTTCAGGCTTTTTGGCGAGCATTACCTGCACTATTTTCTCCAGCTCAGGAGGAAACTTCTCCCCGAGAGAGGCTTCTTTCAGCGGCAGTACTGTCTCCGATTGGTGCATGAGCATTGTTGCAAGGGCTGTTTCTCCCGCAAACGGCGGTGTCCCGGTCAACGCCTCATATAAAACGCAGCCAAGCGAATACACATCACTCCTGAGATCAACTCTTGTGCCGGCGCATTGCTCGGGGCTCATATAAAGCGGACTGCCAAAAATCTCGCCGGTTTTCGTCAACGCTTGAATCTCGCCGGCTTCGTGTTGCGTAAATTTGGCAATCCCGAAGTCCAAGATTTTGATACTACCTTCGGTGCCTTGTTCTACGCCATCAATCAGCATGATATTGCTGGGTTTTATGTCGCGGTGCACAATACCCGTCTTGTGAGCATGCGCCAACCCAAAGCACACTTGCACAAACAGCGGAATGGCTTCTTCCACGCTCAAGCGAGTTTTTGTTTTCAAAACATCAGCGAGCGTCTTGCCAAAAACCAGCTCCATCGCAAGAAAAGGGGTCTGATCATCAAGAATCCCGTAATCGTGAACGGATACGATATTCGGATGGTCAACGGCAAAAGTGGCGCGTGCTTCATGCTGAAACCTGCGCAGCGTCAAATCAGATAGTAGTTTCTTGTCGATTGTTTTGAGAGCGAGCTCTTTCTCTAAGAAAACTTGCTCAACACGATAGACAATACCCATGCCGCCCTTACCGAGCACGGAAATGACTCTGTATCGCCCGCCCAACATATGGTTAGGCTTATAAATCGAACTGTCTGAAGATTCGGAATCATCGGATTCCGCGCCATGCAGCGTCTCTGGGTCGGACTCCGGCACCTAAACAGCCCCTACACCTATCAATCAGTTACATACCCAGGTTATGAGATCTTTTCTTTCAAAACCAACAATCGTCTACAAAAGTGCTTTCGAAAGTTCCTTCTCAGCAGAAAACCAACGATATGGCGATGTCTCTTCGAAAACATAGTAGTCGCCTTGTGTTTGCCCACAGACAAAACAAGTGTTCGCCCAATGTTCTTCGCCAGTAACCTGTGAATATCGCAATTGAACAGTGGCTGGCACCGGTTGTGGTGGCATACGTGTGTCCCATTTCTTATGGCCCGGCCAGTCGAAAACAAATATGCGGTTGGTGCAACTCCAGCATTCATGCAAACGTATCGAATAGCTTTGTTCAAAGGGTGCCACGCCTGCGATCTTGGCCAGGGATCTGAGTTGATCCTCCTCGCTTAACTCTTTGCTCTCTTTTCGTTTGCCCTCAACGGCAATCAGCCGGAGATGATTTTTCACAACAGACTTCTGCTTCGCAGATGGTGCGGTGGATTGCAAGTGTCCGAGCAGCTGCTTCAGCGAAAGGACTTTTACATGCCCGATGTCGGAGGTTGCCAGCTGTAATTCTGCGCGAGTGAAAACCAAAATTGTATTCACATAGGGCAGCCTTCTTTCAGTTCTTATCTGAACTGCTTGTTGTTTAACCTTCGACAAAAAGTCTCTTTCAAATGGTACATTCCGCCCCTTTACGCGGCGGGAAAGGCGCGAGCCATCAAAGAAAACTGCTCCAGAATGCGCTTTCGCATCAATCAAAAAAATGTTGTTATCCGGCGAAGTGAGGAGAAAGTCAACATCGCCGCAGTCTTCGAGCGGAATGTTTCTCTCAACTTTCCAGGACTCCGGCAACTGCCGCAACACGGATGCGACATCGTCCTCTCCGATTGCGCCTACCATTGCCGAGCGAGCGGATTCGGAAAAATGTTTTCCAATCAAGAAAAAAACCCGTGCGCACAGAAGAAGCACAATTACACACTCAAGCGGACGCTTAGACACCAGGGCAAGTGGACAGAAAGCTACCATCATGAACGCGACAAATGAGTGAAGACGTGAAAGCGAATTCCAGCGAATGAAAAGCGTTCCGGGACCGTGCCAATCGCGCATTCTGAGCCCTCGATTCGAGATTAATGAACTGATGTTAGAGGCCGGCGACAGCCGTTTCACTGTTGAATTGTGCAGGTTTGCAGACTTTCATCTCAGTTTGAAAGCCTGTCGGCAATCCCATGCTCAGGGGGAAATTTATAGAACCTTTTCGTGTTTTCCGGCTGGTACGCGCACGAAAATAGTGAGAGTCTAGAGTTCTACAAAACTCCTCTAAGCTCTGAGCCATATCCGTTCCCGCTGACTCCACGTCGACGGTCGGTGTCCTTCCTTCCTTCCCTCCAGGTTCTAAAAATGGCAATAACAACACACTCTGATGCCGGAGACTATGCTGTTGCAGCCCGTGGGCAAACAGCGCCGGTCGAAACCGCTTTTGTGAATGCGCAACTCTCGGACATCAAAATGCTGGCGGGCGACCAAAGCGCATCATATGTTCAAAATGACAATTTCAAGATTTTGTTGGCGGACAATTCCGCAACTGCAGAAACGCCAGCGCAGCGGCGGCAAGAGTTTGTTGACGGATTCGGTCGCCTGGGCAAGCTGTACAACGATTCAGTTAATGATCCCGGACGTTTTGCAAAATTCCAGGAACGTATGCAGGGCGTTTTTCAATTTGATCGCGAGACATTCAAGGCGATGGGTCGCATTGGTGACAGCCTGGTTGCAAATCCGCCAGCTTCACCTGAACAAGTCGGCAGACAGCTAGCCGACATTTTGCACGATACGATGAAACGAAAAGGCGGAAACATCGATCTTTCTCAGCCGGAATGGGTCAATCTGCAATCGGCAATGGCCGGCGTAATGATTGGTGCCGGCGCCACATTCAGACCGCAAACGAAAGCAGAGCAAAACATCTCAATGGTTGATGCGATGGATGCGCAGCTCCGTCAAAACAAGGTGCCTTACGTCAATGCGATTATTTGGGGCGATACGAAAGAACCGGGGCTCGCGATTGTTCCGCCAGGACAAAGCCTGACGAGACAACAGCGACTCAACTTTCAGGGATAACTAGAACGATGAGATAAAGTCTTTCAGTTCGTCGGGTGTATCGTCCTTTTTGACTTTATCGGCTTTGTAGTTCCAGCCAACCTTGTCGGTTTTAATCTCACCGGCTGGGCATTGCTCGTCGCCGATATCTCCAGCTTCAGTTACTTCCTTTACTCGGTCGTGGTCGGCCTCATGCCCGCTTCCCTCTTTACCGCGATTCTTCTTGTTCGCCATCTGATGTCTCCTTAAGGTGAGCTGTCAGCTCACATCTGTTCGGTATTCATTGTTGATAATTGCTTCGTACATTCGGACAACGGATTCGACCGGCGCGAACCAACCCAGGTTCCCAAAGCTCACGCAGAGCTTAAGGTTACAGTCAAAACGTAAGGTTAAAAGGGTTGGAAGCCTAAGCGCTGGCAGCCTTATAGGGCTTCAAAGAAATTTCGCGGAAAAGATACTTGAGGCCTGGAACCGGCAGCTCGTGCTTCATTTCGCCCACGACCTTGAGACCGACCCTTTCATAAAGCGGCTGAGCGGCGGCTTCACCTTTGTACGTGCTGGTGTAGAGTCTCAAATAGTCTGCATTCGACTTCTTTGCCTCATCAATTGAGAAGTCGAGGAGTTTTTGACCTATCCCTTTACCCCTGTAGGCGGGGCGGACGCTCATCCAGCCGAGCCATAGAGCCTCGCCCTGGTCCTTAGCGGTTTGATAGAGTCCGGTCGTTCCCAGCACTCGGTTCTCTTTGTCCACCGCCAGGAAATAACGAGCATTTATCTCCCTCTGCCCTGCGTGCATTTTTGTCACCATCGGCGAGAGCGCAGCCTTGAAATCGGTGGCAGGATTCAGGAAGCCCATTCCGTATCTAAAGCCTTCCTTGCCGGCTTCGATAGCGGCAGGAAGGTTCTCCGCAGTCATCGGTATGATACGGACATCCTCGGGATTTAATGTTCTTGCAGCGGCAGCCAGCGCCCGCTGAGAGATAGCGTAAGGAATGTATCGAGAGGCAGCGTATGTGCCTGCACCGAGAATGCCCACAGTCACAGCTGAAGCGACCGGGTGACGCTCAATGAAGTCGTAAGCGTCGCTGAAAATACTATCTGACGATTGAGAAACGGGGGGCTTTCCCTCTCCGGTTTCCAACGCGTTGTCTACGCGTTCGTTCATGGATGTGCCTCTCAAACAGGGCAGGTTTTGGAGGAATTGCACCAATAATAGGTCTCACGATTGCGGCTGTGAATGGGGGAAACACCATGCGCGCAAAGGCTCACAGGCGCGCACTATCCTCGGTTCTAAACCAGGCGTCGAAGGCATACCGCAACGGTCGACGCCTGGCGCAAAACCTACATTAATCTTTGAGCGACTAGTTTTTGCGCTCCACTTCCGCTGGCTTCGTCGGAGCATTCTTATCGGCAGCATCGAATGCTGCTTGCACAAGCATTGAAATGAAATACATGGCGATGAAGCCGCCCACAAAATACCCGACCGTAATCCAGTTTTGTTTGGCCTTGGCGCGGTGATGAGAGAGCGCCTTTCGCTCAACGCTGACGCCCTTGGACAGTTTCTTCAGATCCGATATAACTTCGTCCATTGATTTATAGCGATCTTCAGGCTCTTTCTCCATAGCTCTGAAAATCACCCCAGTCAGGTCAGCGGAAACCTTGACGTTGTGCGGAAACTCGGGTGGCTGATTGTTGACGTGTTTGTACATCACATCCATGTAGTTGTCGCCTTCGAATGGCGGACAACCAGCCATAGAGAAATACATCAAACAACCGAGTGAATAAATGTCTGTTGCACCATCGAGTTTCAATCCTTTGATCTGCTGAGGGCTCATGTATAGCGGTGTGCCGATGACCATACCATCCATGGTCAGTCCTTCTTTCGGTGCCGGTGCACTCTCGTCGTGAATCAGTTTTGCAATTCCAAAATCGACTATCCGCACATCGTTGTTTTCGTGATGCTCGTTCTTGCACAGAACAACATGCTCAGGCTTCAAGTCGCGATGAATCACTTTCATCTTGTGAGCGTTTCCAATCGCTGCAGCAATCTGAATGAAGATCGCAATCGCCTCGCGCTCCGCGAGCGGCCCGCGCGTCTCAACCCACTCATGGAGAGTGATTCCATCGAGCCAGTCCATCACAAGGTATGGCATCTTGCTCTTGGTGATACCAAAGTCGCGAACCTGGCAAATGCCTGGATGCTTCAATGCGCTTGCCGCCTTTGCCTCAGTGATAAAGCGCTGACGCATATCTTCATCGGCTGCATATTTCGGCAGCAGAATCTTGATCGCTAGATCTGCATTCGTGTAACGGTTGCGCGCACTATAAATTGCGCCCATTCCGCCCTGCCTGACTTTCATCTTCAAATCGTACTGCTCAGGCAATTCCTTGAGCAGTGGATCGAATTCGGCTTCAGCGACTGCTTGATTCCAGTGCTCGCTTGTAGAGTCCGTCATACGCTGCTCCTACTTCGCATCGACTTTCTCAGGAGCTGGCGATTCCACCGGTGCTGAATCAGATGGAGTCGGTGCAACAGGAGCTGGAGAAACTTCTGCAGGTGCAGGAGCGGCTTCTACCGGTGAAGGAGCAGCAGTCGTAGTTTGTGGGGCTGCAGGTTCTGCCGAAGGTGCTGGTTCGGACGCCGGTGCTGTTGCGGCGTTCGCGCCTGAACTGTTGCCACCACTTGAAGCTGCTTCGTTGTTGGATTCAGAAACGATCTTTCCGTCTGATGTCATTACCGGCCAGTCAGCTGTTGGTGGCGGCAGCAGCGTACCGGGCGGACTTGCAGGAGGAGAGCTAGCCGCTGCAGCTTCCGTAGCCACAGGAGAACCAGTGGAGGAAGATGCAGCAGTAGCTGGAGTTGCAGTTGAAGATTCACTTGGCACCTGTGGTGCAGTCGCTTCGGGTGGAGCGGTGGAAACCTCAGTGCTCGCCTCAGGCACCGCAGGTAGTGTCGCTGTCGCAGCCGGTTGTGTTCCGGCTACAGGAGCTGCACCCGCGCCACTTTCACCACCTTGCGATGCTAATTCCGCATCAATCACATCAGCTTCGGAATTCTTGTTGAGTTTTCGCAAGACCTCACCATATACGCGTAGCGTAGTCGAGTAAGTCTTTGGGGGAATACTGCGGTCGTGACGTACAATGTCCGCCGATTGTTTGAGTACTCCTTCCGCGCTCGACAAATCGCCCTTATCGATGAATAGACTAGAGAGATCGGTTTGCGCTTGAACGGCAGCAGTCGGGTTCTGCGCTTTAGCGTTATTCGCGAATGCAACTACTGTCTTTTGATAACCGATCGCTTCGTCCAACTTATGCTGATTTTTCGCGACATTTGCCAATCGAGCAAGCACAGGAGCGCTCTTAGGGCTGCCCGGACCATCTCGTTTGGCGATAACTTTCAGCGCTTCCTGAAAGTATTGCTCGGCAGTGGCCCACTGCTTTTTGGCTTGCAGTTGAATTCCAGTCGTCACGTACTGTTCTATCGTTTTCGTCTGAGCGATCATCGCCTGCTGCGCTTGAATCAGCGACTCAGCTGTGCGCCTGACCACTTTTCCATGCCCCATACTGGCGGCAGTTCCAGCGCCCATCCCGGCGCCTAGACCTCGGACGAAAGTACCTTCCATCATTCCTTGTGATTGTGCCGGAGAAATGCAGGCAATGGACACCAGCAGCAGCGCTAAAGTGCGAGCCTTTTGCATAGATTTAATTTCCTAGTAAGAAGAAGGGATTCGGGGAAGATTTGGTAGCAATTCCATACCCAAATTCACGCGTGAGCAAACCGGCTCGCAGAAAGCTTACGTTTATGTAATCAAAATTGCCATTTGCCGAAGGATAAGTTCGAAGCCAAATCCAATTATGAAATCGAAAACCTACTGGTTATCGATGTATCGAGCACGCGGTGCAGCAGCGTGTGCATTTAAGCCTTCAAGATTGGCAAATGCTTCGGTCTCTTGATGCAACTCGTTTGCATTCGAACGCACGCGAATCCAAGTTTGTGCACGCAGGAAAGTGAGTGGGTTGAGTGCACCGGCAAATCGCGCTGATCTATTAGTAGGAAGTGTGTGATTCGGACCGGCAACGTAGTCGCCGTTCGGCACTGTCGCGTTGTAGCCGATGAACAATGCGCCGTAGTTGACCAGATGCGGTTGCAAATCTTCGGGCTTCGCAACATGCAACTGCAAGTGCTCAGGAGCGATGTTGTTGGCTGCAGCAATGCAAGCAACAATGTCAGGCAAAACTAGAATCACGCTCTTGCTCAGGCTTTCGTCGATGAAGTCAGGCAAGGCTATTTCGGAGCGCACTTTTGGCAGCTCGGCGAGCACCTGCGTTGCGACCGCCTCGTCATCGGTTAGAAGAAACGCGCGTGCATCCGGATCATGTTCGGCCTGCGACAGCAAATCGAGGGCCAGCCAATATGGGTTACTTCCGTGATCGGCAATGATGCAAATCTCGCTGGGACCAGCAAGCATATCGATGCCGATACGTCCCTGCAATTGACGCTTAGCTTCGGTCACATAGGCATTTCCTGGACCGACAATCATATCTGCAGGCTTGACGGTTTTAGTGCCGAATGTCGCAGCCGCTACAGCTTGCGCCCCACCGACCTGGTGAAATTCAGTGACACCAGCAACGGTGCCGGCGTAAAGTATCTCATCAGTGAGATTGGGAGAGAGAATGAAAACTTCAGAAACGCCGGCGACTTTTGCGGTAATTGCAGTCATAAGCGCCGTGGATGTAAGAGGGAAACGTCCGGAAGGGACATAACAAGCCACGCGACCAACGGGTCGAAAATTCAATCCGGTGTCGAAACGTTCGTAAGAAACGTGAATCGGTCGAATCGCCGCAACCGTTGCTTCAGCAAAAGCTCTGATTCTCGACGCGGCCAAGTCGATAGTCCGCACTGTATCCTCAGGCAGTTGATCGACAAGCGCATCGATGCCTTCTTGTTCCATAAACAACGGCGGTGAAACAGTATCACCAAATCGATCAGCTAACTGCGCAATCGCAACATCACCGTCACGACGAACGTGATTGATGATTTGCTCGACTTCCTGAGCAATACTAAGCGCGGCAAAGGCACCACTATGCTTCGTGCTCGCCATCGGCGGGCCACCGGAAGACCCACCCGTGAGAGGTGGCGGGGCAGGAATGGACTCGCTGTCCATCGGCGCACCACTCGCCATCTTCTTCAACCAGGCAATGGCGTCAGCACCCTTGTAAAGCGGAATCATTTGTGGCGTCCCCCAAGCTCAAGCTCGATCTCTTTCCAATCAAGACCTTCATCAACAGCCAGTATGCTCACGAAATAAAGCAAGTCGGCGATTTCCCAGCGAAGGTTTTCGCGAGACTTAAACGATACCACCTCAAATGCTTCTTCCATAAGCTTTTTGCTGAGTTTATCGCGGTCTTTAAACAGTGTTGCAGAGTAGCTGCCTTCGGGAGGATTTTCTTTGCGTTTGCGCAAGGTTTCGAAGAGATCCCCGATAGCGAAAGCGCGATGCGATGTGGCGCTGCCGAAGCAACTGAAAGTACCATTGTGACAAGCGCCCTGGGATTGTTTCACAGTGAACAAAATCGAGTCTCTGTCGCAATCAAGTCGACAGGAAATTAGTTGCTGCACGCTTCCGGATGTCAAACCCTTTTCCCAAAGTTCCTTTCGCGAACGGCTGTAATAAACACCTCTTCCTTCGGTGAGTGCTCGCTTTAGAGACTCTTCGTTTCCATACGCGAGCATCAGCACTTTGCCGCTGACATCTTGCACAACAATGGGCACGAGTCCATTTGCATCAAACTTCACTGCACCGACGACGCTTTCAGCCAAATCAATTCGACCCGTGTACAAAGCCATTCCAACTTGCACGTCCATCCCTAGTTTCGAAATCTCTACGATCTCGGCAGTAGCAGCTATGCCACCAGCAACGGTGACGGGGCGTTTCAACTTCTCCTTTGCTTCCTTCACTGCATCCATGTTCATTCCGCCCAAACCACCTTCGTCTTTAACAAAGGTAGTCAGGAATGCGCCACAATACGGAGCTAGCCGCTCTGCGCGATCCCAGACCGTTTCATCCGTGGTGTTTGTCCACCCTTTGTCGACAACTTTGCCGTCGACATTATCGAGAGCGACCATGACTCTTTCGCTGGGAAACTCGCTCAAAATCTCGGGTACTGCTCTGGTGCCAAAAATTAGAGCCTTTGCTCCAGCTTTCAAATATTCCTTTCCAGTATCGACATCGCGAATGCCACCACCAACGCGAACGTCAGCCACCTTGCAAATGTCTTGAATGAGCTCGCGATTGTTTCCTTTACCCATCGCCGCGTCAAGGTCGATAACCGCAACCTCGCCGAAGCGATTAAACTCGCGTGCAAGTTCTAATGGCGTGCGGTCTGATGTCACCACAAGATCTTTGCCCTGCTTTAGCTGGACAGCCTTTCCGTTCATGATATCGATACTGGGTACTATCATTTATTGCCCCTAATTCCTGACGCCTTTACTTACCACTAATCAAAGAACAATTTGAACACTCGTTGACGAAACTAATAACGTACACTGATTCCCGCGCTTCGAACGGCTTGCTTCACGTCACCGATGCTGTATATCTTGTCGTGAAAAATACTGGCTGCAAGGGCGGCATCCGCTCCTGCTTTTTGGAAGACCTCGACAAAACTGGCGGGATTCGCTGCACCGCCAGACGCAATGACAGGAATCGGCAATTTCTCTGAAAACGCTTTTACCATTTCAATGTCAAATCCAGTTTGCATTCCATCGCGGTTCCACGACGTCAACAAAATTTCGCCGGCGCCGCGACTGACGCACTCTTCAGCCCACTCCAGAGCGTCCAAACCGACAGATTCTCTGCCGCCTTTGATGAGCACTTCCCATTCGGTTTTCGAATCTGCTTCGTCGTTTTCGGTTTCCTTTTTGCGCGCGTCAATTGCAACTACGCAACATTGAGATCCGAATTGGGTCGAAACTTCATTTATCAGTTCCGGTCTTTTCACAGCGGCGGTGTTCATTGAAACCTTGTCAGCACCGGCATTTAGCAGGTCGGTAACACTGTCTCTCGATGAAACTCCGCCACCAACGGTGAACGGGATCGAAAGGTTGTCTGCGACGCGTTCGACAAACTCTAACATCGCGGCACGCCCTTCAACGGAGGCGGTTATGTCGAGAAACATCAATTCGTCGGCGCCCTGGCTCTCATACATCAAACCCAGTTCGACAGGGCAGCCCATGTCTCTAAGGTTGGTGAAATTAACGCCCTTAACGGTGCGACCGTCTCTCACATCCAAGCAAGGGATGATGCGCTTAGTCAGCATTCTCCACCCCCTGCGAAGCACACGCTAATTTGCTGGAAGGTAGATCACCGCCGGAAACTAATTCGATCCAACGAACCAACAAAGACTGTCCGAAGGGTCCGCTCTTCTCCGGGTGAAACTGAAATCCGCAGATGTTGTCACGCTTAACTGCGGCGCAAAAACTGCCGAAGTAATC
>DTSE01000019.1 GCA_012965515.1 Candidatus Melainabacteria bacterium | reverse complement strand
TTGCACCCACAGTCGCGACTGCCGACACGGTGCAAAATCCGGCTTTTGAAAAAGCTGTTCAATCGATGCAAGCGAAAAACTACAATGACGCGATCAAATCGTTTGACGAAGCGATTGGTTTGCAAGAAACAAATGCCAAGGCTTACAACCTCCGCGGACAATGCTTCTTTGCTCTCAAGCAGTACAAACTGGCTGTCAATGATTTTGGCGAAGCGATCAGATATGATGACGACAATGCCGAAAATTACCTCTGGAGAGGCTCAGCAGAAGTCAAAATCAACGATCACGTGAGCGCGGTCAAAGACTTTGAAAAAGCGATCAACCTCGATCCAAAACTCGCCAAAGCATATGCGGGAATGGGCGATTCATTGAGAGCGCAGGGACAGATCGACCTGGCACTCGCACAATACAACAAAGCGCTTTCTGCTTCACCCAAAGATGCTGAAATCCTCACGAAGCGCGCCGACGCATATATCGATGCGGGCAACAATGACGCAGCAATCAAGGACTACAATTTCGCCATTCAGATTGCGCCAGATTACGGTACGGCCTACATCAGTCGCGGCACCGCATTCAGCGGTTTGCAAAAGCCAGAAGATGCACTCAAAGACTATGACAAGGCTTTGGCCCTCGATCCGACCAACAGCGATCTGCTGAAGAAGCGCGGACATGAATACTTCAAGCTGAAGAATGCCAAAGAAGCGCTTGAAGATTACAACGATGCGCTCAAGCAAGACCCAACCAGCGCTCAGCTCTACTACCACCGCGCCAAAGCGCTCATGCAACTGGGCTCGGATGGCGAAGCGATGGCAAGCCTCGAAGACGCGTTGAGACTGGATCCAAACCAAGGTAACTTTTATCTGGCAAGAGCTTTCCTATGGCACAAACTGGGCAAGTCGATCCTCGCACATGAAGACATCAAGCGTGCACAATTCTTCGATCCGACACTTCCCAAGGAAATCAAGTTCGAGAACGATCCAAAGAACCCGGATCGTTACTTCGAAGAAACTTTCCTGCAAGACACCAACAAGACCGGTTTGAAAGACACATCAGAAACACTCAAGCCCCAGTAATGGCAAGACAGTAACAGAAGGGGGTGCGAAAGCGCCCCCTCTTTGTTTTTAGGACGTTCCTTTCAAACGAAAGCTAACTGCGAACAATTCGCCCTTGCAATTAATCTATTTCGGCAATCGCGGCTAAAATTTTTGGTTAGACGGTACTTCCAATTATTGGCGATGCCGAAGATAATGACTCGTTACCGCGGGATCGAATGGAGGTAATTTTTCGGTGAACGACACTGATCGTCAAAGAGAAGCCAGGAAACGGTGGGAAATCTATAAAACCG
Organism: Candidatus Melainabacteria bacterium; assembly: GCA_012965515.1. Classification (GTDB taxonomy): domain Bacteria; phylum Cyanobacteriota; class Vampirovibrionia; order Obscuribacterales; family Obscuribacteraceae; genus QKMZ01. Next base: position 4,595 of record DTSE01000019.1, on the reverse strand, counting down.
CCGGACAGCAGGCGTATCTGCAAAGTCAGCTCGTTCAATCGGAGTTAAGCTGGTTGAGTTCGCTGGAAGAAGCGGAAACGCTTGGCGAAAGCAGCCAGCAGCTCGTCATCTCACTCGAAGGGTTGTCGGAAATTTACTGGGCGCAAAGCAAATACGCCATGGCTGCGCCTCTGTGCCGCCGATTGCTCAGGATTTATGAAACCACGCTTGGCGCAGATCATATGGACGTGGCCGTTATCGCGAATAACTTGGCAATGCTGTATCACTCATGGAAGAAGCATGAAGATGCCGAGAGATTCTACAGACAGGCCCTCGCTATTAAGCAACAACACTTGCCGGAGAGCCATCCGGATTTAGTCAATTTGCTCGCCAGTTATGCGCGTTTGCTTTATGAAACCAACCGCAAAGAAGAAGCAGATTTACTGAAAGCCAATACCGGCGCCTTCGCACAAACGTGGAAGCGCTCCGGCAGCTGGACTGCAATGAAGTAGCAACCAGCAACTCATCTAGAAAGATTACATTTTCGCAACACTGACATATTTGTGGTACCAGTCAATTTGTGTTGGGCAATCTTAGAACAGAGTTCAACATGACCAGCGGGATTGTGGATAAGGCACAAAGCCGCCCCTCATAAGTAGCGGGCTTAGCATTCTTTCAGTGCACAGCTCGCTGGTCGTGCTTTTCGGGTCGGAAGGCAGCACCACATCTGGTGCTGCCTTCAAGTTGTCTGACTTCGGTAGGGTCGACGCATGGCGTCGACTGCGGGCGGCAAGCATGCCGCCCCTAAAATTTTCCTCGACAAGGTTTCTCGCGACTGTCGGCCTTTCTATCAGCTAGGCAAGCGAACATCGCGGCGCAGTTTGTAAGGCACGTTTATTCTCAACTCGTCGAGCGAATCGTCCAGGGAAATCTCATTGTTAGCAGCATGCTGTAGTGCACGCACTCCATCAACAACCGTGATTGCTCTATGACGAATGAGGAATTGGCAACGCAGGGCGGCGAGCAAGGTTGCTTCGTCAATTGCGCCTGCCACCACCAACATTTTTCCTATCAGTGATGGATAGCGTGCCGTTAGTTCAATTGCTTTGTTGATCTGCGTCTCGTCGACCAACCCGCACTTCCTGAGCAGTTCGCCGATTACAACGCGTTGCTCGGGTCCGGCTTCATGCTCTTCGGGAAGTTCCGACAAGCCGGCAGCCTTTCTCAAGTCACGAACTCCAGTCTGCAATTCGATGTCACCACCAAGAATTTTACCCTGCAATACAAGAGCTATTTCAAGAACACTTTCTGTGAGTAAGCCCAGCTCCAGTAGTGCGGAACCAACCGTAAGCTGCCGCTCGAGACCGAGTTCCAGAGCATTCATCAAATCGCTCTCAGTGAGAACGCCTGCTACCATGAGAAACTCGCCGAGCCTGATCGAACGTTTTTGATAACTTCCACTTTTCTGCTTCGGATTTATCTTCAAACCTGCTGCTGCAGTCGCTTGATTGCGCAACTCTTTCGCACCACTCACGTAAGTAAGATTGCCGTCGCGAATCATGCGCTGTACTTCCAGCACTTTCGCCAGCACCGAATGCGATACTATACCTTTGAGAATCAAAACGCGCCCGAGCGGAAGATTTGAGTTGTACCCTTCGTGTTGTGCCTCTTCCAACTGTTCTCTGGTGACGAGACCTGAATCAACAAGCAACCCGCCCAAACTGCTCGGTGAGAGCGTGTTGTGAGCGCGGGTGCGCCAGCCCAGTCGAGCCAGAGCATCGGCAATAGAGAGCCCTTCTTTACGTGCAAGTGGAACGGCCATCTTCGCTTTTGCCAGCGGCAAATCCCAAATCTTCATCATCGACTGCAAAGCCACAGTCAAATTGACGTCAGACTCACTGACCTTATTGGACAAGACCAGCGACCGACCGAGCGGCAAACTGAGTTGCACAGCTTCTTTGATAGACGCTTCCAGATCGTCGGGGCTAAGAAACCCCAATTGGACCAGAAGTTCACCAAACAAAGGGACCTTGTTCGTCATCTTGAATGCCTGAATGGATATCGCTACAGCCGGACTCCTGAACCCGGAATATTAGCAGAACTCGGCTTGTCAGAAGATGAAAGGGCTTAGTCCCATTAACTTAGCGACCGTTGTTGCGCTCAAGACCGGATATGACGAAATTTGCCGCCATCGCTTGACGAAGCCCAATGCCGATAACTGGAGCCGGATCAGGCAGGTGCAGAGGTAAAAACGGAAGCGAATTATTGTCAAAGTGACCGACCAGGTGAAGCACTTTTCCTCTCCCGAATGAGAATGAAACTGCTAGAATCCCCTGCCTGTCTGGATCGAGAGTAGCCAAGTCACGGCTCACTGCAAGCACCTTCACCACGTCTGGTCGCAGCACCCGAACGGTCTGGCTCTCCTCATCTAGTTTCCAACTGGCATTCGAAACAGTCCCCTGGAAAAACTCGCGCTCCGGCAATACCACTTGCGCATCGACAACATTGCCTTTGCTCTTGCCCTTATTCCACTCCACAAAGCCCGGAAAGGTCTGCTTGAGCATGTTATCGAGCGCCCAGTCAGTGGTCAGGAGATAGCCGCCCTGCGCGACAAAATCACGAATGGCTTGCAGCGAGCCTCTGTTTAGCGTACCGGCGCAATTAATGACGAGCACTTTGGTTCTGCTCAATCCGATCTGATTAAGCTGTCCGGCGCCGATGGTCGTATGCTGAATTCCAAGATTTTTAAGTGTGCGATCGGCTTTATCCCATTGCCCTTTAACTTCCACTACAGCTATTGGGTCCATGGAATCTGCTTTGAGGGAAAACTGAGGACGTGCCTTGTTCACCCAGGCACGATAGACATCCTTCTCAACGCGGGCCGGCTTCGGCTTCTTCAACATAACCGCTGTCTTTGCCATGCCAGCCGCAGCAAACGCGTCATCTGGAGCCGTTTCTCGCAGGACATTCCCTTCGAGCAGCGGTTTGTTCATTGCACTGCCTGCGGTGCCTTCCCTTACAGCATTGCCCTGCAATGTCGGTGACTTCACTTTCAGCATCATAGTGCTGTGCCCGACTCCACCATCAGTTTGCCCATTTACGTCGGGGAAACTGGCGCTTATAGATTCAGAGACCGAGCTACCTGATGGACTAGCGGCACCGGATGAGCTGTTGGATGAACTGTTGGATGAGCTGCCGGGTGTAGAACCGCTCGATGTGTGGGAACTGGAACGACTGCCGTCAAAAGATGGTGCGACAGATGGCATTGCGGATGACTTCGATGCGCCCTTTGCCACCGCGCTTTCGGATACCCAAGCAAAACCAGGCGCAAGCAGCGCGATTGTAGTAAACGAGAGAACAATGGAAGAACGTCGCCGGGCCAAAACAACCTCTATTCAGCGCCAGTCGGTAACATAATAAACCGACGACGTCGAAAATCTTTCGTTCCCAGCCAGAGCTTCGAAAACCCTAATTCCAGAGCTCGATAATAGTCGTCAAGATTGGAGCCAGTTTCTGAACATTGACGGGCTTGTTCAAGTAATAGTTCATCTTCAGCCCTAGTGCTCTGGCGATGTCCTCTTCGGCTTCAGACACGGTCAAAACGACCACCGGTATCTCTTCCAGTTTCGGATTGTCCTTGATGACCTCCAAAACCTCGTGCCCATTCTTCTTCGGCATGTTCAAGTCAAGAAGAATCAGGTCAGGACTCTCGGCGTCCTTGTATTTGCCACGCTTGCTGAGGTATTCAATAGCCTGCTCGCCATCCGTGACGATAGTCAAGGTATTTTGCAGCCCACTCTCCTTCAAAGCCTCCTCAGTCAAGGCGATATCAGCAGGGCTGTCTTCCACCAACAAGATTTCGACGGGATTTTTCACAAGCTATCTCCTAGTTTCATCCGGCAACGAAAAGCACAATTCCGAACCCTTGCCCAGTTGGGACTCAGCCCAGATAACCCCTCCATGATGCTCGACAATCTTCTTGCAAATGGCAAGACCGATTCCAGTACCCGGGTATTCCGTCTTGGCGTTTAGCCGACTAAACATACCAAAAATTTTGTTGAGATAGCGACTATCCATTCCGATTCCATTATCTTTGACGGAAAATTGATATTCGCCCTCAGCACCCCTTCGCCAACTGATATTAATTTCCGGAGCAGTGTCCGGATTGCGGAATTTCAACGCATTGGCAAGCAGATTCTGAAAGAGTTGCACCATTTGCAGTTGGTCCGCAATAATCTCCGGCAACTCGTCGCTATTAATTCTTGCCCCAGTTTGCTCGATGCTAACGCTCAGATTTTCCTTTACTTGCTGAACGACGGCGTTTAGATTTGTACGTTCAAAACGTTTCTCCTGCGATCGAATTTTAGAGTGATCGAGCACGCCTCGAATAAGTTGCTCCATACGAACAACCGCATCATCTATAAAAACAATAAATCGCTTTCCGTCGTCACCTAGCTGGTCAGAATATCTGCGTTTTAGCAGGTCTACAAAACCCTGCACGGACTTAAGTGGTTCTTGCAAATCGTGGGCAGCAATTTTGGCAAACTCCTGCAATTCCGCGTTGGAACGCGAAAGATTTTGCATCTCGATGGAGAGCATCATGGAGGGGTTATCTG
>DTSE01000018.1 GCA_012965515.1 Candidatus Melainabacteria bacterium | reverse complement strand
AAGAAAGCCGAAGACAACGCCCGCGACCGGCTGGCAGATGTCCTTGAGGCTATGCAGTCCGCTCAAAGGAAAGACACCGAACGGCTGGCAAAGCTCATGGCTCGGACGCTCATTGATATTGGGACTGTTCAGCAGGTGTTTTTTGAAAGAGCATCAAAGGAAGACAGGGGTGAGCTTTGGAAGGTAGCTAGGCAGCGGGCAGTCGAACGTCTGAAGAAGAAGAGGAAGGATGGAGACCCAGAAGCCACTGAGATCGTAGCCAATGCGGTCAGTAGCTAAGCACAGCTACATCAAAGGCGCGAGCGGCAGGGCAAGGGCAAAAGCTCATGTCAATTACATTCAATACAGGCGCGGCGAAGACAGGGAAAACGACAAACCGCGCGAGTTTTTCAGCCCTGATAGAGAAGGCATACAGGGGCGGGAAGTAAAGCAAGACATTGATAACAGCGAGCGGGCCAAGGTGGTAGCTCACAAGCTCATACTTTCGCCGGGGCTGCAAAACGTCGATATGCAGCAGTACACGCGCGACGTTTTGAAAGATGTCGGCAGAGAGAAGGGGCTAGATCTCGATTGGCGGGCGGTCATACACAAGAACACAGACCACGACCACGCGCATGTAATTGTCTTTGGAAAGGACAAGAACGGCAGGGAAGTTTTGTTTGATCGCGATGACTACAAAACCATGCGCGAAGCTGGAGACCGATACCTAGAACGGCATCATTTTCTTGAGAGATATTTGCCCAGGGACATCGACCGGCAGATGGGCAAAGGCTATGAAAGAGACCGAGGCGACAATGTTTTTGAGGACTTAATCAAAGACTTGAACCGAGGCAAGGAACGTGAAGAACCAGAGCGCAAGCCGTATGAACCCAAGCCATGGGACAAAGAAAAGGCAGTTGAGTATTTGCCAGACCAAGAGAAATTCCAGAGGGAGGGCGAAACTTACAGCAAGTATTCGAAGCTGGAAGACCTCAAAGAAATAGCCGAGAGGCTGAATGCTGGTGAATTCGAACGGCTACCGGACGAGCAATACCAGAAGCTGGGGCAATGGATTTGGACCAAAGAGAATTATGGAGACGACCACTACGACCGCAAAGCGCAGGCGAAGTGGGACAAGAAAGAGAAGAGAAAAGAGAAAGAGCGCGATCCGTTTGAAGACGACCGCGAATTTAAGAAGCTAGACAAAGACTTAAAGCGCGCCTTCAAAGAATTGGAAAAAGGCGGCGACTTCGGCAAAGGCTACAAACAGTGGATGAGAGAGCAGCAAGGGCGGCTCTCTCCGGAGCACCGAAGCTATACCGATGCCATGGCAGAGCAACGGCTGAAAGACCTCATGGAGCGATTTCCAGACAGGAAAGAAGACTTTGAGAGGCAGCTGGAAGAGCTGAAACAGATTGACCAAGACCTAAAACCGGTCGAACCAAAAGGAGACAAGTGGCGAGACTTTGATGCCCTTTTGGGAGAGAATTGGAAAGCTCCGGAGAAAGAGCTAGAGCAAGGAAAGGAACAGGAAGCAGGCACAGGCGCCGGGAACGTCATAGCCGATCGATCGGGCCAAGATTTAGCGATCGATCAAATTCATGCAGAAGCATCCGGCGACCAAACAAAAATTGAGCAAGAAAAGGAAATCGATGACGGTTTTGACAGGGGCTTAGGTTAAGGATGCCATCTCAGACAGCATCGCAAGAATTGGCAGTTGAGTCTAAGGACATGGCAGAGCTGCTTGTTGTTTGTTTGACCGGTCTTGGCTGGCGACCTGTGACCGTTAACGACCGAATGCGGCAGCTGATAGCAACGCAAGTGAAATCAGAAAGACCGTTTTCATATGAGTTTTTCGCAACCCTCAGCTGGAAGCCGAACGGCTCAGGCTGCACTCTTAGCCTGGAAGTAAGAGAAGAGAGAAACCGCTGGACGATAACGCACTGCAAAGCAAAGTGCGATGAAATAATGCAGCGGATAGCCCAGTCTGCGGATGTTTTGATAGAAGCAAATGCAGAGCAGCCGACGCCGAGCAGGTACGGAACGGCGAAGTGGGCAACGCATGAAGACATAGTGCAGGCGGGCTATTGGAACAATGTGGAAGACTCCAGAAGGCTGGTTGTAAGCCCCGGAGAAGACGACAACTATGTGACCTTGACGCCCGAGGACACAGCAATGCATGCCCTCGTCTGCGGTCCTACAGGCTCAGGCAAAACAACAAGCATCTTCATTCCAAATCTCATTGAAAGGCTGGATTCAAGCGCTATTGTGACAGAGGCAACGGCAGGCAACGAACCTCCGGATCTCTATGCAAAAACATCAGGGTACAGGCAGGGAGCAGGACGGCAGAGGATTTATTACTTCAATCCGGACGACCTGGCGTCCGATTGCATCAATCCAGTCGATGCAGTCAAAAGCTATTCTGACGCTCAGAACCTGGCGAAGCTCATAGTTGAAAATACAACTAGTAAGAACAATTACGGTGATGATGTCTGGCCAAAAGCAGAGACAAACCTGCTGACCATGTTCATTGCGCATGCGGCAGCACTCGGCAAAGACCTGGGTTACATCAGGTCTTTGCTCAGAGAAGGACCGGACGACCTTGTTACCCAAATGCAGAAAAGCCCAGTAGAAGAAGTCCGAGGCGAGTATGGAGGCTTTCACAAAACAAGCCGGGAAGGCTTCAGATATGGGGTCTTCGCAAGTCTGATGCAGCGCCTGGCGCTCTGGGTTAATCCCAGAGTCGTCGCACTGACCAGCAAAACAACCATTGATCTTAATTCTCTTGCAAAAGAGAAATTCACTTTCTATCTGGCTGTGCCAGCAAGGAAATCACATCTAAAGCCAGTAGCAGCCTTGATTTTCAACTACGTTCTTCAATACGCAGAAGAGCAACACTTTGAACATCCGTTATTTTTGAGCCTCGATGAATTCACAAATTTTGGCTTGATTCCAGGCATTGCCGATAGATTAGGCATCATCAGGCACAAGAAAATCGGCGTCATGCTGGGCATCCAGGACGCCATGCAATTAGAGCGCGTATATGGACGAGAAGAAGCAACCATTATGTTTGGACAGCTCGGATGCAGAATTTTCTTTAGACCTAGAACGATAGATGTGGCTGAGAGAATCAGCAAAATGGCAGGCCAGACAACCATTTACGAGCGCAAAGTATCGAGCACAGGACAGATACAAGAAAAGGAAAGCGGGCGACCGCTGATAGATCCAAGTGAGGTGATGTCACTTCCGGACAGCAAAATGCTTGTCTTTACGCCGAAGACTTCTCCAATGCTGATGGAGCGATTCACCTGGCGTGATTACGATATGGCTATGAAAGTGCCAGGTGTCACAAAGCCTCAAGTAGTCATAGATGACCGGCTGGTGAAAGACTGCAAGGACTTAAATGAGGTTCAATCATGGCAAGTAAAGGGCGAGAAAAAGCGGCGAGAAGAAATGAAAGAATCGCCGATTAGCGACGAGACCCTGAAGGAAGAAATTAAGAATCAGGTGGCTGACACTTTGGAAGAGACTGCGCCGACGTACACCGAACCCGAACCTGATCCAGAGTACGAGGAAGAAGAGATCCAAGAGTCCGAGAAAGAACCAGAGCAAGACTATACGGACATTTGAAGTAATGGACGAGGAAACGAAAAAGAAAGCGCTGGGCTGGGGAAAGAAGCTCTTTGACCTTGGCAAAGATGCCGCAAAAAAGGTCGCTGATGAAGCTGGCAAGGCATACAGCAGCTACGAAGAGAAACGCAAAGACGACCTAGCGATGGAAGCGAGGGAAGGCAGCTTTTACTCTCAATTTCCAGTAGATGACCTCTGGTTGCAGATGGCGCGAGACCTTACGCACAATGTCGGACACCTCGGCGTCAATTTGAAAGCCGATCCTGACGTTTTGAGATTCACAGTCTCAGTCCAATACACCGAGCAAATTCCAGGCGTTAGAGATGTAATCCGCCAACTAACTTGCTACATCGATTTTCAACCACAAGAAAATGGCGGGACTTTTATCCGCTACAGATGGCACGTTTACGAGATTCCACCAGGTGGCTATCTGAACACGAATATCATCAGGACAATAAACAAACGGATAAGAACTTGCGCACAACTAGGACCGGAAGCGGTAGGAGGAATGGAGTGAAGAGGGAAATTACAGCAACAGCTCTCGGTTTGCTTTTTAGTCTTCCAGCAATGGCTGACACAGCAACAGCCATTTCAGGTGATACAGGCGCGGAAAAACGCAGCCCGACTTTTTTCAAAACAATAGTCGAGATAGCCAACGAGCAGGACAAGAACCCAAGCAAGGACTGGTTCCCGACAGGACCAAGGAAATTCAAATCAGGTTATGGGAAAGTCGCCAACAATGTGAAAGCCGCTTTCTCGCTGGATCTTCAAAGCTGGGCATTTGAAAAAGGTGAGCGGCTAGACAACCTCACAGCAACTTACATTCCGTACAAAAAGCGCGAAGAATTTGCCATGTTCTGGTGGAACCGGCACGATGCAAACTACAAGAAGGCGGCACCGTGGGATAAAGACCAATGGAAATATGAGGCAATTATCGATGGCACGGAGCTTGTCTGGAGAGCTGGAAACAAGGCAACAGATGGCTATTCGGCTTCGATGACCATGGGGCACAGCGGGCTCATGGCACAGCTGATTAAGACAGAAGGGAAGTAGTTCAAAATGCCGGTATTTCTTGTCCAGCAAGAATTTGTAGACAAGTCTGATTTCTTTCGTTTCTTTAGAAATAGAGAAAAAAACATCAGACTTTTAGGCGAATTTGATGATCGCTTTGATGTTGAACAGCATGTTGTTTTATCCGCTGTACTGGACTCCCTGGCTGCATACTGGGAAAAAATCGAAAAACTCAGAAAGCCTCTTAGTGGCAGAAAGCGCATGCAGCAATTTCTTGCAAAGCATGCCCAAATTGACATTTGGTCTCGTTGCAGTCATTCAAACTTGATTTACCGCAGCGCCCACCTTTCACAAGAACAACAAAACACACTAAAGAGCATATTGCCGCAACATGGCAGAACATCAGCAGTTCGGACGTTTGAAATCGATCCACTTCTTTCCGAGCTCGTTCAATACAAGCAGCTCAAAGCGGTTGCAATAAATGAAGAATGGCTTGAGCACAGCTGTTATTCTCAATTGCTTTACAAGGAGTATCGAAACAGCTGGTTGCACGCGCTTGATCCTGGAATCAAAATCGATGTCTCAAAGTTCAGTCCTGTGCCTTATTACCAGAATTACAACGGGCAGTATGACCTTTGCTTGCCGAAACAATTTATTATCGAAACGCTTTCGGCAGCTCTCGATTCTTTAGAGAAAACAATGCCTGACGATATCCGCATCAGTTTGGACTAGGTTATTTGAAGCATTGGCATAATGGGCTTAGGACCAAGCTGGCAAAAACCGAGGGGAAATAGATGGCAGTAACTTTGAAGCCGCAAGATACACCCGCTATCGATGGCGTTCTAAGGCTTCTCAGCCCGAGATGGACAATAGCAGTCTTAATTCAATTGTCTTCAGGAAAGAAGCGAACAGGCGAACTGATGAAGAATCTGGCTCCAATATCCGCAAAAATGCTGACAGAAAGACTTTTGACATTGAGAGAGAATGGTTTTATAGAGCGAACTGCTTACAAGGAATCGCCTCCCAGAGTGGAATACGAACTGACTGCTGATGGTGCAGAATTGGTCGCACTGCTCAAGAGCGTGAAAGGTGTATGCACCAAAATGCCTGAAGAAGAGCTTCACAACTGGGGAAATCAATCACAGAGAGAGGTTACTTTAGCCAAGGCGTATACTGGAAAAGTGCCCAACTCTTGAGACCTCAGGCATGGCAGAAATCCAAAAGCCAGCAGACCAGGCAGAGCAAAAGCCGGACACGGCTCTAAAAAAGTCAGACAACTTGGCTCGGGGATAGCGAAGCTGTCACCAGGGGCAATGGATTCGATGTGGCTTTG
>DTSE01000017.1 GCA_012965515.1 Candidatus Melainabacteria bacterium | reverse complement strand
CGGGTGGTGGAAGAAACGGTCACGGCATGCATGCAATGAATATCAACATCTCTGTCGCTGACGCGGGCGAGATCTTTGTTTGATCCCCAGTTGTTGTCGAGCTTGAATGAGCCGTCGGCATTGAGGCTGATATTCATTGCATGCATGCCGTGACCGTTTCTTCCACCACCCGGCAGGAATGGCGCGTTTACTCCGATTTGACCGGACTGGCCTGTTTGTCGCTGGAATTCGCCCAGTTTTTGTCTCAATTCATCGGTGTTTTTGAAAGTGCTGATCTTGAGATCTGCAGGATAGCCGGCAGGAGGCGTTAGCCCTTTCCCGTCCCTAAACAGGCTGGCACTGGCGAAGACGGCGCCGTCGGCTCCGCCGTTGGCTTTGTTCAGGTGAGCGACATCCCAGATGCCCACCTGCGGTCCGTCTCCTTCATAGTGAAGCTTTCCTTGTGAATCTCTGGAGAAAACACCTTCATTTGTCGATGTTTGGCTGGAACGTGCGCCCCGCTCGCCGGCATGGGCAGCCATGTAGACATTTGATGCGTTATGAATACCTTCTGCCGAGGTCCTGCCACCTTCGCGCTCTGACTTTAGATCTGCAGCTAGTTGTCCGGCAAAGGCTGCATAAACTTGACCGGCTGGACCTTGCTTGCCATTGTCGCCGTAATTTTGTGAATTGACTGTGCGGCTGGCTTCGAAGTCGGGTTTAAGGCTTAGTGAATCGACTTGAACAACTCTTTCCTTCCCGGGAATGATTTCACCGTTTGGACCTTTGCGATCTTGCTCTTTGGCGGTCGTGAAGCCGTTATTGACCAGATCTCTTGTTCTTTCTGCAACTTTGGCGGGATCGCCTGCTTCCAGTTCTTGTTTGCCCATAGAGTGCAAAGCGCAGGTCATGTGCTGACCTTGATTGACATACTTATCCGGATTCTCTGTCCGCAGAGCCGAGTCCTTAACTATGTTCTGCCGATCTGCATTGGTAAGATAATCAGTCTGCCCGTCTCGAAGTCGGCCGCCTTGCTGTTTGTCGAGAATCTCTCTGTGCGCCGTATCCATGCGCTTCATTTGCTCTTCAGGACTGCCTTTCAGATGTCCTTCGGCGCCTGCTTTTTGCAATCGAGCATATGTGTTTTCAGAAATTCGTTGAGCGTCAGTTTCGGAAAAGCCCGCACGCTTCAAAGTTTCGCTGTAGTCTTTGAGTACGCTTTCTCTGGTTAACTCCGGTTGACCAGTTCGGTCGTCGATTTTTGTTTTTTCGACAGCGGTTGTGTCACTAATTTTTGTCTTGCCTTCGACTTTGGAATCGCCCACTTTTCCATCAGCGGTGGCAATTTGGGTCTTGTCTTTCTTGTGCTGAACGTCCTGGGCACCTGGTGCTTCAAGACCGCCGTCTACGCTTCTTGCGAATTGGTTGAATCCTGAGGCAAAGGCTTCTCCTCTCAACGCTCTTGCTAGTTCGCCACCCCTTCCGTATATATCGCTCCAGGTGTTTAGATCAGCAAATACAAAACCATCGGAAGGCTTGGACTTCTCCCCCAGTTTTGGCACTTCGCCGTACGTCTCTTTCAGCTCTTTTGCCGACAAAACAGAGCTGATGGAAATGTCAGCATCGGGTGTAGCATCCCGAGACCGCGCCGGTGCGTCATTTTTTGGTTGGGTTTGTGTCATCTGGTGGTCGTTGGTAAGGCGGAGCCTGCACTCTCCACGCTAGAGGTGAAATGTTGCAAATTCTTTGCAACCCCGATGCGGCATTTTCAATTGAAGCCCGAAAAAATATCAGAGGAGTTTCAATTGAGCTGACTTGGCGAGGGACCGGAAGGGCGCGCCGTTAGATGATTGAGGCGTTTTGGTCAAATTTGGATGAGGAGCGGTGGGCAAAATTCGTTTGGCAGTTAAATTGGCTTTCGCTCAAAGCCCGGAAAGATTTGTGTTAGGAACTGGCTTTCGGGTTTACAAGTAGCCGACAAGGAAGATGGGAAGCGGCTAAAATACTAGCCGTACGTAGAGGAAAAGGGAGTTTTCACGTGGCTGGACTGAAAGAAGTTGATCCGGAAGTCTTTGAGCAGATTACCAAAGAGCTGGACAGGCAACGGCACGGGCTTGAATTAATCGCCAGTGAGAACTTCGTTTCCAGAGCAGTGCTGGAAGCCCAAGGTTCTGTTCTCACCAACAAGTATGCTGAAGGATTGCCCGGTAAGCGCTACTACGGTGGTTGCGAGTTTGTGGACAGTGTTGAACAGCTGGCCATCGATCGACTGAAGAAACTCTTCAATGCTCCTCACGCCAACGTTCAGCCGCACAGCGGCGCTCAAGCTAATATGGCTGTGTTTTTCGCCATGTTACAGCCGGGCGACACCATTATGGGCATGGCACTCGATCAAGGCGGACACCTGACTCACGGCTCGCCGGTAAATTTCTCCGGCAAATGGTTCAAGGTGCATAGTTATGGTGTCGATCCTGAAACAGGCAGAATCGACTATGACAATGTGCTCAAGATTGCAAAAGAAGTAAAACCCAAATTGATTATTTGCGGGGCCAGTAATTACCCGCGCATCATTGACTTTGAACGTTTCCGCAAAATCGCGGACGAAGTGGGCGCCTACCTGATGGCGGATGTTGCTCACATTGCTGGTTTGATTGTGGCGGGCATTCATCCCAATGCATTTCCGCATGCGCACTTCGTTACCACCACGACGCATAAGACTTTGCGTGGACCGCGCGGCGGAGTCACTATGTGTCAGGAAGAATTCGCCAAAGAAATCGATAAAGCTGTTTTTCCAGGTTTGCAAGGCGGACCTTTGGAACATGTGATTGCGGCAAAAGCAGTGGCATTTCATGAAGCTCTGCAGCCTGACTTCAAGGAGTATCAAAAGCGCATTGTCGCCAATGCCAAAAAGCTGGCCGAAACAATAATGGCTGAAGGTCTGGCTATCGTATCGGGAGGCACCGACAATCACCTGATGACAGTTGACCTCAGACCGATCAAAATGACCGGTAAGAAAGCATGCTCTATTCTTGAGACAGTGCATATCACAACAAACAAGAATGCAGTGCCCAATGATCCGGAAAAACCAATGGTAACTAGCGGTATTCGAATCGGCACACCGGCTGTGACTTCGCGCGGTTTGGGTGTGGCGGAAATGGAGATTGTTGGTCGCCTGATTGCCGAGAAATTGCGCAATCCGGAAGATTCAGCGGTGCACGAACGCATATTCAAGCAGGTCTCGGAATTGTGCGATCGTTTCCCGCTCTATCACTCAGAAGACGAGTTGGTTCGTGCTAAGTAGTAAAACCAAAACAGCGAATACAAAAGTAGTGCCACCTAAAAAGCAAACTGGATACGGAACGCTCATATGCCAGTTGCTGGTGCTCTTGGTCGGTATCGGCTGGACCGTGTTGGTCTCGCAAAACAAGCTTGATGAGACACATATTCCAGGATTTTTGATCGCGCTGGCAGTGAGCTGGTGGTTGACGCCCGAGATCAGGCAGCGCGCCTTGAAGCTGGGTCTGGTTGATAAGCCAGGCGACGAGCGCCGTATTCATACCGTCGCCGTGCCTCGCCTTGGTGGCGTCGGCATTTACATGAGCTTCATTTTGACCATAACGGCTCTAGCTGTCATAACCGGAAGATTTCCCCAAGATGCTCGCATTGTCGAAGGCGGGTTGGGCATTGCAGTGGGCGGAACCATAGTATTTATTCTCGGATTGATTGACGATTTAGAATCGCTTCCCGCGAAAATGAAGCTCGTCATTCAAGTATTGGCAGCAGGAGCTGCCTATTCTCTCGGCGTTCGTATCAGAGCGATTCCCATACCAACAGCCTGGGTGCCTATAGATCTCGGATTTCTGCACTTGATGCCTGGTGAGCCGATTCAGCTGGGCATACTTTCATTGCCGATTACAATCTTGTGGTTGGTGGGAGTTGCCAACGCAGTCAATCTGATTGACGGCATGGATGGTTTGGCTGCTGGAGTATCGCTTATCTCTGCGCTGACCATCTGGAGTATCTCGCTTGCCGACAGTATCGATAAGCCGTATGCAGGGCTCATGGCTGCAGTTTTGGCGGGAGCGCTCTTGGGATTCCTGCGCTGGAATTTCAATCCAGCGCGGATATTTCTGGGAGATTCAGGGGCTTATCTAGTTGGATTTGTTTTGGCGGCAATTTCAATTACAGGAGTCATAAAAGGCGCTGCCGCTGCAACTGTCATTGTTCCAACGGCGTTTCTCGTTCTACTCATCCTTTTCTTCCCGCTTCTCGATACGTCATGGGCAATTGTCAGGCGTGCAGCTCGCGGTAAATCAGTTTTTGAACCTGATCGCCAGCATATCCACCATCGCCTCTTAGATACAGGGTTGTCACAGAAAAAGACTGCTTACGTCATTTATTCTGTATCAGCACTGCTCGGCCTCGTGGCTGCATTTTTTGTAGGACAGCATCTGTACTTTTTGCAAGTCGGTGGCTCGGTTTTGCTAATGGCATTCTTTTTCGCTCTCGTTTTGAACGGGCACAGAAATCGCCGCAAAATGACTACGAGTGAAGTTTACGGCGAAGGCAGTACTGACGAACCCCCGTCTGATCCTGCCCAATAGCTATTCGATTGGAGAGAGTAAATTGAAAAGTGCTGAAAATCGTTTTTCTCAATATTTCTATCTGGTAGCGTCACTGTCGCTTAGTGCGACTTCCATTATGCCTACATATGCGGCACCTTCTCTTTATGATGATTACTCAAAGAAAGCTAAAGAGTACATGGATCAAAGACACAGCCGTTTTCCAGAGGCGGAGAAGTTTTTGAGAGCGGCTCTCTTTCAGGCAAAGCGTTACGGTACTGACGATAAAAGATATCGCACCACATTGCGTGATCTGGCTGAACTGAACTATCAGAAGGCAGACTTCAGGGACGCGATTCCGCTCTTCAGTCAGTCTGTTGCATTAGCGCAAAGGGCAGTTGCCAGATTAAAAGCAGGTCGAGCCGGTCAAGCAGAAATTGCCGAGGAAACGCGTGAATGGGCTGCTGATTTAGCGGACCTCGCTGATTGTTATCGAGGCACTTCCAAATTTCAACTTGCTGCAGATACTTATCAAAAAGGTCTGAAATTGTTGGATGGTCTGGGTACGGAAAATACTTTGCAGAGGGCGGAACTCGAATCTGAATTGGCAGATGTTTACACTGTTTTAGGCAAGTATCAAGATGCCGAGAAACTGTATGAAAAAGCTATGGCTCGCTTGGCCGAAAAGAAAAACGATCCGAAGGTGGATAAACGCAGCTATGAAGCTGTTTCTATAGACACCCTGCAGGACTACGCCATGTTGTTGCGCAGTACGAATCGGATGAAACAAGGGGACGAACTGCTGGCAGAAATGAGACGAATGCTCGGATTGCCGGAGCACCCTGCCACCATCCGTGATGCCCACGCTTTTGAGGATGTCAAAAAGCTACCAGAGGCTGGACAATAACCCAAGAGGGGATTGCCAGCCGGTAGGTTTGCCTTCGGGCCGTAGCTTTCGGCTGCGAATCAAGTGCAGCCGCGCATGTGCTAAATGCGTTGCTTTACTTGATTCGCTTGTACGCCGTTGTTCGGTCGCTGCTTTTGTTCGACAGAAAAACGAAGTACCTTTCCTTTCATTTGTTTTGGTTGGTCTCAGGTGTTTCGTCAGCACCTTCGTATTTGCTAATCTATCAAAACCAGACGCAAAACTTGACAACCTTTATTTATCCCTAACGTTTTTGGTTTTTCGCGCACCTGTCTGCTTTTGCCGGGCTGCCTAAGTGCCTTCAGAAAAAAGACCGTTAACGGTCTTTTTTCTTGTGCTCGGTGGACGATAATTGTGCAGGTGTTTTGAGAAAAAAATTGAGTTACTTTCTAATATTCGTGGGAGCCGGAATCGGCGGTATTCTTCGGTTTTTGTGCAGCACTCTCGTGCACAAGACGTTTGGTGGTTTGGCGTTTCCGCTGGGCACCTTTG
>DTSE01000016.1 GCA_012965515.1 Candidatus Melainabacteria bacterium | reverse complement strand
TTTGTCGGCGATTTCCCGAACCAGGGTGTTCCGCCCGTAGCTGCTCTTCAGCAGTTCGGACCCAATGCCCGCAACCAATAAAGAGACACGTTATGAAAAACCGCAGAAACATCATCGCGACTATCGCGATGGCGGTGCTTCTTACGTTCGGTCTTGCAGTTGGTAGCGGCTCAGCCGACCAACTCCAACCGGGACGTAACGACAGCACGCCAGCGCAAACCGCTGCTCCGGCTCCGACCGCTGCAGCTCCTGTCGTCACCGCAGCCCAAACCACTCCGGAAGAGTTCTACCGGAAGGTCTGGAAAATCGCAAAGGACGACTTTCTCTGGCAAGATCGCCTCACCGACTGGGATCAGTGGGAGCACAAGTACGACGGCAAGCTCGCCACTCAAGCCGACGCCGAAAAGGCAATCAATGAGATGCTCGATTCGCTGAAGGACGGTTACACGTACTTCCGCAACAACGGTGCAACTCAGAGCAAGGCTACTCAGACGGCAGCAACCAACGTCGTCACGTACCGAATGATTGGCAGCGTCGGATACCTCAAGATCGCGACGTTTGGCTCTGAGAACGCTGCTTCGGAAACCGAGGCTGCGCTCAAGGCGCTTAACAAGGCTGGTGCCAAGTCCTTCATCGTTGACCTCCGGGACAACGGTGGTGGCTACGTGGCGCAGGCTTTCGCAATCACCGGTATGTTCCTCGACCAGGGCGAATTCGCTCAGGTGAAGGGCTACAAGAACGGCAAGCAGTACACCGAGGTGATGACCGTCACCAAGACTACGCTTGAGGACAAGGAAAACGGCACGGTCACGTCCAACCCCACCCGGGTCGGCAACCTGACCGGCAAGAAGCCTGTCTTCATCCTCGTCAACGGCGGCTCTGCTTCCGCTTCTGAAATGCTCGCCGGATCTCTGCAGGACAATGGCCGCGCAAAGGTCGTTGGAATGAAGACTTTCGGTAAGGGCATTGCGCAGCTCAACATCGATCTGCCGTTCAACACCTCCATGCAGGTGACGTTTGCCAAGCTGTATCAGCCCGCGGGCGACTGCATTCACGGCGTTGGGATGACTCCCGACTACGTGGTTGGAGTTGTTCCGAAGACTGATGCTCAGCTTGCTCGCGCCCTCGAACTGGCTGAACCGAAGCCAAAGGCCAAGCCATGACCGACGCGGGTGAGAATAATCAAGCAAACGCATGAAGGGGTTGGAATCTGCACTGAAATGCGGACCCAGCCCCTTCATTTTTTGGAGCCGCTTCTATTATCTCTTATAGTGCTACATCGCTCCGTATTCTAGCGGGGAGTCGACGCCATGAGTCGAGTTCTGCTTCGTACGAAATGAGAGCAACTCTAGACACTTAATTGCGACACCCGGGGATGGAAATTCCCAAAAGATCAGCAGCCTGCTTGCAGGTTAATCTCACGAGATTTTTATGTAACTGCCTTTAAGGTCTTAGCACCCCCAAGCACCGAGAAGTCCCTCAAAGGAGCATCATGTCAGCATGGCAAGAATCACTCAGCGACTCTAACTTCAGGGACGGCGGCAACGTCCCTGACAGCAAGTTGATCTGGTCAGAGGTATCTGCGTCCATTTATCAACTGCCAAAGAATTCTGATCAGCGTATTACAGGGCAACTTGAGCTGGCACGCGTCGAACTGGACGAGCAGGGCAAGCCGATTGTGATCGACCAGTTAACGAAAGAAAAGGAGGACGAGCTTTATGGACGTGAAAAACGCAGCGCCCAAGCGATCGAGCCACTTATAAGAGCCTTAAGCGCCGGGCAACCGCTTGATGTCGAAAAACTGGCCGAGTACACACGTTCGGCAATTAATCCTAAGACTGATCATTTAACTGATCCGGATGACATTCAAAACGATTTGGATTGGCTTGAAGACTTCTTGGGTGATCGCCTTCACAAAGACAGAGGGCAAAATGGGTTTGTCGAGAGTCCGTGGAAAGTCAAATTCATTTATAACTCAAATGATCAAATCACAGTGAATATCACTCACGAATACGACAAGAATCTCAGCACATCTGAGTCTTTCTCCAGAGATCCGTGAAGGACCTCGTTGCGATCCTACTGAGTACTTTCGGCGACATTCGGGCGCTGAAAGTTAAGTCGCGTCGTGGAAAATTATTCCGAGCGTATGACGATGCCCACTCAGCAAGCGGCTTACGCCATGTCGCAGTCTTCATGCGTTTGCCTCCCGTTTCAAGAGAGTGCGCTTGCGTTCGACACCCCAGCGATAACCTGAGATGTCTCCATCATTTCGCACTACGCGATGGCATGGAATCGCCACAGCCAATTTGTTTGCCGCACAAGCTCCAGCCACTGCACGAACCGCTTTTGGCGAGCCAATCTGCTCCGCTAGTTCTGAATAACTTATAGTTTTTCCAGCTGGGACTTTGCGAAGTGCCTGCCATACGCGCTGCTGAAACGCCGTTCCACGCACATCCAAAGGAAGATCCAGCCCGATGCCCGGGGTTTCAACAAAACTGATAACATTCGCGACCAGCTTTTCGAACTCTTTATCGCCGCCTTTGAAATCGGCATTGGGAAAACGATTTTGCATGTCGCGCGCCAATTCGTCCGGGTCATCACCCAAAAGAATCGCACAGATTCCCCGGTCGCTCTGCGCGACAAGAATAGAACCTAACGAACACTCCGCTACCGCAAATCGAATCTCAACCTTCGCTCCACCTTTCCGAAAGTCAGTCGGAGTCATACCCAACACGCCATTGGTCTTTTCGTAGAAACGGCTGCTGGAATTGAAACCCGATTCGAAAATCGCATCAGTGACACTGCTGCCGCGCTCCAGTTCCTTCCTCATCCGCTTGGCACGATGCGCCTGCGCATAGCCTTTAGGAGTCAATCCCGTGATCGATTTGAACAATCGATGGAAGTGATATGTGCTCATTGCTGCACTGTCAGCTAGTTCTTGCAGAGTTGGCTCTTCGTCAGAACTTTCAATCAAGCGGCAAACCGCAGCAATCGTTTCCCTGTGCCGCTCTGAAAGTGACACATCATCAGGCTTGCAACGCTTGCATGGGCGAAAGCCGGCTTCGCGTGCATCTTCAGATGTTTCATGGAATGAAACGTTCTCCGGGCGTGCCAAACGCGCAGCACATGACGGTCTGCAATAAACACCAGTGGTTCTCACTGAATAGAAAAAACTTCCATCCGCCTTTTTATCTCGTTTCAAAATCGCCTGCCAGCGACGATCTTCATCAGCCCTCGCCGTCGCAATCTGCTGCACTGCTGTTTTCGATTTCCCGGTCGCCATCGACCCAAATTCTCTGTTCATTGCTACAACGCTCATAAGTCTAGTCCTTTTGAAACTCTGTTTTCAAACCCAGAAACCCAAATTCACCGGCGATGCATTCAATGTACAAAAACACGCCAGAGCCGACACTCCGACTCTTGCTTTCAAATTCAGCCTTACATCTTCTAGTGATTCTTTGCCATGAACTTGAGGTTTTCCTTGGCAGCACCACTAATACGCTTATCCTTGGACTGGGACAAACGCATCATTATCGGCTTGAACTTCGGATCGTCGGTATTCATGTGATTCGACAACAAACCGACATCATGATAAAGACTCTTCGGTGGATTCATCAAGATCGACTCAAGGGCAGCCAGTTTGTCGAACTCCTTCAGCTGCACAAGCGCGTTCAATGCGGAAATCCGGCATCTTTGATTATTGGAGGCCAGTACCGTCAAAAGAGGCGGAACAGCGTAACGTGGCGGTAAGTTCGAGATCGCATCAATGGCAAGGCTATAAACGTTGGAAGCCTGGTCTAAATCGGTCTTCACATGATAGCTATCTTCAGCTTGCCCAATCGATTGCTTCACAGTATTGAACTTCTCCGCCGGCGTCCCGATAGCCTTAGCCAGTTCATCAGCAACGATTGCCATTGGTGGAGCGCCACTTGCAAATCTACAGTCGCTCAAAGGAGAGAGAGGAACTGCAATATGTTGTTCGTCAACGGGAAACATATTCGAGCTCTTGTCGCATCGAAGAAAGTATATTCCTCGAAAATTGAAGCTGAGACATCAGCGCAGCGACCGCTCCAAAAATTGAGATTGTTGGACAGCGGCCTGCCGGTATTGTTTTTTAGGATTCTCTCTACAATCAGATAGACAGTATCATCTGCCTTTCCACCCGAGAAAGACGCTCGCATTTTACTTACCGTGTGATCGCAACTAGCTGCAACAATCACGTCTGCCGTCCGGCACAGCTCACTTGTCTGCGTTACGCCGACCGGCATTGCAAACGCTGTTTGTGCGACTGCGATGCCCACAAAGGAAGACAGACGGAAGGCTCTTTTTGAGATTTTCACAAGATAAACTCCATTGAGGCCTACATCATTGTTTCTGAGAATTGCGTGAAATGCACCAGTGAAAGGCCTAGAAAAACACCTGCTGAAAAGTCCCTCCTTTAAATTCAGGACACTATTTAAAACTACCCTTGACCTTTAATTGCCGTATACATGACGAAGGTGCTATAAAACCTGAATTCTCGGGCAATATCCGGTAACGGTTATTGGCAACAGTGGCTCACATGTTAGCGAGGCGCGCATCTTGGCAGTAGCAGCAAAAACCAAAAAGGCAACGCAGCTCAGCTTCTTCGGACTTCCCGAAGAGCATTCGAATGAGGAAACGTCCCAAGCGGTAATCATTCCGGCGCCTTACGAGAACACAACCAGCTATGGTCGCGGCACCAAGAACGGTCCAAAGGCAATTTTGGACGCGAGCCAGCAAGTCGAGCTTTTCGACGACGAACTTTGGGTCGAGCCCTACCGCGTCGGCATCCACTCTGCCAACGAAGTCAAAATGGCACCAGTCGTTAGTGAAACCGAAGCGCCCTTCCAAGAATTGACCGACGCCGTCAAAGCTCAATTGACTCGCGGCAAATTCCCAATCGTTCTCGGCGGCGAACACGCCCTCTCCATCGGACCAGTCAGAGCATGCATGGAGCGCTATCCCGACCTTTCCATTTTGCAAGTCGACGCACACGCCGACATGCGCAAATCCTATGACGGCAATGCTTACAGCCACGCCTCAGTCAGCTACCACCTCTACAAAATGCTGCCAAAACCGGCGTTGACCAATGTCGGCGTTCGCAACATCAGCGCTGAAGAAGTTGAATGGATGGAGCAAGAACAGCCCAACGTCAAAATCTTCTGGGCTCGCCAGCAAAAAACTTGGAATTTCCAGGAAATCGTCAACACTCTTTCCGACAACGTTTACCTAACTATCGACGTTGACGGATTGGACTCGTCAATCATGCCTTCGACCGGAACCCCAGAGCCGGGCGGCATGGACTGGTATCAGCTGATGGATCTTATTAAGACGGTTTGCGTTCGCAAAAACGTAGTCGCCGCAGACATCGTCGAACTCTCGCCAATTCCGAAGCTGCACGGCCCAGACTTCCTCGTGGCGAAATTGCTCTACAAACTGATCGGCTACAAGTTCGCGCTTGAGCTGGGCGTTTCGAAGAAATATCTCTAGTCACTGCAATTAAAACCCACCAAAAAGTGTTTGAGGGACCGATTACTCAGTCCCTCTAGAAAGCAGATTGCTAGCCGCTATCGATTTAAAAGTTGATTGATTTGCTAATTAGCATTACCCCCTAATGAATCGGTTCCGACTAAACGCAGCTACCTGATCACCCCAATCAGGTTGTCATTCCATGGAGTTTGAGTTTCATAAGATTCTCGATTCTGGAACTCAAGAACGCCGACACCCCTTCGGCTGAACTTTTGTTTTTCGAATCATCCTCCATCGTTTGACATACGCATCTATACGGCTCCAAAATTTCCTGGACACCTTTTCCAAAAATTAGTCGCGTTTAATATTTCAATGCCAGATAGCCCACACATCCGTGACCCTTACTTCTATATGGAGATGGCGCTCGAGCAGGCGAGAAAAGCCGGCGAAGACGTGCCGGTGGGGGCTGT
>DTSE01000015.1 GCA_012965515.1 Candidatus Melainabacteria bacterium | reverse complement strand
TTCCGACCTATACAGACCATTCCCTAAGGAATAGCCCCAGGGAATGGTCTTGATCTTTGATTAGCGAGTCTTCTTTGTCGCTATTTTCTGTCTTCATCTCTTTCATCTACTACTTCTGCTTCGCCGTCCTGCTCGTCATCTTTCTTGTTTATCGTTTCGACCGCTCGACGGGGAAGCGTTTTTCCGACTTGATGGCGAACATCGTATCGCTCGGCGTCGACAAGCCGCTTGAGAAAAGAGTGGAAGGTGATGATGATTTCGCCCAGCTTGATGGGGTTTTGCACAAGGTCGCCGCTTCCGTTCGTGACTTGCGCCGCACAGAGCAAGCGATTATCGATAATGCTGTCGACGTCATTTGCTCGCTCGATCGCAACGGGCGTTTCTCTCAAGTGAATCCAGCTGCTGAATCGCTGTGGAAAATGAGCAAGGACGAATTAGTCGGAAAGACGCTTGTTGCGCTGGTAGCCGAGGAGGATCGTGAGCGCACTCACGCGGTGATTCAGGCTGCGATTGAGAAGGGCGACAGTGGTTCGTTCGAATTGAAAACTGTCGACAAGGACGGCGTGACGGTCGAGATGCTGTGGAATGTGTTTTGGTCCGCCGACATGGATCGCTTATTCTGCGTCGCGCACGACGTCACCGAGCGCAAACAACTTGAGCGCATGAAGCAAGAGTTCGTCGCCATGATTTCGCACGACGTCAAATCGCCTCTGACGTCACTGCAGTTGACGTTGGGTGTTCTCTCGTCCGGAAAACTCGGCGAGATGCCTGAAGCCGTGCACAGCCGCCTCAACCGCGCCGAAACTTCAGTCGCTCATGTCGTGAAACTCGTCGGCGATTTGCTTGAAATGGAGAAGTTGGATTCCGGCGCCTTTCAGTTGTACAAAGAGTCGGTGAGCGGTGCGCGGATAATTGAGGAGTCTGTCGCGTTAGTCGAAGAATCGTTGCGCAACGAGAAGATGAGCGTGGATGTGAAGGCTGCAGATGTTCAAATCACCTGCGATCATCAGCGCATGGTGCGCGTCATTACGAACTTGTTGAGCAACGCGATCAAGTTTTCGGAGCCGGAAAGCAAGATCGAGGCATCATTTGCGATTGACGGAAAGGACGCGCTATTCGAGGTGCGCGATCACGGGCGGGGTATACCGAAAGAGAAACAACAAGTCATTTTTGAGCGGTTCAAACAGCTGGAAGCCGACGATGAACACGGCAAGAAAGGAAGCGGGCTTGGGCTTGCAATCTGCAAAGCAATCGTGGAAGCGCATGGTGGAACTATTGGTGTCCGCAGCGAGAATGGGAAGGGGTGCTGTTTTTGGTTAAGGATTCCGTGCGCATGATTGGTATTGCGGAGCGGTTAAGAGTCTCGACAGGAACCTGGGAGCGCCGGCGGCTCGCCGGCTTCGGGCGGCAAGAATGCCGCCCCTACAATTTTTTTGATTGGATAGCGAAGCATCGGGAGCGCCGACATCCTTGGGGCTTGTGGTGCCGGCTGGCTCAGGCCGGGCGATGCATGGCATCGCCCCTACGCAAGCTTCTCGCTGCGGCCGGGCGATGCCATGCATCGCCCCTACGATACTTTCTATGTGTTTTTCTTATAACTCAACACGCTGCAATCGCGGGCAATATTCAACCGCTTGTCTCTGAAGTTCAGCGCTTGAGCAGCATTGGTGATCACGAAGCGGTTGTGCAGATGAAGTTTCTTCATCCGGAGTTGAGCCAATCGGCGCGGGCGATGGAGTGTTTCGCGTTTGCCGATCAGGATTTGCGCAACATGAAAAATGCCATGGCGGAATTCGCTGGTGCTGAGCGTTTGGCACCAACCGATGTTCAGATCCAAACCTCGCTAGTGTATGGACTTTATGGCGTTGGTTCGCATCGTGAGGCACTCTATCGCATCAGCCGCATTATCGCGAAAGCTCCTAAAGATGCGCGTGCTCGTGCGATTCAGGCGCTGATTTTGCAACAAATGGGAACTGCCAAAGAAGCTCAGACGGCGATGAATGAAGCCGAGAAGCTCGGCATGTCTATTCCCGTGTGGGAGGCGAAGTACAATTTCGCCATCGGCAATCTCGATCAGGCTGGGACGATTCGAGTCGCGGACGCTTATCTGAAGGCCTTCCCGAACGATCTACAAGTACGTATGTTTCACGGCAAAGCCATGCGCAATGCGGGGAAACTCGCGATTGCTGCAAGTGATTTCCAGAAAGTTTTGAAGGCAAATCCTAACCATATGTCGGCGCTAACCGCGCTTGCCGACGCCTATCGGATTGACGGCAAAATCAAGCAATCCGTCGAGTATTCCGAGCGTCGCCTCAAACTGGCGCGCACCTTTCAGGAGAGACGAAGCACCAATCGAGTCATTGCTGAAACGTACGAGAAGGTGAACAACTATGCTGCTGCTGCGGAGGCTAGAGAACGCATGATCGCAGGCTATGTGAAACGCAAGGAATGCCGCGATGAATGGCAGATGAAAGACATCCTCGCCTGCTGCCGCGATTTGGTTGCGCTCAAACGATGGAAAGAAGCAGAGGAGCGCTTGAACTTGGTACTGATGCGGTACCCTGAATCGAGCGAAGCACTGGAAAAGCGTGCACAGTGCTACACCAATCTAAATCGCCTCGACGAGGCAATCAAGGATTATAGCCGCCTGATTGAGATTCACAACGATGTCGCTCCTTGGTACCGGCAACGTGCAAGTTTGTTAAAACGCGTTGGACGTGCAAAGGACGCAGAGAAGGATTTGAAGCAAGCGAAGTCTCTGGAAGCCTCCAGCCCTGAAGACAATCCTTAAGTCTGCCTACTTAGGAAGCGTAGGGGCGATGCCATGCATCGCCCGGTCTTTGTAGGGACTCAATGCACGCGTCCATCAACAATCGGTCGCATGCAATGCGCCCCTACCGATGCCACCAGGATGGCGGCGGTCCCAGTGCTTTTTGTCCGAAAAATAACCGAAAAAACTTTCGAAATACTGGCGAGTTTTTTTCCAAACCCGGGAACTTTCAGAAAGCAACCCCACTCCAAACTCCGCAGAGTTGTATCTGCAATATGGAATGAATGGAAGTGGGGTTGCTTACTTTTTACTTCAGTGTTTATAGTTCAGTTGTTTCTTAACACATTCGAAAGCCCCAACGGATGGGACTTCCCGTAGATCGCGTCAGTGGTGAGCCGGTCAATTTTAGAGACGTTAAGCTGATTTCGGGAGAAACGTTATCTGAGAAGCAATCGGAGAGCGTGTATCTCTGGGGGTGATAGGCGTTGCCGCCGATAATATGTGAATAAGCTAAGCAAAGTCCTCTTATTGGGATGCAAAGAAGCCTGTAGTATGGAGCCTGTTGGTCAAAGCCGATATTGTAGGAACCCTCTGAGGGCAACATATGCGCCTGAATATATTTGGATTTGGAAGCGGAGCTAAGGATGCTGGCGCGCTAGATGCGGATGCGACGGGATTTCTCGATCCGCAGCCTGCGCAGAAAGCTACTGCGAAAGCGCCAAAGACAGGTGCACGCAAAGGTTCCAAGGCACCGTTGGCGACCGGAAAATCCCGCACTTTGTCGCGGAAGTCGCAGACTCCTCCGCCTAATACCGAGTCGTTGAAAAAGCGCGTCAAATGGCTTTTGGCGCATCTCGAAGAGTTTAGACAACGCCTTCAGCCTGCGATGGATACCGGCAACACAGACGAGTTTGTTCTCGTGATGCAGAACTACCTCGCGTTCATCGCTGCATACTCTGACACGGTCGCCTACGACGCTTTCGAACTCGGACCTGCATATCCCGAATACCTGAAGTTCTTTCATCGCGCCAGTCTTGAATTCGCGTGGCGAATGGAGGAGAAAGCTTTTGCTGAGATTGCAGAGGCAGAACTTCAACCGTGGCAGCGTATGAAAGAAGTCGTGAGTGAATGCATCTCCGGCTCCTACTCCTGTATGGAAGAATTGCCGACCCTTGTGGATTTCTCGCAAATGAGAAGCATTGTCGTCCTGGGCTGCGGCAAGGTGCCCGCGTCGCTTTTCTTTCTGCAGGATCAGACGAATGTTCCCGCAATTGTCGGCATCGACAATCTGCAAGAGGCTGTCGACTGCGCAAGCGCTTTGGCGACTAAGTTCAAACTGGACAGAGTACGCGTGATTAACGCGGATGCAACTAAACTCGATTATTCGTTTTTTGATGCGATTTATTTCGGACCATTCGCGACGCCGCGCGCCGACGTGCTGAAGCAAATCCGCTCAACTGCAAGACCGAATGCAACGATAATTTTGCGCGAGCCTCAGTTCACTGGTTCGCTCGCATTCGAGAGAGTTTTGCCGTTTATGCAGCCTGCCTTCAATCTCATCAAGGCGGGCGACGCTAAGAAGTATCTAGGTCGCTTCATGCTGCGGCATTATGTTCTAAAGCCTCGGTAAAACCGCTGCGAACTTCGTCGTTGACTCGTTTTTCGAAGAGAAGTAAGTCGGAGTTTGGCGCGCTAGCAGGCGGGAAGAATGCCGCCCCTCTTACGGAAAACAGACAATGCCCGGAGCGCCATCGTTGGCAATGTAGGGACGATGCCATGCATCGCCCGGTTCGCGTATTGGCGCATGCAATGCGCCGGCTACATTTTCAAAACGTGCATAAGGAAAAGGAGCTGGTCTTTGACGCGGTCGGAAGGGCGGCTCCAGGCGTGGCCGGCTTCTTCTTCGACGCGGAGCAGCACCAAGCCCTTGTTGTTTTGCGCATGACGTAAGGCTGCGGCGAATTTGAAGCTGTGCCACGGCAACACACGGTCGTCGCCGCGGGCGGCGGATATGAAGATGGGCGGGTACTTCTCTCCGGTTTTCAAATTGTGCAAGGGAGAATACTTGCGCAAGTATTCGAATTGCTCTTTGTTTTCCGCGCTGCCATACTCGTTGAGCCATGTCCACGCCAGCGTTGATCTGTGATAGCGAAGCATGTCGTAGAGCCCGTTGATGATGACGCCAGCTGCAAAAAGTTTCGGATAACGTACCAACGTCGCTGCGGCCGTCAATCCACCGTTGCTGCCTCCATACACTGCAATCCGTTTTGAGTTTGTCCAGTTGTTCGCTTTGAGCCATTCTGCCGCTGCTGCGATGTCCTCAATGGTTTTGTTCTTGCCCTCCAAGATGGCGTCTGTATGCCACTTCGTGCCCAGTTCGCCGCCGCCGCGCAAGAGTGGTGCAGCGTATACGCCGCCCAACTTCAGCCATGCCATCACGTCGTATGTATACTCTGGGGTCAGGCAGCGCCCGAAGCCGCCGTAGACGTACAGCAGAACCGGTTGATTGCCGTCCAACTTAATGCCTTTCTTGTGCACAAGATGCATCGGAATCTCGGTGCCGTCTTTGCTTTTGTACTTCACGAGCGTGGTGGTTAGACCGTGTCCAATATTCGGTTTTTCGCTCTGGAAAAACACAGTCGGTTTTTTCTTGTTTGGCGCAAACTTGAAGATCGTTTCGGGATGCAAGTATGATGTGGCTGCGACCAGATAGGTGTTTCCGTCGTCAGCCCAGCGCAGATCTGAGACCGTTCCGGAGAATGGGAGTTTCAGCTCGCCATCGGCTTGGAGCGTGTTCCAGTCGAACTTGCGCACGCGCGAAAAGCCGTTCTCCAAATATTGAACAAGTAGATGGCTTGTGCCTTCGTAAGCGGAATCTAGAAGGAATTCTCTTTCTTTGAGCACTTCAGCGGGCTTTCCGAATCGAGCTTTGGCAAGGTCTGCAGAAACAGAGACTATGCGCCCTTTATCGGCGTTTTTGTCCGTGATGAAGTAGAGCTTGCCACGGCGCGAGGTGAAGTATCGGTAGGACGCATCGCCTTTCGGAAAAACCGGCAAGAGGTGGTTTTTCGCCGCACCCGATTTGAGTAACTGCTTGGCGAGGACAATGCTGCGATCGGCTTTTTCTGTCCAATTCGTCCGAAGACACGCCTGCGCACATCCGTTCCACCGACCCTATCATTTGCCGACATACC
>DTSE01000014.1 GCA_012965515.1 Candidatus Melainabacteria bacterium | reverse complement strand
CGATTGTCAATTTATCGTCAACGTCCAACGCCGGATCGAACGCAAGAAATCTTCTCTCGTCATAGCGTTCCACTACGGACCGCCAATTTTCATAATCAATCGCAATGGAAAAATGTTCCACCGTATCATTGCTCTCTCCATAGAATCCATAGTGGGTTAGGAAACCATCCTTATCGAATTCCGCATAAATACCGGACTTCTTATCGGACTGCCAGGTATTTGGAAGATCGTTTTTGGTTAGCTTTTTCATTCAATACCGTCGCTTTTATTTTCGTCGGCAATCAGATCCTGGCAAAACGCCACACATTGATCGCAAATCATCGAGCTCGGTCCGGCAATCAGTTTTGCGACTTCATCTCGCCCTTTGTAGCAAAAGCTGCAAGTAGACGGATTGTGCGATTTCTCAATAATGCTGTCGAGCCACCCATCCAGCCAATCAGCCCATGCTTTCTCCAATTCCTGAGGGTCATTGAGGTCGAACCGCTCTTGCTCATCGTCAGGAAAGGCGTATCGCTTGCGTCGAACAACACGAGCCTGCATGTCTTGATGGCCAAGGTAAAGAATCCATCCGCAGGCAGGATGTCCACCCTCCCAGTAATAGCCATACTCGGACAACTGTCCGTCTGGATAAAAGCGCGCCTTCAATCCTTGCTCATCAAATTCCGTGCTAAAGCCTTGCGGCAAAATCTCTTCGGTGAGCTTTTCCAATTGGGATCCTCGAGCGGCAGCGCGAATAGCTTATCCGATTGACCTTAAACGTTGTTTCACTATCCAGCATAGTATGGCGAGTTTTTTAAAAATGCGACCATGCTGCAAGTCCGAAGACGCAACATGGCCGCACCTAACTGCGTTTGCTCCTGTGTTCAAGAAAAAGATTTTTCGCCGAAAAATCTTTTTCCTGCCTGAACCAACCTAGCGAGGCTTCTTCTTGGGAAGCCAGGTTCGGCCGCGAATTGGCACTTCGCCTGCCCACGTGGCAAGCAGGAACGCCAAAGCGAAGACGGCAAAAGCGAGCATGATGGGATGCTCGCTGGAAAAGCCAGCGAAAAGTCGGTCAGCCAGCTCTACCCCCGCGTAAGTGCCCGCCCAGAAGCAGGCGTACTGAAGAAAACGCCCGGTCTGTACAAGACCAAACAAAACGCGAAAGACGATCGTCAGCAACAGCCCAGCCGCCAAACCTACGCCGCCGACAATGAATCCGCCACCCAAAAGCGCGGACGCGTCACTAACGACATTGCCGAATGATATGGAAAGCAAGGTGGCACCCAGGAAAAAGCACAGCATGTTGAAGAGATGCTGCCCGTTGTCTCCGTGGGGGGTCCTTACCCGATTGAGACCAAACATGTCCGCTCCCTTGTTGTTGTGTTTGGGACGGCGAAGAACCGCCTGGGTTGTCTGCCCAGGCGGTAAGTGAAGCGAAAGTCGAAGGATCAGCCAATCACGACTGAAGCATCAACCGCGGTGCAGCCACCCGCCGAAGCCGATCATCGACTGTAGCGATGCAGGCGCTTTTCTTCCGGCGAGCAGATGCTCGACGCCGCCGATATCGAGCAGCTTGACCGAATCCGGCAAATCCGGCAGAGACTTCAGTCCCGAGTTGGTGATGAAGAGTGTTTCCAGTCCAGCGGGCAGCTCGGGCAACTGTTCCAGTTGCTTGCACTCACGAACGCACAGCGAAGTAAGCGTTGAGGGCAGCTTGCCGATGCGAGTCAGGGAAGCACAGCGATTGAGGCTGAGTTCCTTGAGCCCTTCAGGCAGTCCGTCCACTTCAACCAAACCGGCGTCATCCAGGTCCAGCCTCTCGATACCCGTGGGCAGCTCTGGCAGCCTCTTGAGCGATGTGCAGTAATTCAGCATCAAACGCTTCAACCCCTTGGGCAGGCGCTTGGGCAGACGAGTCAGCGCAACTGCACCGTAAAGATTGATGGTCTCGATCCCATCGGGAAGCGAGACGCCAATGTCGAAGAGGTTGCCGCAGCTTCTTACAGCCAGGGTTTTCACGGATGAAGGAATGGGCGGCAGTCGTGTCAACCAGCCTTGTTGGTACAGGCTGAGGGTGTCCGGCTGCATCGCGAGATGATGTGCAAGTGCTTGGTAGGTTTCCAAATCTTTTGTCCTCGTCCGTTGTTGATGGAGGTTGTTGAAGGAGATAGCTTCTCGCTCAATCACACATAAGCGTAAAAGGGCATGCACTGCCGGAAGTGCATGTCGAAGAACGAATCGGTTGGTAAAAATGTTGCCTGTTGTGCCTGGGTCGCCTGTATGTGTGTTTGAATGAGAACTGCTTTGAACCTAGCTATTTGAGCGACACTATGGCAACGTCAAAGGCCTGAAAATACACATAAGGAAATGATTTTTTCCAAAATCTTTCGATTTGGCCCAGTACTTATTCTTCTATTACAAAGTCTGAAACTATTTGTAGTGCAGCACTTTCCGGTTAGCGCAAGTCCTGCGAGGTTAGCGAAAGTATCAGGCTCAAGTGAGCCGCTTCATGACTGTTACTTGCCTTGGCCGCCTTGCTCTTCGAGCTTGCAGTGAACTCCTTGAGCACCTGCAAGTAAGTCTCCAATTCGACTTTTTTCTCCGGCGAAACATTGTCTTCGCTCAAAATATTCTGCGCCTTCGCTATAGCCAACTTAGTCAGCCAGCCATTTTTGTCTGTCAACAGATACGTAGCAAGCATCACGAAAACGGAAAAGAACGCAGAATATAAAGCCAGGCTCACTTCCGTCTTCGGCGCAGAATGATGTATCGATAATGCTTGTTCTGCAAGCGCTTTCGCCGTTTCCCCATGCCCCATGTTTTGATGAACTCGAGAGGTAACTAACAGCGTGTCGGCAACCTTTTGACTGTGTTCTCCAAAAATTCTGCTACGCATTGACCGCGCTTCCGTCAGGGTTTTCAGCGCCTCTTCATAGCGCCCATGATCAGCTTGCAGCTGCCCCAACCTGGTCAAATATTTTCCACAACCCTGCGGAACCTTGATCTCATTCGACAACTTGATTGCGTAAACGTAGTACGCCTCAGCCTTCTGCACATCTCCGCGCCGCTCAGCCAGATCACCGAAATCGGCATACATGTCACAAATCCGTTCACTCCTGGCGCCAAAGTGTTTCACTCTGATGTCGTACAAAGCTTGATACATGCGCTCTACGTCGGCATATTGTCCGGCTTTTACTTTTGCCCCCGACAAAAGTTCCATCGTGTATCCGGGATTCACACCAGCAAGGACGGAAACTGGAAACCGAGAATACATCGCACTTGCAGCTTTATATTGTCCAGCGGCGGCAAGACCGAACGACAGCACATCTACAAGCGCACAGACAAGAACAACACTCCCACCAAGCGCAGCTATAGCCATGCATAAGCGAGAAACTAATTCAGCGCCAGGTATGGAAAGGATAAGAGCAGAGGTTACTGCTTGCCGTGCGTGTACTGATTTGGCGCCTCGGCGCTTGAGTCTATAAGTCAGAAAGGCGAAATAAACGCAAATTTCAAAAGCGACCGCACCTGTCAAAGCCGGGGAGGGAGCCACACACGCAAAAACGACCAGATAGATGAAAAACACCAATGCCAAGGAATATCCGAGGATATCTCTGTAGTCGTTGCTCAGAAAGAACCTGGTAGCCTTGCGCATCAAGGAAGAATCCTGCCTTTCGTTTCAAATCTGCCTTTTGGACCTGATGGGAGCCTATCATCACCATATTCATAGTCAATAAAATCAGTGGTAAAAACCGCAAAACGGCACGGATTTCATGCATTTAGAACCCAGGTGGTTACACCCGGGGAAGACAAAGCATCACGGCCACTGAAAAAATACCGAAATCTATCAAATTTACGACACACGATAGTACTGTGCAGAAAAAAGGCAGGCGGCTAGAAGAGGCTGCGATGCAGCGCGTCCTCCTGCCACCCGCCATGAATCTACTCTACTTGCGTAGGGCGACTCAAAGCCGCATGATTAATACAGTCAGCTCTCTGCGCTTCACGAGTTTCTGCGATAGCCCCTCTCACGAACACCGTATCTGACCGGAGCCAGATTAGCTTCATGCCTCAACGAGACACTCTCGTGACGGGAGCGTTCACGCAATTCCAGTGCGAGCGCCTCCGGATATGCGTTGTCGTAATCGCCTGACTTCGCAATCATGCGCCTTTCGTTGATCTCGTGGTAAAGGGCGAAATATGCCTGCTCCACGGACATCGCGGAATCAAGCCAGATTTCATCTTTGGGAATGAAGTCAAACTTGTAACCGTGACCGGCGAAGGCGAAGTCGCCATCCAGATGCTGCCGGACTTTCGGACCGTCGACGATCCAGATTTTCACGCCCTTTGCGGAACGTAGAAAACACCGGTACACTCCGTCCACCGGTAATGTACTAGTCTTTTCGCGTTGCCGCGCTCGTCTTGCGTCGCGTGTGCGCATGCGCTTTTCCAGCTCCAACCCCGCAGTGTGCGCGCGGCCATAGCTGTAGAGCTTCTCGTGCATCAACTTGCGCTCGATAAGCTCATGAGCGATCGTGTACTCCAACTCCTCGATGCCGATGCGATTGTCGATCCAGACCTCATCATCAGGATTGAAACGATAACGCTGATCGTTGCCACCCATGATAAACGCCGGGTAAACATTGCGCACGACCTGCGCGCCATCGACCAACCAAATCCTCTGCCCTTCACGTTTGCCGAGACGTACTCGGTAAATGCCTTGCAGTCGAGTTCGACCAGGGACATTTTCCAAACGCCGGCAAGAAGAGTCTTTCTTGCACGTTTTCATATGTAGTCACTCCAGCCTTCTGATTCGAAGGTGCAGGAACAGTTTTTACTTGCAGCAATGAAACAGATTCAAATCAGCCGCCCGTGCAACTTCAGCACGCGCAGGGTGGCATCGACCGGCAGCTCGTGAGCGGTATTACCGTCACGACCAACGGTGGTTTCAGCCATGAACAGCGCGTTGATTACCGCTTCTTCGACTGCTTCTGCAGTGGCTTCGAAGAGCGGATCGACGCAGTCCATATTGACCTCCGGCAAGTTGAGCACCGCGGATTCGTCCTTGCGGTCCAGCTTGCGAGTCGTGGAAAATGCGATCACAAAATCACCGGAGCCGTGATTGGCGACTGCTCCCGTACGAGCTAGACCAAGCGCAGCGCGCTTAGCCAGCCGTTTCAAAAGCGTCGGTGAAAGCGGAGCATCGGTGGCGACGATTATGCAAATCGAGCCCTCACGATGCACGGTGGCCATCTCGGTTTCCAAACTCCGACCGACTGGAACGCCGTCGATCAGCAATTGACCACGGTGACCGTGGTTACAATTGACCAGAGCACCGACCGTGTATCCACCATCTTCTTTCGACAGCACGCGCGATGCAGTACCGATTCCACCTTTGAAGTCGTAGCAGCTCATGCCCGTTCCGGCACCAACCGCACCTTCAGCCGGGGTACCTGACTGTGCTTCGTCTAGAGCTTTGAAGACATGCTCTTCCTTGACGTGCCTGCCGCGAATATCGTTGAGCGCGCTGTCATCGCACTCACCTACGACCGGCAGATAGGTATCATCAGTAATACCAAGCTCGGGAGCCTTCTTCAGCATCCAGGAGATGACGGCGTCGTAAACCGCGCCCACCGACAGGGTATTCGTCAGAAGAATCGGGCCTTCCAATAGCCCGGATTCCGACATCCAATCCAAGCCGGTCACTGAGCCGTTGCCGTTCAGGACAAAAGATGCAGCGCTAACGCGCGCACTCCAAATGTCGCCGGCATGAGGAATAATCGCCGTAACGCCAGTTCGTACAGGACCGGAGCCGGGCTTGAGAGCGCCATCCCCTTGTTTGATCGTAGTGTGCCCGACTCTTACTCCTTCAACATCAGTGATGGCATTGTTCACTCCGGGATTATGGACGCCGATTTTCACGCCCCAATCTCGAGCTCGCTTGCGCGTCATTCTTGTCTCCTTGTCGACCAAAACTTTCGGGCT
>DTSE01000013.1:3924-5976 GCA_012965515.1 Candidatus Melainabacteria bacterium | reverse complement strand
AAAGCGCTTAGAATACAATCTAAATTCGCTGTGACTGTGCTAGACAAGGGGGCTGCGTGTCGGATTTCTTAAGTCAACTACAGATGGTAGAGGAAGCCGTCAAAGGTGCTACCAAGGGCTTCATGGCGAAAATAGATGCGGTAACTTTTAAGATGACCATTGGCGGTCTTAAAAGCAATGACCCGACCGCGGTAATGATTTCCATTGAGCAGCTAGCCAAGGAAAAGCGAGAAATAAGCATTCCGCCACTATATGTCGTCGCCAAGGGTCACCCTGTGCAGCAGGTGCGCGATAAGGCCGAAGAGGCGCTCAAGCAGCTCGACAAAGACAACGAAATACCAGCTCTGGTCAAAGGCAAAGAAGTGAAAGAAGCCGTCGTCGCGCTTGTGGCGCGCTTTGGCAATTTCAAGAAACTATAACCGAAGGGGCGATGCCATGCATCGCCCGGTTCAATGCTAATCACTGCACCGTAGGGGCGATGCCATGCATCGCCCGGTTCAATGTTAATCCCTACCTGTAGGGGCGATGCCATGCATCGCCCGGTTCAAAGTTTATCCCTACCCGTAGGGGCGATGCCATGCATCGCCCGGTTAGCGCCTCCGGTGCTTAGGAACCGGCGGTCTCGCAGAAATAAAACAGGAGCCGGTACGCGCCCGACTCCTGTTTCTCGACTCGGATGAGCGACGCACGACGCCCCCCCCTTGCCCGATCAAATCCACTATTTGACGGGCACAGAGACTACGTCCTTGCGACTGGCAGCCCAGACCTCGATTTCATGCGGAGGCTTGGGTGGTGCCACAGCAGGGGACGCCTCCGTTGGACTTCCAAAGCCATTAAGGGACGGCGGCTCAGGAATGTGGAACCTGGTCGGCTCAGGCAAGGTTGCAATCGAAGGATCGGCTTTCACAGGCTTAGCGAAAAGCGAGGTTACGTCGACCGTTGCGATTGGCTGGTGATCTTTCTCGTTGCGCAAAGAAAGATACAGCTTACTTGCCGCGACTGCTTTGACTAGTTTTTGCGCATCTTCTGGCGTTACAGCAACAGTGACTGAACTCGCTGGAGATGCCGCTTGCTGCCCGGGTTGACGCTGATATGTTTGACCGACTGCAATCACTTCAATATCAGAGAGAATCGGCGAAGCCTTTGTTTCTGCGCCTGCGCCAACCATGGCGAGCACATCGACATGACTTTCCGGATTCAAGAATCCAGCAACACCGGTATTCGCGTCAACGCCGAACGTGATGGCGCGCATGCCTTGTTTCAAACGCGCTTCAAATCCAAGCGTCATACCTTGTGGTGCTAAATCATGCTGAGAAAGCAGTTGACCTGATGCAATGCCGAACTTGCTGATGCGACCTGCAACAAGACTGGCATTCGAAACGCTATCAACCGGAATTTTACCAACTTCCAATTCTCTTTCTTCGAGATAATCCATCGCGATTGCTGTTCCCTCTGGAATATCTCTAATTGCATAGACAACCTTTCCTTTGGCTGCCTGAGCTTCTTTCAGACGATTGAGTTCGTCATCGTATTTGCTTTTCGTTCCATTTACATAGCTACTTACTTGGAAAGTAACAAGTGACGCCAAGCCCACAATAATCAACAGCATCATCGCGGGCGGAATTCTCGAAATCGAAAGAAACAGTGAACGCAATGGATTCATAATCCAACTCCTTCGCGCACTGAGAAAGACCAACCATCCCCATCATTGGGGATGCCGTTTCTGGCGGTAATAGGGTTTTCCCTGAACCAACCCTGGGGCGCTTTGAACTTTTTTCGAGCGGACTACGTCTACAAAAAAGCAGCGTCTCACACTCGGTTTCACCATTGGCAATACAATAGCTGCATTAACCCCAGGAAAAGATGAACTAATCGGGCTCATCTCATTAGGGAACCCGCATTAGCCTGCGGCGCGTGCACGGAGACGTTTCGTGTACACAGCATACCGTCGCAAGTGCTTGGTGGCGAACCTCTGCGCGAGAGTTGCGAGTTCGATTTTGCCCTGTGAGTTATAAAGTCTCGAAATTTCCAACATTATGTCGGCAATTTCCT
>DTSE01000013.1:0-3909 GCA_012965515.1 Candidatus Melainabacteria bacterium | reverse complement strand
AACCCGCATCTTCAGTTCGTCAACATCCATAGTCGTTCCCTCGGATCGTAAAGATCCAACGACGCCAAAAGCCAGAAATTGTGCCGATAATACGGGCTTTTGAAAGATAAAGTATCAAAGCACGGCGCCTGTGGCACTTTTGCAGATTAAATACGCTCCGCAGGGAGGAATTTCGCGATGAGAAAACGTCATACAAACGGGCAAAACAAAGATAGCCCAACGACGGACTGTATCTGACGTGTTTAAACGAACAAACACATATAAGTGGTTCTTTCAAATCGGACTGTTCGCCCTCTTCGCATTTCCACTTGCTGGCTGCAAGGAAATGTTCGAGGCGATGCCGCATAAGAAGTGGGGCTTCATCGACAAGACTGGAAGAATGGTGATCGCAGCACAGTTTGATGACGTTTTGCGTGACCAGTGTTGGTTGTCTTCCTTACTCGCACAAATTATTCAAAAACTTCAGCGAGGGTCTTTGTGCGGTCAGGGTGGGGAACAAGTGGGGCTACATTGACAAGACGGGCAAGTTTGCAATTGAAGCGAAGTATGACAATGCAGGAACATTTTCCGAGGGACTTGGGTGCGTTAGGAGCGGCTTAAAATGCGGCTATGTGGACAAAACTGGCAAGCTCGTTTTGCCGCTTCAATACGAAGCATATGCACATTCAAACAACGCACGCAGCAACAATCCTGACTGGGATTTCACTGCCGGTCTCATTGAAAAGCTTGGATTTAGCGACGGCTTAGCAGTTGCTAGAAGAGACGGAAAAGAAGGTTATATTGATCACTCAGGCAAGTTTGTGATCGAGCCGACATTTGCGTCAGCATCACCATTCGAGGATGGCGTCGCGCGGGTGGAAACGGGCGATATGCAATATCACCCCGGTTCCACATTTATCGATAAAACCGGAAAACCAATTATAAAACGGAAGAACGCTGCTTAGACTTCTCAGACAAAGTATTTTAGCGACAAATGGAAAGTACGATTCCACTCGCAAAATGTATTTCCTCAATTCAAAAGGCGAGCGAATAACGAAAGAAGAGTTTGTTGACGCGCGCATCTTCAGCGAGGGGCTAGCAGCAGTTGCAACAAAATGGGCAGACGGTCCGATGGGATCACAAGACACCAAATACGGTTACATCGATGCAACGGGCGCCTTTATCATTCCGCAAGAGTTCCAAATTAGCGGCAACAATCTGGCGGGAAACTTCCACAGCGGGCGCGCTATTGTTAGCAAGACAGAACTAGACGTGATGGGCAATTACCACACCTCACACGGCATCATCGACGACAAAGGAAACTGGGTGTTGAAACCGACATACAATCACATCGCTGCATATTGTGATGGTTTAGCTCGTGCCTTTTCGGACAACGGAACAGTCTATTTAGACATGAAGGGCAACGAAGCAGTCAAGACAAATTCCCCATGGGGAAACAG
Organism: Candidatus Melainabacteria bacterium; assembly: GCA_012965515.1. Classification (GTDB taxonomy): domain Bacteria; phylum Cyanobacteriota; class Vampirovibrionia; order Obscuribacterales; family Obscuribacteraceae; genus QKMZ01. Next base: position 2,470 of record DTSE01000013.1, on the reverse strand, counting down.
TTTCAGCGAAGGTCTTGCCGCTGTAATGGCGCGTTAGCTACCAAACAATAGTCTTTCTTACTTTCGTCTAGCAGCTACGGCTTCTTTTGCTTTGCCGATTTCGAGCATGCTCAAGAATGAGTCATTGACCTTGTATTCGTCAGCATATTCAGCATCAATTTTCGCCAGATAGTGGGAGAGGAATTCATAAGCCATCCAGACCTGTTCACCAACAACGTGCGGATCGGCAGTGGTTCCATGCTCTTTGAGCGTGACCATCTGGTGGAGGATGTCTTCCAACTTAGTAAACGCCAGCACGGCTGGTGCATTCTCTCCGTAAATTTCTTCCAGTTCTTTGAGTCGTTCTTGATCGTTTACGTAATCCAATTGATTTACCCCCAGTCAATTGCAGTCTAAATACCGAAAAGTGATTTGAGCCAGCCGCTGTTTTCCTGTTTTTCTCTATCTTTACGCGCAAGTTCTGACTCTAAAAACCCGATGCGTTGATTAGCGACATCGAGACGGTCTTGCGCGTCAGCCAAAAGTTTTTTTTGTAACTCAATCTGTGTTTTTAGTTCAATAAGTTCTTGATTCGCTTCTGTAACTGTGGACAGATTCATGTCGACAGCACCAGCTTTGACATTCAAATTCATAGTGTGCGTCCCGGTGAACGAACCGGCAGATGCGCACGTAGCTGTGCCACCACCTTCTTCGATCATTTGACGCAATTGTTGTGCCACCAAATCTGTTACTCCGCTTTCATGTTGGAGATCGCCGGAGGAATTTGCTGTCAGTTCTAAAGCTGGACTTGCCGACACTTCAGATGACTGTGTTGCAGCCAAGTCTGTGCATGGCTCGGTCGTTGCTACGTCCGTGCAAGGAGTTGTGGTGGCAATATCAGTGCAGGGTGAGTTTGCCAGTTCCTTGTATAAGTCGTCTTCGTCCTTGCACGGAGAAGTGATAAGCTCAGCGCACATATCGCTGATTTCAGCGCTATCAACAACATCTGCGATGTTGGCGCAGGGAGTAGTGGCAGCTTCCATGCACGAAGATATTGAAGCTTCAGCTCGCAAAGAATCAGCAGCCTTTACTTCCTGCGGCGCATCTTCTTGATTCTTCTGTGAACTCTTTTTCTTAGCCATTGCTTCTTTCGTCATCGGAGGGCGGCAATAATGCCGCCCCTACAATTCCTTTTCTCGTTATCGGCGGGCGCATGCAATGCGCCCCTACAATTCCTTTCTCCTTAGCGGCGGGCGCATGCAATGCGCCCCTACAATTCCTTTCTCCTTAGCGGCGGGCGCATGCAATGCGCCCTACATAGCAACGTCTAGCGCCCTACATTTTTTCGTACCAGACAGGTCCTTCGTTTACTACAGCCTTCTTCGGCTCTCCGCCGGCTTCGCCTTCGGCACCGACGGCAGCACCCACACCAGCGGTGGCGGGAGCAGAGGCACCAGATTTAGTGTCATACGCGGCGGCAGCAGGTGCCTCTTCCGGTGGTGCGTCATCTTCTTCCGGCGGCATCAAATCAACGAGGCGAATATACAAGTGCGACATAGTCTGACACTGCACATCCGTCCATTCATGCTTTCTGAATTCATCGAGAATGCGAAAGACTTCTTTGCGCGTCTTAGCTTGTTTGACGCGCGCCAACCAAATGTTCAGATCCTTGTTTTTGTCATCTGTCATTTTCGTTTTTCGCTCTTGACCAGTTTCTACCTGCGGCCGCTTTTGGCGTTTCCGCACTCTTAGCGTTTCCGAACTCTTTGCGTTTCCGCCTCGTCAAACACTTGCAAATGCCAACGAAGCACCCCGGCTACCTGTTTCAGCGCGTACGCGCCGTTTACCGAGTTTCCACAAAATTCCAGCTATCAGTATAAAGCGTTTTTTTCCTATCGATGATCAACAACTGCACTCAGTTGTTGATGGACTCGTAGAACGTCCAAGTCATCGAAACAAAGGCGCTGCATCGAACTCCAATCTCCGCTGTAGGGGCGGCATTCTTGCCGCCCGCCGGGCGACGCATGGCGTCACCCCTACAATAACGGGCGCATGCAATGCGCCCCCACGCTCCATGGCGGCACTGCCGTCTTGCAAACCCCACGCTCGATGGCGGCACGGCCGTCTTGCAAACCCCACGCTCCATGGCGGCACTGCCGTCTTGCAAACCCCACGCTCGATGGCGGCACTGCCGCCACGCAAACGAAAGGACCGGAGTTGCCCCCGGTCCTAACAATGATTCTTCTTAGCGAAGCCGCTTCAGTGACTAGTCTTCCAACTTGCCAACGCTGAAGGAATCCGGATGGAAGGGCTCGTTGAAGCCATGAACGAATGCGTTCTTGCTGCCGTAGAACACGCCGGTAGCTCCGCCGTATACCAATGCGGCAGGAACGGTGACTACGCTAACGAGAGCGCAAGACGGTCCGAATTCGTGTCCGCCGACTTTGTCAGCGCACTTTTCGGTCAAATCTTTGTAGGACTTGACGACTTG
>DTSE01000012.1 GCA_012965515.1 Candidatus Melainabacteria bacterium | reverse complement strand
TTTGATTGTGTTGCCGAGTACAAGGCTTCAAGGGGAACGCGCGCAGAACTTTGTATAAAGGCGGCAATCAAAACCGGGCGATACATGGCATCGCCTCTACAACACCCTATCAAACGGGACGATGAATGGCATCGCCCCAAATCCTTCAACGAAGCCGGTCTTGCTGCTGCTGAATGATCAGCTTCAAGCGAGTCTGAACGTCTGGAGCCAGCATCTGAAGCGTCTTCAGCGCACGGCAACGAATATACGGATTGTCGTCTTGGCTAAGCTCAACCAGAATGTCCTCGGGCATGTGCGGGTTTTCAGCAACCCCATAACGCACATCCATATCTTCATCGGCAGAAAGCACACAAAGAATCTCTTGCGGCGTGTGGACGTTTTCAGCCACAGCCAGGCGAACGTCTGTCTCCCTGTCTTCTGCAAGCCTGCGCAAAGTGTCGACAGGAGTCTTAGGATTGAGCGCGACATGACGCCGGATCACTGCAGACTCCTCACCAGCTAAACGCTCCAGTACTTGCTGTGGCGTATTTGGGTTGCTGGCAACCACGCGGCGCACGTGCAACGCATCAAATTCAGAGGTTTTGAAAACAGGATGCGTCCTGACATTACTTTCGGACTCTTTTACATTCGAGGTTCCGGCGTCTCCAGATTCCATTCGCTTCGTTTTTGCCATATCCGGCACCTCCGGAAACTATGAATCTGAGCTGTCAGGCAGCTCTCCCACAAAGATGTTTCCTTTAATGGATGTACCCATAGTGAGGAGGTCAATACCAAAAGGGCGGATTGTAAAGCAATCGGGTCCGCGTCCCGTCTGCATTTGAGTGCGATTTATTACGAAAATCGGGTTACCCCGAGAACACTTATCAGGAAAACAGCATTTTCAGTGGGCAAAACCGCATGAAAATCCTCAAAATTGCCAAGAAGTGGCGCCTATAGACCTTGCAATTGTCAAGAGTGTAAAGTTATGATAACGCAGGATGATTTACATCTAACCAACGCTTCGGCGTTTCTGAATTTGCGCCACATCTCTGCTCAGGTAACCGAATGACAGCGACGACACTAACTCACTCAATGACGACTTCTGTCCCTCAAAGACAGCAGCCTCACTATTTCGAAGAAATCCTGACTCAGTCAGGCGGCTCGCAGTGGACATTGTCACTGCCGGCTCCACTAAAAGCACACCAGCATGAATTGGAATCCTTATTGACCAAAGTGTTCCGCGGACGTTGCTCGCCGGAAAATCTTCCACTTGCGCAGCAGCTTTCACTCAATTGGTGCATGTCGAAGTGTCGGCAAGCCGGGCTTTCGTTCGACGACTGCATTCGCTAATGTCAGTCCACTGTTCCCAGTTAAATCTGCAATTTGAAACGCGCTGAAGATCAGCGTTTCATTGCTGTGCAATCGCAAGAATGAGCATCGAAGTAGAGCGGCGTTTTACGTCGCTCTTTTTGTTTGAACCAGTTCAGCAGAATGAAAGGAAGTAGCACCTGAACGGAAAAAGGGCGCATGCAATGCGCCCCCACGGGTGCTTCGTAGAGAAAAGGGCGACGCATTGCGCCGCCCATATTTTTCATTGCCGTGTATTCGAAACTAGGCG
>DTSE01000011.1 GCA_012965515.1 Candidatus Melainabacteria bacterium | reverse complement strand
ACCCCCCCCCGAGTGCACACATGTTCCGATCTGAAGAGATTGGGGATAGCGCAATCGCTTCTCCGAAGGTTAATACCGCCATCGCGTTGGAATCTGCTCAACTGCTGGCGGAGTACAAGCCGCCGGTTCTTCCCTCGCATACAGGCGACTTCCTCGACCTGACCAATCCGTATGGTGACGGTGAATCAATGGACTGGAACTCTGTTTCCGGTTCAGTTGGCTTGGCTTCGGAAAGTCAGACGCCGGAAAAAAGGTCCCTTACGTTTCAACCAGATGCGCCCAGGACCGTGAGCGTTGACGAAATCGATGCTCCCGACTCCCCTCGAAACTGGACTATGGCAATCGATCTGACCTCTGCAGGCGACGTCGAATTCAACGGTGAAAGAATTCCGACCGGCGCGGCTGGAAAACTGTCTGAGATTTTGGAACTGGCTGAAAAGACTCGCGATCAACCTGTCACTCTCTATGTACAAGCGACTCTGCCGTTGCCGCAAATTGTTAGAGAGGATGGCTCGATACGCACCAACAGGAACGATCTGGAGGTCGCAACTTACAGGTTGGAAGACGGTGAAATCACTTTGGTCGACCAAGGTCCGTCGAGAGGTTTCGACCACGATCTTGTCGAGTTGTTGAAGCGAGCGTCTGAGCGTGCAGGCGAAGGCAATCTGGGTCTGATCATTCAATCGCACGGATACGCCGCGAAGGGACTTGGTGGCGACAGCGGTGAAGTCAGTCTTGCTGAGCTAGAACACGCAATCACCAGCGGATTGGAAGGCAGTGGGAAGTCCGAGCTCGACCTGTTGAATTTTGATTCTTGCTTGATGGGCAATCTCAACGTGATACAAGCCATGCAAGGGAATGCCGACCATATCGTCGCTTCGGCTGAAGTTGAGTCAGCTGTTGCTGACGCAGACGGACAAAATATGCGCACCACTCTTGGTGCATTGTTGGACAATCCAAACTTGACTCCGGAAGAATATGCAGCCGTTTCGATTGAGCTGGCAAGCGCCGGACACAACGGAGAGACTGGAAACACCGATCTGGATTCGACAGGTACTTACACACTTGCACATGTTGATGTGGATCAATTCGCGCAATTAGAAGCAGGCGTTAACGAGCTTGGCGAGGAGCTGTCCGCACTGATTGATGATCCGTCGCAACGGCAAACTCTTGTCGAGCTGATGAATGAAATACGGCCCTTTTCAGAAGGCGGCGCCATGTTGAGCGGCTCATTTGCGTCGGCAAATCGTGACTTGGGGCTGTTCTTGACCGAACTTGAGCAAGCCGTAAGCAGTGGCGAGTTGAGAGATCCCGACGGTTCGCTTTCAGAAACAGTCGGAGAAGTACGCGACGCATTAAGCGATGTTGTTCCTCAATACCATGGAGAAAACTTCGGTCAGTACGAAGAAATGGCAGGGCTTTCGTTATTTCTTCCCAATGATGAACATGTTGATGTGACGTCACTTTTGCAAGAAGCTTCACCGTTGAGGCACATGATTTCGTCTGTGAATAACGCCACTTTGGCTGATTTTAGCAAGCGCGAAAACTTGGTAAGGTCGTTGACGTACAATTTGGAAACGCTGAGCAGCTTTGGTGATACATCCGCTCTTACCGCAGCAATAGAGAACTTGCGCACCGCTGAAGATCAAGCTCAAACTAATATTGCGATGGCGAATCTTCAATCGTTGTTGGTTGACGCGAACTCGCAAGATTTGGGCGCGGCGTGGATGAACGCAAATCGACCTGGCTACAACGAAAGACGCGACGCGATTTTTGCACAAGAGCTCGAACAGATGCCGCCGGCTTGGAGCGACTTCATAAACTCATTGCGTGTGCAGTAGTTGGAAGCAGTTGGAAATCGTAGGTTTGAAGTGTTTTGTGTCGCAGCGTCAGAACTGCAATCCACAGTAGGTTCCTCATACATGCGGCCAGAAAAGGCGCATGCAATGCGCCGCTACGCTTCGCTGATTACGCCATCCTCCGCATACATGCGGCCAGAAAAGGCGCATGCAATGTGCCGCTACGCTTCGCTGAATACGCCATCCTCCGCATATATGCGGCCAGAAAAGGCGCATGTAATGCGCCGCTACGCTTCGCTGATTACGCCATCCTCCGCATACATGCGGACAGAAAAGGCGCATGCAATGCGCCGCTACGCTTCGCTGAATACGCCATCCTCCGCTGTAGGGGTGGCATTCTTGCCACCCGTGCCTTTCTCCAAGTGAAAAGAGCGCCCTGTTTAGGACGCTCTCTTCGGACACCAGGCTTCCGGTTAAAACTTGTCGCTTATCTCATTTCGATGGGGAGGACCTTGCGCGGTGTGGCTGCGGATTCGGCATGAGGAGTGAATCCTTTGCGACCAGAGTGGTCTTCGTTGATTACGAGTGATGGAGCTAAGTAGCGCGAGCCGCCAATTTCAAAGCCTTTGCTGCTGTCTACGAGTGTGAGGGACGGGAGACCGTCGCTGTTGTTCTTGACCTGAACGTCCCAGCCAGTGCCTTTCTTATCGCTGTAGTTCATGTTAGCTACGATTTGGTTCCAGCGTTCGACGCCGTCAGTGCCCTGGCTCATGCAGTCTACGAAGTCGGCTCTCAGTCTATCGGCAACTTGTTCGGCTTGCTGTTGAGTTGTTGCCTTGTCGAGGCTGTTTGCCATTTGGTCAGCGCCGGTTCTTACGTTTGCTTCGTTGATAGACATGGTGGTGGTCCTCGTATTGTTTAGCCTTGGTGTGGGGGAGGTGCGTTGCCCTCGATGCACTCACAATACGGACGGCTTGGGAGCATTCCGGGTCAGCGAAATGGCGTTTTTGGGTCATGGGATTAAACGTGCCGGTCGCCGGCTGAAACGCCCACAGGCGCCTAAATTCGATTTGGCGGATTGAAACTGCGCTATGCTTGGCGCGAATGTTGGAGGGCTTATGGCGTTCCTCCGAGAATGGGGACCGCCCGAAGCAGGGGGTGCGGGTACTGATGCGAGTAGTGCTAACTGGTGGGTCGGGGGACCTGGGGCAGATTCTGTGCCCTATGTTGGTGCAGCGTGGCGACGTGCCGGTAGTTTTAGATGTCCGCCCGCCACACAACCGCGCAGAGTTCGTCGATGCATCTATAACGGACAGAAAGGCTCTTGCTGAGGCCCTGCCAGGCGCTGATATGGTGATACACATAGCGGCGTGGCATGGCGTGCATGAATTCCGTAAGGAGAAAAACGCCTATGAGTTTTGGGATCTCAATGTCACCGGAACCTTCAATGTCTTTCAAGCCGCTACCGATGCCGGTATCGACAAAGTCATTTTTATTTCCAGTACAAGCATTGACGAGCGCTTCGGTGTTTATGGACATACAAAAGTGCTATGCGAGGAAATTGTTCGTGCGTATGTCGCTCGGCATGGGATGAGCATTGTGACACTACGACCGCGAGCGTTTATTCCTCATTGGAATAGAACAATTTACTCCTCATATATTGAGTGGGCAAATTGGTTTTGGGGCGGCGCGGTCCACATAGATGATGTAGCGCAGGCTGTGATGCGGAGTGTCGACTATCTTGCCTCCGGGCAGAAAACGCAGGAGCCGCTCTTTCTTCCGGTGGATGGCGCCTATGAATACACCGATGATGATTTGAAGGCATGGGATAAAGAAGGTGCTGGTAGTACGTTTAAGAAGTACTATTCAAATTATATTGACCTTGCCAATGAACATGGTTTGGATCCCGCGCGCAAGCCAAAACGCCTGGACATCAGCGAAACGCGACGCATACTAAAATACGAGCCACGGTTTAGTTTGAAGAATTTACTTGAAGAACTTGCTGAACACGGCGCAAAAGGTCCGCCCGCGCCTGTACCTTAGGCAATCCCAGCCAGTTTTTTCACTGTTTTGTGTTTCTGCTGGGCGCGCCACAGATCGACAGACATTTGCAAATTTAGCCAAAATTCTGGAGACGTATTCAAGCTATCGGCGAGCACCATCGCTGTCTCTGGGGTGATTCCTCTTTTACCGGTAACGATCTCATTCACCTTTGGTTGCGTCCAGCCAATGTGTCGCGCAAATGCGCTCTGCGAAACGCCCAAAGGTATCAAGAATTCTTCTTGCAGGATTACGCCCGGTGGTGTGGGCTGCCGTTTTATCTTCCTATTCATTACTATTTCTGAGTTTCTTTTGCTTATATCGATATACCATATGATAGTATAGCAGCGTCGTTGCGAAACGGTGAACATAAGAGTGTTACGAGCGGAAGGCTTTGCTTTTTTCGTACAGAGCAAGAGCTTGATCTGTGTCTCCGAATTCGGAGAAAACAGTTGCAAGTTTCAGGAGACTCCTTGCGCGTTGTTCTTTTAGTGCGGGGGTGTGAACTTCGCGAAGGCTTAGCGCACGTGTTAAATGGCGCTTCGCAAGGCGAAGTTGTCCTTGTTCTAGTCGAATATCTGCCAATGTTTCTAAAAGCATGATCTCGAATTCTTTTGGTGCGTCTTTGACGTTTCGCGTGATGGCCAGTGCACGGAGATAGCTATTGGCGGCTTGAGGGAAGTCACCTTTGGAGAACTGCGTGTGCCCGACGTGAGCAAAACTGACTGCGAGGCGATAGTCGAGACGCTCTTCCTTTCGCGCTTCTGCTAGAGCTTCTGCGAACATGCGATGCGCCAGAGCAATGTCGCCGTTGTTCAATGCAGTTGTTCCGACGTCGGTGTAGTTTTGCCAAATGGAATTGCGAAAGTGCCTGTATCTTTGCGGAAGAATGCGCATTCTGGCAGTTACAACTTCCAGTTCTGTAGAAACGATTGGCATGTAGCTCTCCTCAATTGGTCGTGTGGAGAGAATATGTTTTTTGAATGGCGCGAGTAATGTGGAATTGAACAGATCCGCGAAAGTCACGTAGGGCAATGTTTGCTAGCTGTCGTAACTGCGGAAGCTGGTGAATTGCGACAACAACCAGGCGATGTGCGGATATTGCGTGGTTAAACTAGCGTAGTGCAGGTGGGCGCGTGCGAGCTTGGAGAGCCTCTCATATTGGTTGATTGCGTGGGCTCTACGTAGTGGTCTGCTAGCATCGCGAGGGAGTAAATAAATATCGAATTTCGTAACTGCACCATAACGGAATTTTGCCTGCAGATTATCGAGGGTTTATGCCTGATGCCGAGAAGCCTCACAGGGTGGCGAATTGCGCGATTGCTGAGTGTTTTTGCCCTGCTCAATAAATAGTTCGCATCGACGCTTCTCCGAAGGTAGTGTCGAAATACATTCGTCAAACAAATTTTTCCGGAGCTGTACGCAAAACCCTGAAGCCACTGCAAAGGCACTGAACAAGCGATATTTATTGACTCACATCTAGTGAGTTATAAGACTTCCTTTTTCATTCTAGGCAATCACAGTTTTTCGTACCGACTGGGAACGCACTCCTGACGATGCTAACGCTCGTTCGCTGATCTTTGCGAGCGGCGAATGACCCATAGGAATACAAAGAATAAATGGTTGAGCAGCGGTCGCGATGTGCGACGGCTGCATTTTTTTTGAGGATAAGAATATGACAAATCAAAATACACACCTCGTTGCTTTAGATGGCAATACCGCGATAGCTGAACTGATGCGTGCGCTGGAATTGCTTGAGATTGCAGATGATGACGCAGAGCATTTTGATGACTTGGATGCCGAGATAGAGGCGCACCAACAGCATGGATTCTACGTTCCTACTCGCGAGGAGCTGATGGAAACAACGGGTGAGTTCCTTGTCCATCTAATGATGGAACGCGAATAGCTGCAAACCAGAAAACCTACAAATCAGAAACGCGAAAGAAACACGAACAAGAGAGCTGGCGAAAGCCCGCTCTTGTTCTTTAAGGAGGTAAATATGCATTACATCAAAAGACGCCTTGCCCGGACAATTCCCTGTCCAAGAACAACGCCGGAATTGGATCTCTTCGTGGTGCAGGAGCATGAGATTCAGATTCAGAATCTTCTCTACAGGCTGAATCGGGCTGTGAACGGCATCCAAGTCATCAAAATGCTCTGCGTCATCATCTG
>DTSE01000010.1 GCA_012965515.1 Candidatus Melainabacteria bacterium | reverse complement strand
GAAAGATGTTGAATTGCACGACCCGGCCAATGAGTTCAAGCTGGACAAAACTGACTTTGTACTATATGAGCCAAGTGAGGCGCAGAAATCTCAGGAGTATGACTTTAGGAAAGACCCGCAGTGGAAGCGGGCGTTGGCTGACATTGAGAAGCTGAAGTATGGCGACTGTTTCAAAGTTCTATCAGTGTTCATTCTGGAGAATTCGAACCCGTCAATGGCTGCGACTGATTACCGCAGCGCCAGTCGTATCGGTGCGTTTCGCGAGCATTATTCGCACGTTGCTACGCTGTATCAGATTGGAACAGGCATCGCTGCCGGCAAGCCCCCTCATGGTCTTAGCATTCTCACGCAATCATCCGCAGCAAAGAGTCCGCAGTGGGCTGCCATCGAAGATGTTCTGCTAGGTCGCAAAAGGCGTGCGTTGGAGAAACGAACCACCGACTTTATGTGTGACGAAGGGTTTGAACAGTATTGCCGCTTTGCCGCGGCGACGCGCTCGATGCAGCGCGGGGAATACAAACTTGCTTTGAAAGAGTTCGATCAACTTAAACGACATGACCATTGCAATAAGCATCTTCTGATTTATGCAGCGGCTCTCAAGCACTACTGTCTCAATAAGCGCTGAGGTAGATTGAATCGTGTTCAAGTCTGTTTCCATCAAGAAGAAACTTTTGGTACTGCTGACGGTGCCGGTGTTCGTGCAAGCGCTGCTGATTGGTATAGTTCTTTATCTGCACAATGAAGGAGAATCCGCGCGTTTGGAGGCGGAAAAGTCGAAGGCCGTTGCTGAGAAAATCAATTTCGTATACGACAATTTGATGGAGGTAATGACTGTCGCGGGCGGCGATTCCTCGCTGGGCGTGCAGCTATTCCACACTCGGTGGAACCAAAGCTTTCAGAAGCTGCGCAGCTCGATTGGCGATCTTAAGCAGTTGGTCAAGGATAAGCCAGAGCGCCTTGAAGTGATTCAGAGGCTTGATAACGACTTGAAGCAAGCTGAAGGCATAATGCCGCATCTGGAGAAAAGCTGGTTGGAATCTCAGTATCAGGGTCGTCCGGAGCGAGTTCCGCTTTGGGAAAAGCTGTATTCAATTGCTTGTGAGGAAGCTCCAAAGAAGATCGTGCAGCTTGAGAAGCAGGAGAAGTTGGCGTTCGATTCGAACATCGAAAAGCGCGCTCAGTTACGTGAAAGGATACTTCTAAGCATCGTATTGTTGTCCGGCGCGAACGTGCTTGTCGTCATTGGCGCAGTTGTTTTTGTGCTGAAGGACATCGGCAAACGTTTCAGCGTCATGCAAGACAATAGCTACAGATTGGCTAGCGATCTGCCTTTGAATCCACCTATGTTGCAGTCGGATGAAATCGGCGCGATGGACAGCACATTTCACACTATGGCAAAAGCCTTGAAAGAAGCCAGTTTGAAAGAACGCGCCATCATTGAGAATGCGCGCGATGTCATTTGTTCACTCAATAAAGATTTGAAGTTCGAATCAGCAAATCGCGCTCTCGGAGAGTTTTTTCATGTAGACCCACAGGAGATTCTCAACGAGCCTTTGCATCGGTTTATAGATGAGGCCGATAAGGAGAGTACCTATGCATACTTCGAAAAAGCGCGCGGCGGGCAGCAACAGCAGCCGCTTGAACTTAAGGTCAAAAAGAAGGGCGGCGAGGAATTCTACACCATTTGGTCCGTTGCCTGGTTCGAGGAATTGAAGTCGTTTTTCTGCGTCGTGCACGACATCACGGAGAGGAAAAATTTGGAGCAGATGCGGCAGGAAATCGTGCGCATGGTTACTCACGATATCCGCAGTCCACTCACTACAGTTCAAGGATTGATTCAATTCTTGGGAGTCGGGCACCTTGGTGAGTTGAACGAAAAGGGTCTGCGCATGGTCAAGAATGCGGAACTCAGCGCAGATCGCATCATGGCCCTAGTCAATGACTTTCTTGATACGGAAAGACTGGAGTCCGGCAATTTTCCGATGGTTTGCGACGTATTTAAAGCGGGCTCCATGATCGAGGATTCGCTTGCATCGGTTATTGGTTTGGCCGAGAAGAAGGATGTGGCGCTAGAGGGAATGCCCAGCGATCTCTACGTCACCTGTGACAGAGACCGTATTGTTCAAGTGCTCGTAAATCTGATGTCCAATGCGGTGAAGTTCTCTAATGCCGGTCAATCTGTCACCATCTCTGCTGTAGAGGCAGGTGAATTTGTGGAGTTCAGAGTGAAGGACAGAGGGCGCGGTATACCGGCGGACCAAGTTTCATCAGTCTTTGAAAAGTTCAAACAAGTGTCTGCCCAAGATGCACGCAACATGGGTGGCACAGGCTTAGGTTTGAACATCTGTAAGTCAATCGTGGAGCTGCACGGCGGCACAATTGGAGTTGAATCAGAAGTCGGTCAAGGCAGCACATTCTGGTTCCGGTTGCCGCTCGCGGAGTTGGATGCATGATTTTTTGCGAAGCGTTTCGGTGTTTGATAAGGGCAAAGGCGACACGAGTTGCGATATTTGTTTTATCCCTCGTGCCACTATATGTGATGCCCGTTTATTCACTCGGAAAGCTTCAACCAAACGATGAAGCGTCAGCGATTTCTATCTTTCTCATTGGTAAGAGCACACGTTTCGAGAAGATTCAACGAGAGTATATGAGCCGGCTCTCTCCTGGCGGGAAAGCGTTGTTTTTGGCGAATCGTCGCGATTATGCAGAAGCGATGAAGCAGCTGGAGAAATGCCCAAGGTCCGGCAGCCAAAGCGCTGACTATATTCGCGCCTTTTGTTTGGAAGGGCTGGGGCGGCATAAAGAGGCAATTGCGGCGTATAGAAGAGCCGAGTCCAAGGTGGATGTTCTGTTCAATCCTTCCGCAATGTTTTACTTGCACTCGGCTATTCCATTTTTTGAGATCGGTGATTACAAAACCTGTACCAAATACCTCGATACGGCCTTTCAGAAGGTGCGTATCGAGAATAAGGGCCGAACAAACAAAATTGCTTCGGTGCTGTTTATTTCGCAGCGGCTCAAGCCAGTGATGCTGGAGAAGAGCGGCAAATACAAAGAAGCGCTTGCGGCATACGCTGACCTTTTCGGCAGTGAGAACTATCATATCGACAAGCCTTTCATCGCCAGCGCCGGCAGCACGGCTCGCGCGAAAGAATGGCTGGCGGCAAACAAAACTCCTCCCGCAGATGATCAAAAGGCTGCCTATACTTATTTCGTCGAGTGCGGAGTTTCCAATTTCGTATTGGGCAATGACAGTGCTGCAGAAACGGCGTTGCTCAAGGCGATTTCTTTGGAGAAACCACCAATCACTGTTTCCGATAGACGCTTTGGAAATCAAAAGATCCATCTCGATTGGTTGGGGCGCGGAGTGGCAATTGCGCCTGCTGCTGTGGTGAGTGCAAATCGCGAGGCCCCTGTGCGTTGGAAGGATCGGCTAACTGATACGCTGACGAATGTTTATGTCCGCCAAAAGAAATATGCCGAGGGCTGCAAAATTATTAGAAGGCGCCTTATGATCGAGCCTTGGAATGTATTTCAGATTTTCGGTCACGTAATTCGCATGCGTGATGTTCGGCAAGTCGTGACGCAGCAAGATGTCGATGTGCATTCGGAAGATTTGGAGATGCGTTTGGAATCCAGTCCGCTTTTGCAGCTTGCGCCGACTGGAGGCAAGGAAATCGAGCGAGCTTTTGAGAAAGACATGGGCGGGCCGCTCTTTGATAAAGCGAGCGGATTGGCTCAGCAGGGGAGGTTCAAAGAGTGCTTGCCGGTGATGGATGCTTTGATACGCGAGAAGAGGAATCTTCCGGCTCCTGAATCGGTTGCCGAATTTCACGCCCGATATCAGTTTGGAAGCTTGCACCTTTATGCTGTGGAACTGCTGCGAATCGGCGTCGCGTTCGCTGCGGGCAGCAAAGACGCTGTGCTCAGTTTTGGAAATTTCGGCAGGACTGACAGCAAATCGCGCCGCATTTGGCAGCCTGTGGAGGACAGCTTATTGGGCAGACCGGCGAAGATTGGAGAGGTTGATATAGAGACTCGCAGCGTTTTTCCGCGCATACTCACATACGAACAGTTCGCTGCCGGCGTGCATTTGATGAAGGTTGGAAACTTGAAAGAAGCAGCGGCGGCATTTGGCAAAGTCTATACATGTCCGGTGAAACAGCAAGATCACGCGTTTTCAACTTTTGCCAAGGCGCTAAAAAAGTATTGTGAAAGTCGATAGCAGTTCGGTTTTTTTTTTTGAGTTTCAAAACGCGTGGCACGCTAGCCAATTTCCCTATCGATCTAGTGTTAACCCCGGAGCTTTCTCAGGCGCTTGGCGAGGATAATGGAAGTTCTGAGACATGCGTGGGGTACTGTCTATGGACAACGAAGTAATACACAGTTCCTTCAGGACCAGCTTGGTAGGTGGCATCGCCGGAGTTGGCGCCATTGCAATTTTGGGCTTCTGGTTTGCCGGGTTTATTGGGCATAATGGTGTCCAGTCGGTTGAGACCGAGGTCGAGGTTCAGCCGGTTGCACCACTGGCAAGCGCGAGTGTCGGCGTCATTTCGGATAGCCGTGACGATTTCAACAATCAAAGTATCAGAGGTTCGGACCTCTACCTTGTTGCCGCCCGCAATCTTGCTGAAGGGCAAGTTCTTTCTGCCGACGACGTAGAGGTGGTCAAAATGCCGGGGCTGCGTGGCTATGAGTTGGCTTTTTCGGAGCCCTACCCTGTAGTTGGCATGAAACTCTCTCACGCCGTCCCCTATGGGCAGCCAGTGCTCCCTTATCACGTCGAGGAGTCACTGAGGGCTCGCACATACTCAAACCTTTCGCCCGAAGAGCGCGGACAGTAGCAAAACAGCGGCTGAATTGCAGTGAAATCGCCGCGCAATTGTTTGCATAAAGGTTTCCTTTAGCCGCAGTTGTTGTCTCGTCGCGCCTGCTAATAATGGAAATATGGTCCGCTTGGGTGAAACATGGAAAACGAAACGCTGCAGGAAAAGTACAAGCACAATTTGGTTTGGGCCGCCTGTTTTGCGACTTTCACTCCGATTTTTATCACCTTGTATGTGGTTACGAAGCATCCTGATTTCATCATCAAGCTTCCCGATGTTCATAAGCGGCCTGGGGTGATTCTCCAGGAGCCCTCTAAAAGCGCAGAAAGCCTTGTGGTTAGGGCGAAGTCTGATATTCCGAAAGGCGCCGAAATTGATGAGCAGATGCTGGAACTGGTTTGGGTTCCGGGTGAAACAAATTTCGGACCTTTGGTTCGAAATCTAAGCGATGTCGTGGGACGAAAAGCCGGCGAAGCGATAGTGCGCGGACGATTGATTCGTGCCGCTCAAATTACTGCCAGTGCGCGATAGACCGCTCCAAGTTGTAAATGTAAAGCCTGTTTGGCTTTTGGGTGTTTTGTTTAAGCAATGATTACGGACGGCACGGTTGCCAAGCGGAATCGGTATGATGCCCTACATGTCCCTCTTTGGAGCGTGGTCCAAAAATGTTCTCGATTCTAGACATTCTGTTCTTTTTCTTGCCAGGACGTCATAGTCATCACGGTTGGGGTTACTCGAATTACGACTGTCGTTCGGCGTCTCAAGTCGACTCCGACTTTCGAGCCTTCGGATTCATTTTGAATTGGGTCATTTTGGCGGCGGTTGTCATACTTGCCCTGTATGTGTCCGTACCAAATTTCCACATTCCGCTTGTCGAGAGATATTTGCCCGTCTCAATCGGCAACTAGTTAAGCATTCGCGCGATTGCTGTTGACATGCAATTCCCAAGAGCGCAAAGCTCGCGCGAATGGTAACTCTATGATTTTCATCAAAGCATCTTTAAAGCTATGTGTGGCCCAATACTAGTGAAAACCTGTAATAAGCCGCGCTTTGGAAAACTTTCGCGCGTGCGTGTGCACGAATACCAATACGCGTTAGATCTAACGCATATGCTAGAACGAAGACCGGAAGCCAATATTTTTCTCCCCCGAGAAAACCCTCTCAATTAATAACCTATCTCCCGGCGTAAACGTATCAGCT
>DTSE01000009.1 GCA_012965515.1 Candidatus Melainabacteria bacterium | reverse complement strand
CGATCACCGCGTCATTGAGTGAAATCTTTTCATTGCAAGACGTGTTTTTTTCAATCATCTGAAATGCCTGCCACGCTATTTCGTCAGCTTCCTGGATTCGTCCCATCTCTTCCAGCTTTAAACAGAGTCCCGACATTTGAATGGCCGCTTCTTTGCTCTCTGTTCCGTACGCCGCCTGTGCTGCAACGATAGACTCACGAAGAGTTTGGAGGCAATCAGGATGACTGATTTCAAATTGAAACCGCGAGATAAGCGATAAAGTCTTAGCTGTTGCTGAGAGATCTTGTTCCTCCCTAGAAATCGCAAGCGCTTTTGATGCGTGCTCATCGAACTGGACGTAGCACTTCCTTCGTCTTCTGCGTCTAGAGTAATAAATGTCTTCAGCTTTTTGAAAGTGCACTTGCCAGGTTGGTTTTCCCATCATTTGGTCGTCGAATTTCACTCTTGTGCCACCGAGTGTTTTAAAAGGGAACGGAAATAGATTTTTCAGTCTTTTGTTCATGACAATAGCCTCGCTTTGTGCCGTCTTATAAGCAAGTACGTAGTCCGCGAACAAAAAGTTCAAAGCCCTACATTAAAGATAGGTCTTGACAGGGTGTTGATACGTATTTACACTTGTCAATGCGGAGGTGCGTACTATTTCTACCGACAAGCGCTCAATTACTTTCTACGCTGACCCAGAGATCGAGACCTGGTACGAGTCTCTTCCTACCAGCGTAAGAAGCCGTACCATCAATGAATTACTAAAGAAAGCAATTTCGAATTCTGGAAAGAAGGATTTGTCCCTGCAAAAAATCGAACAGCACGACTCGGTTCTTCGCGAGTTGGTGGCACTTGTGTCGATACTCTCGCAAGAACAAATTGCGGTCTGTGACAGCAAGCATAAAGACGCTTCGGCAAAGGTTCTGAAGAAACGTCTCAAGCATGCACTTGGTGAACTAGAACAATTTGCTTCTGTGGATTAGTAATCCACCTAGAAAGTTAGTGCAACATGAAAGCACTGCTCATCAGTCTTGCACTGGTTGTTTCCGTGCATGATGGCGACACGTTGAAACTTTCCGATGGACGCACCATTCGATTGGAAGGTATTGATGCACCAGAGATAGCGCAACCATATGGCATTGAGTCTCGCGATCTGCTTGCGAAATTGACGCGGAGAAAGAAAGTGCGCATCGAATCGCGTGGCAAGGATCGCTATGGCAGAACAGTCGGCAAGATTTATGTCGGCAGAAGGTCCGTCAATCAGTCGATGGTGGGTCGTGGCGCTGCATGGTGGTTTCGTTCGTTTGCACCGACGGATAATCAACTTCGCAGACTAGAGCAAGACGCGCGCAAGCATAAGGTAGGACTTTGGAAATCTTCCAAGGCGATTGCACCGTGGGATTGGAGAAAGCTCAATGACAGGCGCGCTAGAATTGCGACCGATTGGAAGAACGAGTATTAGTGTGCCAAACTTCTCTTATGATCGACCAACCAGATTGGGATTCCGCTGACCCTGACTCTTCCGAGCCGTCTTGTGATTGGACCGGCAACATATATGTATGGCTCGGCACATTTTCTCACATTGGCGCTGCCAGAGCCTATTTCACTGAAAGCTTGCCCAATTCTGACGCCCAAGGTAGCAATGTTTCGCCATTTATGTGCGACTATTCGCTGCGGACGAGCCCCCATTACTTCAGGGAATCTGGGCATTTGCAATGGGATTTGGCGGAACCTGACTTGTTCAGGCAAATGAAAGAATTGAAGTACGGCGCCGTTTTTGGAGATGCCGCCAGGCAGATTATCGAAGAAGACAATCCAAGCCCAGGGGCGAGGGTGCTGGTAGTTTTATATGAATCGGACCTTGGAGAGCACAACGCCTTTCAGCCCCGGCGCCCGGCTTGCGAAACTCCACTAACCTTTGTTGGGTGTTTTTGCATAGATGGTGAACTGGTCGAGGTTTTGGACGCTTTGTCCTGAGATTAATGGGCAAGCTCCGCAGTCAGTCTCGTTAAATCTGAATTCTCGCGAAACAAAATATCCCCTTTCGTCGTCAGATAGGGTCTTCACAGATTCCTCACACTTGTCTGCGATTGTGGATCTGTTGGTGAGACAAGGAGACCCGCTATGAGAATTGAAAAGTACAAGATGTTGCTCTCGGCCGCTCAGCATGCAGCACCCGAGCAAAAGCAAATTCTTTACCAGCGGGCTTATAACTCAGCGGAGCAGTCTTACGGGAAAAATAGTCCTGAAGTCTACGCCGTGCTTTCAGCGTTGACCAGTCATCTCGAGAATAGGGGCATTTATGGTGATTCTTTTGCTTGTCGGGAGCAAGCAAAGTGCATGTTTCGAGGTTCATAGAATTTTTCCACGCTCATAATTGCGTATACTAGTGCTCCCCAAGAGCCGGAGGTTTCGCAATGACACAACGCTGGACACTTGATAGCAAAGTTGCCCTGATTACCGGCGCTTCCAAAGGAATCGGGCGAGCCTGCGCACTGGAGTTTTTAGAACTGGGCGCAGAAGTGATTATGGTTGCGCGCGGTCTGGAGGAACTTGAGAAAGCCTCAAGCGGAAATCGGTATGCAGATAGAATTCATTTGGTTGCCGCTGATGTGACAACCGAAGACGGGCGCGCCGAAATTTTCAAGGTGGTTGAGCAAATTGGACGGCTCGACATTTTGGTAAACAACGTAGGCACAAACATTCGCAAGAAGTTCATGCAGGTTTCGAGCGATGAGTTGAACCTTCTGCTTGATACCAACTTGAACTCCGCACTGGCGATGTGTCGAGATGCGCATCCCTGGCTTCTGAAAGGCAGTGATGCGAATGTTGTTTTCATAACCTCGATCGCCGGAATTGGAACCGTCGGTTCTGGTCTCATGTATGGTGTGACTAAAGCAGCGCTCAACCAAGCGACTCGTGCGTTAGCACAAGAATGGGCGCCTGAGAAAATTCGCGTCAATGCAATTGCTCCCGGCTATATCGAAACACCTCTCACCGAGGGTATTCTTAAGAGTCCGGAGTTTCGCGTCGCCGTTGAAAATGTGGCTATGCTGAAGCGCATTGGAAAGCCCGAGGAGGTTTCCGCTGCTGTAGCATTCCTCGCAATGCCTCTTGCGTCATTCATCACCGGTCAAGTTTTGGTAGTTGATGGTGGCACAACGGCGCAGTATTTCAACGCGCAGGAATTGCTTGCCGCTCGCTAGACCGCTCCTTCCTTACCTCCTTCTCTGTCGATTCGCTTTATGAATGGCTTTCCATTTTGACTTTTCAGCTTCCGCTGCGAAGCGGTCGGTTTTTCGAGTCTCATATGCGGCTTCCCTTTCCAACTTGTTCCAGCTGGAATAAGTTTCTACATCCACTCCTTCACGCACCGCGCAGCCTGGTTCGCTCTGGTGTTTGCAATCGCGGAATCGGCACTCTTGAGATAGTTTCATCACTTCGCTAAATACAGAGTTGACACCATTTTCGGCATCAGCCAGGGCAAATTCCCTCATCCCTGGCGTA
The DNA here is from genome assembly GCA_012965515.1 of Candidatus Melainabacteria bacterium. GTDB lineage: Bacteria > Cyanobacteriota > Vampirovibrionia > Obscuribacterales > Obscuribacteraceae > QKMZ01. The sequence goes on along the minus strand of DTSE01000009.1, from coordinate 2,552 downwards.
TCGATTATTGATGTTCCATCTGCTAGTTGAATGAGCAACCTCCGCGTAGTGGTGTGACGACCTTTTTGAAGTTGCGAGCTAATTGCGCTCACGGTGAGCCTTTTCTCTTGCAGTAGTGTGTTGATCAACGTTGATTTCCCGACACCGCTGGAGCCCACAAATGCGATTGTTTTATCTGCTCCGAGAAATGGAAGAAGTTCTTTCATTCCCTTTCCATCTACCGCAGAGAGCGCCACTACGGGATTTTTTCCAGCAACAGCTCTTGCCGCGTTGATATAAGTATCTGCTCCTTCTACCAGATCGATCTTTGTCAGGGCAATTGCGCATGGCACATCAAATCCGGCCGCAGCTACCATGTAGCGTTCCAACCTGCGAACATTGAAATCTCTGTTGACCGCTACCGTTATGAACAACGTGTCGAGATTTGCAGCGATGGGTTGCAGTTCTACACTTCCATAGATTCCGCGCCGCGCGAAGAGATTTTTGCGCGGTAGCAACCGATGGATCATCGCAATATCAGTATTCGGATTTAATAGCACCGCCACATAATCGCCAACGATCGGAAAGTCAGTGGCGACGTCAGTTGTGTATCGAAATGCACCTGTAACTTCGGCGCGAATTTCCCCGTGGTTCGTTGCGACTACATACGAACCACGATCTTGCGAGACAATTCGCCCGCATTCAAACGGCGGCTCAACGAGAGCCGCAATATTTTGTTGCAGCATTGAATTTATCCTTTGTTATTTGCTGTGCGTTTCACTTAGGGCAAATAATGGATACGAGAGTCAATTCACAATGCGCAAAATTGCAGATTAGCGATTTCCAGCGCGATCTATAACAAAGGCGCAACGGAAGACAGCATCGTATCCTTGTGTAGCAATGACATTCTCCATGTAGCGCCTCCTTCGCGGTTCGCGATTGATATCTAGAATGCCAATATATAATGGACTTTGCGTTCATGTCAAGGCGGGACTTGGTTTGGTGAGAGTAAACCTAGTAAAATGAATGCGTGTGTAGTTGTGGAATCTAGGTCTTGAAAGTTTTTGGCTCATTCGGAAATGTGAGTGGCAGGCGACGTCGGGCTCTGGCTGCTTCCCTTCTGCTGGCGATTGTTTCGTCATCAACTATCACTCCTCCCGCTTTCGCTGTGAGAGATGAAGATCGCACTTATGATTTGCCAGTGCCGGTTACACCCAAAGCGAAATTCGTTGCAGTTTATGGTGACAAACATCTGCGAGCGCTCGAGGCGCAATTTTTAGCATTCGCTAAAGAGAACAATATAGACTGGACGGAGAAGAAGGAAGATCGCATCAGACAACAAATAAAGAGTCTGCTCGAGAAGGAAACTTACCCGCACGCATTGGCGACATTGGCAATTTGGGCTTGGATGAATCGAGAAGATAATCCGCTTGTTCGACGTCTGTATCACTACGACAAAATCATTGAAGCTGCTTTCTATCAGGCAATGTTCAGAATTTCCGACATTGGTGGAGAAGACGCTATTCCAGCTTTGTACAGAATCATGCATCAAGTCAATATGGACAAAGACGCCATGGAGAAACTGCGTGATTGTTTGAATGGACTTGAGCCTGATGGATTCAAAAGCGAGACGCGGGTGATAGTGAAATTTAGCGAAGAGCTTTTGAATGAACGTCCGGCGCCTGAAGAAGTGGCACAATTTGTGGTGCCGTTGCGCGAGGCGCTTTGGAGAATTTGGAAGTCACCTACACTTATCCCTTCTGAGTTATATGCCAAAGCGAGATTCACCATTGATGAAAATCTGGCGATCTCAAACATGAGTGTGACAACTGTTGTTAAGGATTGTCCGCCTTCAGTGTTTTCAATGCGAAACGAGTACAAGAAGAGTGCACTCAAGGCGCTGAGTAAGTTGCGAATCACGCAGCGCTTGCCGATGCTCGTGAAGAGTACTGATGTATTCGTAGATTTCTACGGACCATAGTTTTACTTCAGATCAATAGCGAAGATCAGGCTTGGCCCTGTTCCAAATGCATCGGGCTTTTCTTTCACGAGTTTTCCGCCATTGTGTTCGATAAGTCGACGTGATGCAGTGTTTGTAGGATTGCAGGAAACGTAGATCGAATTGATTCCGCGTTCTTTGAAGTATGCGCCTGCAAGTTGCCAGGCCAGGGATGCAGCTTTAACCCCATAGCCCTTATTCAAGAGCGCCGGGCGAATTGCTACCCCGATGTGGCCGCCGAATTCTTCGATGACTTCCTTGTCTCCAGAAAACCTGAGTGAAACAGAACCAAGATAGCGTTCGCCGTCAACCAGCCACAAAAGCGAATGTTCCGCTACAGTAAATTCTGATCCGTCTGGCATCGCGACTTTTCGTGGTGACTCATCACTAATTCTTCTGATGTATTCGTCTGGATCTTTTGAAATCTCTTCTGCTGACTCGTCTCCGAAAGCGCCGAGAGCCATGTTGCAGTAACTGCCCTCGTCGATCGCCTCTAAATAAGATGGCAGAATTGCTTTGCAAGGTCTGACTAATTTGACTGGCATCGTTATTGCGACTTTGGTTTCGCCTGGTC
>DTSE01000008.1 GCA_012965515.1 Candidatus Melainabacteria bacterium | reverse complement strand
CAGCGCCGTTGGCCGGCGCCCCACCGTCACCCGCGAGAATTCGTCTCCGCCGGCATCGCTGATCGCGACTTCCGAAGTCCCGGCGAAGGACTCAATCAGGTTCGCATCTGTAGTGCCGAGTTGGCTCCAAATAAGACATTCTCAGATATCTATTTGGCAGGATTGGTAGAAGGTGAGTTTCCACGCCGCGTCTCAAGATCCGGCTTTGCCAGTCCGGAAGAGATCAAAAAGTGGAGGTTCTTCGGCGTTGATTTGCACAATCCACGGCACCACGCGGGGTTCGAATCTGCACTGTTCAATTCATTGCTTGAACGCTCGCGCGAACGCATAGTGATCACGTGTCCAACTACAGATATCGTAGATGGCGAGGAATTGATTCCCTCTTTCCTTTTGACTGGTGGTAAGGATGAAGGCGTTAAGTCGCTCAATATTGTGGAGCCATTTTCGAGTGCAACGTATCAGCCCGTGTCAGTTAGAGACCACGTAGCAAATAGATTGTGGAGAAATCAGAATGAAGCAATGGTAGCAATGACTCATCCTGACGTTGCTGCTTTCTCTGAGAAAATCTCTGCACCGATTGCGATGCTCAAAGCTCGCGAAAGTGGTGCCTCGCATCTTGTGTACAACGGCTGGCTAACTGATCTGGTATCCAGCGGGTCACTCAAGATCAATATGCCGAAAGATTGGAGTCCATCACGTTTGAACGACTATGGAAAATGTCCGTTCAAGTATTGGACCAATCACGTTTTGAAAATCGAACCGCATGAGGAGCCAACAAATGAGATCCTGGTAACGATCTTGGGTGAGGCATATCACAAAGCGCTCGAACTGTTTTACATAGATCTGAAGAACCGCAATCAAACACTTGTGAATTTGGAAGACGATGAGATCAAGCGTCTTCTCGAATCCGCGACCAAGAGTGCGATCATCTCCATGAACGCGCAGCATAAGGTTAAACGCGGCGAATTTGCGCAGTATGAAGACCAGGAAATCGCGTTTCGCCTTGTGCGTTTTGTGCTTGAAGAAAAACGCCGGGCAATCAAAGACCAAGGGCGTTTTGTACCATCATTGTTTGAGCATGGATTTGGAACAGCTCGAGTGGGCGAACCACTTTCACCTCCTCTTATCGTCAAGTCCGGCGGAAAGGAAGTGAGAATAATCGGTGTGATCGACAGAATTGACATTGCTGCCGAAACGACCGCATCCGGTCAACCGAAAGTGCGCGTCATCGACTATAAATCCGGGTCTACACCGATTACAGAGAAAGACGCGCTCGAAGGTCGTAATTTGCAGATGCCGATTTACGCTCTGGCGATTGCGCAGTCAATCATGCCCGGCGCAGAAGTAGAAGTTGGTCAGTTCCTCAGCGTTTCCCAGGCGAGCACACTGGGGTCTTTGGAGTTCGTCAAGAAACCGAAGAAGCCTAAAGAGGGAGAGCCCGAGAATGTAGAGCCGCCTTCAGAGAGTTTGTTGGAAAAATCGAAGAACTACATTGTTGATTACGTCAACCGCATCGGTAACGGCGATTTCGAAGTTAGACCGAACGGTGAGGTTTCTTGTCGAGGTTGCCAGCATTCGATGATTTGTCGCATCACGGAATGTAGCGCTTCCGGTGATGAGGACGGTGAGTGATGAGGAGGCGCCATGTCACAACTGACTGAACAGCAAAGAGAGGCTGTTTACAGCATCGACAAGAACGTCTTGGTGTCGGCTGGTGCCGGCTCCGGCAAGACTCACGTTTTGGTCGAACGGTATATCGAAGTCCTTCGCAGCAACCCGGAACTCACCGTTGCTGATATTGTTGCTGTGACTTTCACCAAGAAAGCTGCCAGCGAAATGCGCACCAGGTTGAAAGCGCGTTTTCAGGCTTTGAAAGAAGAATCGCAGGGAGAAGAAAGTCAGCGTTGGTTGCTTTGCGTAGCCGACATAGATGGTGCTCGGATTGGCACAATTCACAGTTTGTGTGACAGCATCCTGAAGTCATTTCCTGTCGAAGGTGGAGTTGATCCGAAGTTTGAAGTCCTAGATGACATCGAGCGCGCCGAGTTGTGCGAAGACAGTATTAACGAAGCTTTGCGTGATGCTATCTCTACTCGCAATGTCGAACACGACTTGTTGGATCTGTTTAGCATTGATGAGGTGAAGGGTTGGCTGTTAGACATTCTGGGCTCATCTCTGCAATTTGGTGAAGTAATCAATGCGATGGGTGACACCAGCGATGAATCAATGCAAGAGCGATTTGAAAAACTATTGCTCTGGGCGAGGAAACGCGCGGTTTGTCAGATTGTTTCAGATCAGAATTGGAGCACTGCTCTTGCTTTCGTGCAAGAAAATCCTTGGGGAGCTGGGACAGATCTCGAAATAATCCGCCAGGCTTATGCGGCTCTGGCTGAGGGAATCGATCGCGCCTCGCTCGAACCGACGATTACAGAAGACATGTGGTCGTATGTCTATAGTCTTCACGAGCACCCTTCACCTGGCAATAAGGGTGGCAAGGACGCCATGGAATTGCGCCACCGTATGAAGGATCTTAAGAGCGCAGTTGAGAAAGCCGTAAAGAAAGTCCCTTCCGGTTTGAAAGAAACAGACAAAGAAGCCTTTCATTTGATTCGTTCGTTCATCTCCCTTGCGAAGCGAACCGTTGAGATATACGAGCGCAAGAAGAAAATCGTTCACAAATTGGACTATGACGATCTGATTCGCTATACCTTCGATGCGTTGGATCAGCCTGGTTCGCCGGCGCGTCAGCATTTTAACGATTCGCTGCGAGCCATTCTTGTAGACGAGTTTCAAGATACCAATGCTACGCAGGCTCGATTAGTCGCTTCCCTTGCGGGTGAGAAAACGCGATTGTTTTTGATCGGTGATGATAAGCAATCGATATACAAATTCCAAGGCGCTGACGTATCGAATTTCAACGAATGGAAGAACGCACTTTGCGGTGCACCAAGTAGTGTGGCGATCGATTTTCTGCAAGGCGATAAGAATGTCATACCGTTGAACAAGTCCTTCCGTAGTCATCCTGATTTGGTCAACGGTGTAAACGCAATCTTTGCTGATTTGCTCGATCCCGGTGCTGATCCCCAAATCTATAGAGCTTCATTCGAGAGTTTGGATGCTCACCGCGAACGCGTTGTCGATACCGAGCGAACTGAAGTGCTCTTTTTTGATTCGTCCTTGACTGAAAATTCTGAGCAGAAGAAGGGATTCGAAACAGAACTGATCTGCCAGTGGATCGAAGAGAAGGTTCGCCTTCAGATGCCAATTCAGCTTAAGGATGGCTCTGCTTCTCGCCCCGCAAAGTTCGGCGATTTCGCTATCTTGGTTCAAAAAAACGATCACTTTGCACCACTCGAGGAAGCGCTTACTCGTCACACGATTCCTTTTGTAACTCTTGGTGGAAAGAGCTTCTTGATGCGTCAGGAAGTCTTCGACATTGAAAATCTCCTGCGCTTTCTTGATAACGAATTCGATAGTCACTCACTTCTTGGCGCACTGCGCTCACCCATATTTTCGATCACTGACGACATCGTTCATCTTTTGGTGACTGACGCGGGAAACCCCAAGAATCCACATCTCTGGCAGCTCCTGTGCAAAGTGTCCGACGAGAAACGTCCAGGGTTTGAAGTTTGCCGGCAGGCTGTTGCACATCTTCGCAAGCTCAAGGAGAGTGCTCAGCTGCGACCGCTTGGAGAACTCATTCGGGAAATTCTAACGCTAACTGATTACGATACTGTTCTTCTTTCTTCGAAGAACGGACGTCAGAGATCGAGGAATCTTTGGAAGCTTGTCCAGCTTGCTACGGCAAATGAAAGCTTGTCACCCGGTGAGTTCGCACGCCGTCTGTCGCTAATGCGTGAGCATAGAGTGAAGCAGGCTGATGCGCCGCTGCAGACGGATGATGTTGTGAAACTGATGACGATTCACGCGTCGAAGGGCCTCGAGTTTCCGGTTGTTATCTTGCCGTTCCTGTCTTCGAAGATTGATCCACGTTACAAGAAGCTGCTGTTCCACAAGCAGTATGGAATTGCATTGAATACTGATCGCAGTGTTTCTTCCAGCAGAGATAAGGATCAAAATACACCATCTTGGTTCCAGCTTGTTAAGTTGGTAGACAACGACATGGAAGCCGAGGAGAAGAAGCGACTCTTGTATGTTGCAATGACTCGCCCGCGCGATCATCTAGCACTTTTCATAGACGCGCAAACCAGCCGTTTCAATTCATTTTCAACATGGTTGTTCGACCATATGGTGCCTTCTGACTATGCAGGCGAAGAGCGAGTTACCTTTGACCTTGGAGCTGCTTCGAAGGTTGCAATTCGCCGATATGAGCCAGTTCCTAAACTGCCTGCAGAAGTTGAATCTTTAGCTGTTATTGAGGAACTCGATGAAGCCAGGAAAGCTCTTCGTCTCGATTTGATTGAGCCGATACTCGATTCTGAGGCTGTTTTGCGAGCACCAACCAGCCGCAGAATTACTCCTGGCAAGCAAGGTGTTCAACTGGACGCGAGACTTGTCGGTACCTATTTCCACTCTTTGATGGAGCATATGTTAGTTCGGCTCGAGAAGCCTCAGCGCTGGCTTTTTGAAGAAGTCGCGCTCTCTCAAGGAGATTGGGCAAGTCATCCGGACGTGGTGGCACATTTGGTCAGGCAAGGAGAGCGCTGGATTGACAAATTCTACGACAGCGATTTGTTCTTGCTTATGAAGAATGCTCGCCGTCGCTTGCACGAAATTCCCTACTTCAGCTATGTGGACGAAGGGTTGGAAGATAAGCGACCTGACTTGCTCATCGAAGATAAAGATGGAGCCTGGCATTTGGTCGACTACAAGATCGATAGTTTCCCAATTGCAGAAATTGATAAGCAGGCTTCCGAGCACTTACCGCAAATGCTTGGATATGTGCGCGACCTGCGATCTATTACCGGTATCAATTGCACCGCGCATCTCTTTTTTGCAAATCACGGTGTTCTACATAAATTGAAGTCTGAAGTGCTTTCGACGTGAGCTGGTAATCCGGCGTAACTGCTAAGTGCTATCTCAATCCCTTATATATGGCGGCAAGAATCTGCTCCAACAGTTTCTCTCTGTTTTCGCCGATGCGTTCAACCACCATTAAGGGATGGTGAAAATCTATCGTTGCTGTGCCCAGCAGTTTTGCAATCGCAGCGGCATTGCCTTTCATCGAACCCTCATCGATGGCGCGTTGTGCAAGATTTGTAAGCTGAGTTTCCATGAGAGAGAGATGGGCTTTAACAAAGTCCTTATCCATCTGGGCACAGGAATTAAAGGCGCGATAGATTTCCGGATCGTTCTGAACCTTCTCTTTCTTGGCGCGATGCAAGACGAGAAACCACTTAGTGATGCGATCCTGGGTGCTCTTTATAGATTTGTCTTCGCAGACTTCGGTGAGCTTGTGGTCCAGATCGCAAATGAAACGCTCGCTCACCGCGTCAAAAAGTGCCGCTTTGTCAGCGAAGTGACTGTAAAGCGCCGCATGAGTTATACCTAGATCTTTAGCGATGTCACTCAAGCGAACCTTTTCATAGCCAAACTTGCGCATTCGAGCAACCGTGTAGTCGATGGCTTGCTCTCGCAGCTGTTCTTGAGTTAACCCGGTTTTTGGCATGAAATCCCCCAATTCGTATTCTTACATATTCTGGACTTTGTAAGTTGTCCGTGATATGCTTACAAATAACAAAATATGTAAGTTGAAAGGAGCGGGGTGGCGAGGGTGCGCACCTGCGGTTTTTGCTGCCTCGCTGCATCTTTCCTAAAGTCCTGGCCGAGCTAGGCGCAACGCAAAACAAGGAGTCAGAAGATGAAACTCGAAGGAAACACCATACTAATTACGGGCGGAACCAGCGGAATCGGCCGCGGCTTGGCGGAAGCTTTTCACAAGCTGGGCAATAAGGTGATTATTGCCGGCCGCAGACAGAATCTCATTGACGAAATCACAGCGGCAAACCCCGGCATGGAAGGCTTGCAGTTGGATGTACAAGATACAGCGGCAGTGTCGAAGTTCACTGAGACTGTCGCGAAGAAGTATCCGCAGTTGAATGTTTTGATCAACAACGCCGGCATCGCTAAGTTTGAGAGCTGGAGTGACGATAAGGTCGATCTCAATACCGTTAGTTCGATCATTCACACCAACATTACAAGCGTAATTCAGTTAACTGCAGAATTACTTCCTCTTCTCCGGAAGCAGAAGAACGCAACCATGATTACAACGACATCGGGTCTGGCATTTGTTCCACTCACTGCTGCTCCTACATACAGCGCAAGCAAAGCATTTCTGCATTCATGGCTCCAATCCGTTCGCTCTCAACTCAATGGTGCAGTTGAAGTTCTCGAACTGGCACCGCCCTATGTGGCTACTGAGCTTGGCGGACAAGCGCAAGCCGAAGATCCACGAGCAATGCCGTTGAATGAATACGTTACCGAAGTGATTTCGATTCTTAAGAGCAATGACACTTCCGACGGTGAAATCTTGGTAGAGCGCGTCAAGAGCTTCAAGCAGGCTGTGACGAACGAACAGTACGGACCAACATTTGAGTTGGTGAATTCGATGTTCAAACACGAATAATAAGATCCGGTTCATTTGAGAGCCCGTCATCCTGGTGTTGCCAACTTGCTAAAGCGTTTTTGGCAACACCGGGATGTCAAGGTAATTTACAAAACAGATCTTTTCAAGAAGCATGTTTAGTCTGCGCCTGATTGAGTCTACAATGAACGTAGTTTGGCGATTCACCGTATCTAGTTTCATGCTGGGAACATGTTTTAGAGATCAGCGTCAGCTGGGAGAGTGCCACCACTCTCAGTACTAAACAAACCAGGAACCACTTGAAACCTTATGAACTTTGAATTTGCGCTTAACCTTGCTTGGTGGCTTTTGGCGAGCTGCTGCCTCGTTTCTTTCATCGAGCATCAAGTGCACGCTCAGCTGATGCACAAAAGAAACTTTTTGAGTAATCGTGATAAGGGTTTTGAACGCGTCTTTAAAGCGCACGCCATTGAGCATCATGGACATTACTCAGCGATGTTCTCTGATGAACCGGTTACACCAGGTGAAGACAAAGAGATTCGCTTGAATGTTCACAAGGCTCCCATCAAAACGCTCCCCTTTACTTTGGTGATTGCACTAGTCTCGTGGCAATGGGCGTTGGTCTTTGTTGCAATGGTACTTGTACACCACTGGGTGTGGAACAAAATTCATTTGGAGATGCATAAACCAGAAGGAAGAGTATTCAGCACCTGGGGACCCTATTTATTTTTGGCGAGACATCACTATTTGCATCATGTGCACCCGAACAAAAATTTCAATGTCGTTTTTCCTTTCGCTGACTATGTTTTAGGAACGAATGCAAAAGCAACCGCTAGCGAGAAGTTGGACATGCATGGGCTTGGATTGCTGCCTTTGAGTGGTACTGAGCTCCGATATCTACAGCATGCCGTAGTGAAAGTGCCTGCAGGAAAGAATTAAATTTTGCAGTAAAGAACGCCTTCAGCCTCCAGTAGCTTTTGAAGTAAACTATCAAGTGCGCGTCGCAGTATAGAGGCTTGAATGAAGGTCACAAATTCTCAAGTGAGTTTGACGACTGCAATGATCGAGCAATTGGAAAGTGATACCGGCATCTCCTTGCCAGATGATTACAAGTCGTTTCTCTTAAAACATAATGGCGGCGAACCAGATCCATCAATGTTCGAGACAAAAGATGGAAAGTTGGAGTCGTTCGTCCTACACTTCCTGCCGATTACCAATATGGTCGAAGACAATCTCCTCGAGGAGATCGAAGGTATTACCTTAGCGTGTCAAATTCCAGCAAATCTCATTCCCATCGCCATAACTCCCGCGGATAACCGCATAGTTCTTTCCGTCGGCGGAGACGACCTTGGCAATGTTTATCACTGGGCGTGGGATGAGGAATTCGAAAATCACGTTGCATCCTACGATTGTATGCGGCTCATTGCCAATACATTTTCCGAGTTTCTGAAGATGTTGCATTGAGACCTCTTAAAGCCTTCTTAACCCTTTCGCGCCAGAATGAGGCTCAGGTAGAAGACAACACAAGACTCGAGGAAAGGGCGGAATCCAGTCCTTTTTCGAGTAATCACCTTTTTGTTGCATCAGTTGTTTCACGGCAACCTGCAATGGTAGCCAAACACATCCGCTTTGAGGACTCAGTCTATGGACAAGTGCCTCGCGAACTTGTGCATCTTGCAATTGGTAGTTTCCCTCGTTTGCTTTTACATCTCGCCGCAATCAGCATTTTGCGAAACAGTTGATAGAGACAACGGCTACTGGGCGCCAATTTCATTGCGCTCGCCTATTTACAAGAAGTGGCATGCCACGGTCGAGTATCAACCACGATTTCAGCAAGCTGCAGACAATCACTTAACTGAATCGATTGTGCGGCTTGGTACAGGTTACGAGTTCAGCAAAAAATTCTCAATCTTCGGTGGCTTGTATTACAGTTCGCATTTTAATGAGGACTTGGATTGGGAGAATCGCTTGTGGCAGCAAGCAACGTATACGACGACGATTGGTCGCTTCACTCTTCAGAATAGACTTCGTCTGGAGCAGACTCAGAAGGAAGAATTCGAAGGAAGTTCTTGGCGATTTCGACATCAGCTGCGCGTGACCATGCCGTTGCCGAAGTACAGAAGATGGTATCTGGTTGCATCTGAAGAGCCTTTTTTCAATCTCAACTCGCCTGAGGATGGACCCCGGCGAGGCTTCAATCAAAACCGTCTCTACTTCGGCATTGGTCGCCAAATCAACCGCTGTACGCGAATAGAAGTAGGATATTTGCATCAATACAAAAACAACAGAGGCAGCTCAGATCTTTCAAACAATCTATTCTTGACCAGCTTGATGATCGATCTGACAGCACTGAAGCGACAGACAAAGCCAATTCACACGAAGCTGGCGTCGTTGCCGGGAAATCCGTAGATTAGCCATCCTTGAGGCTGCCTCTGAGCATGAAGTTGAATTGTTTGCGTTTTTCCGAAGGAACTAAAGCATTGCAATCGGAGAGCGCTTTAATGCAACGTTCATACTGCTCGCTGGACAGTTTCTTTTCGCTGTAATGAAGACTCCACTTGTTAATGAAGTAGTCGAGATTTTCCTCTAACTCTGGTTGAACCGATAATCGGGCTAAGAGTAGATATTCAAGACTTCTCCACGTTCCAAGATTTGCTATCGCGTTCAAGACAGCTCTTGTATTTGTTATTGGACCGTTTGGCGAAAACAAAGTCCACAATTGATCAGCACTCATAATTTGTCGGTTCGCGCGCAAGTAATTCAAAGCGACTCTGGTGCAATAGCCACTTCGATCAGACAAGGCCTGAACAACCAGTTGCTGATCGTTCGCAGATATCTCGCGCAGCAAGAGAGAATAGGCTATAGCCCTTACTTTACTGTTCGAGTGGTGTAAAAAAGGCTCGATTTTCTCACTTGCGACTTGCGCTTTCATATCGAGAAGACCGCGCAACGTGCCTTCCAGCGAAAACCTTTTCTCTTCCAAGTTTTGCTCATACAACGGAATGATTTTAGTTTTGTCGGTGTAATACTGCGCAAGTAGCCTGACGCTCAAACTCTTGTCAAACAGAGCAATTTTTGTATGCTCTTCAAAGTTTTCCCATTTGTTCTCTACGATCCAACGTAGAGCTTCGCGTCTTACTTGTGGAGCTTCGTGCTGCAATAAAAGAGGTATAAAACAGTTCAATCTTTCTCGTGACAACAGGTTTAGAGCAGTCGTTGCAGAAAGTTGTTGTATTACACTGTCGTTGAGCTGAAGTCCCAACTCGAGAAGTTTGTCGAACTCTTCCGGTGATTTGCTCTGATCAGCAATGCTTAGCTTGAAGGTATATCTCCAAAACTTTCGCTCACTCGTATTAGCGAAAAGCCCCGGCAAGTCACTCATAGTTAGCAAGGGAGTAATGAGGTCTTCTATATCTGTGAGAAGGCGTCCAAACTGGTGTCGACCTGATCGCGAGAGCCATTGAAAAAGTGCAAGATTCTCGGTAAGAAAGGGAGCGTAGTGTTTTGCAGTTCGTTTTTTGAGTGCTTCGGCGGCAAGTACATGAATGTTTGCTACCCAATCGTTTGCCGCGATGATGATAAACGGAAGTTCTTTTCCGTCGAATCTTTGAACAAGATCCTTCAATGCAACTTCTCTGACGAAACCGTTGCGATTAAAAGAAAGCATTCCAACAACCGCCACGGGCATATCGCGCTCAACCCCTTTGAAGGTTGATTCGACCAACACGCCTTGTTCGCGCATGCATGAGCTGATTAGTGGATACATGTGAATGGGGGTGTCGCGCAACAAACTGTCAACGGCAGCCCATGCTTGTTTTCGCACATTAAAATCTGGACTCACACAGAACCCTGTAAGAGTTGGAACGTGCATCATTGTTCCAGCTTCTGCGATCGATTTAATTGCGTCGATCAAGTCCTTTGATGAGTATTTCTTTGTGCCTTTTAAATGTAGATATAGGACACCTTCCGCCGACTCGAGATAATATAAGGTTTTCTCATTGGAAGTAAGTTGCCGTAGCTGCTTCGCTGCATCTGATGACGTGGTATCAGAGTTGTTTCTCCCCGTAAATTTACTCAGGAAATTCTTGAAACTGTCCATCTTGAAATTCTCGTCTCAATTTCTGCTTTATTACTTCTTCCTGGATACCACTTCAAACCAATGTCCGTGCTTGATGCCACCTGACGCAAGTGGCATCGGACCCTCGACTTCCTCCAGCCATTCAACCACAAAATCGGAGAACATGCTCTCGAGTTCCTTTCGATCATGAAAGGTCATTTTTGAGTTTGACGCCCAATCATCATTGCGTCCAAAGAAATGACCGGAAAATCTGCCGCCGGATTTGAGTGACGTGCAGATGTTGTTCCACAGATCGGAAAAGCGATCGGGCTCGCAAAATGGAAGAGATAAACTCGCATTGACAAGGTCTGCCTGCGGTAACTGCACTTCCACAAAGTCAGCCAGGCAACAAGTCAGTGAGCCGGATGTGCTCTCGTCAAGCGCTTCCAAGCGCTTCAAAGACTCACCGCTGCTATCCACAGAGAATACCTTCCATCCAGCATTGAGGAGAAATTTTGTGTCTCTGCCTGCTCCCGAACCAAGATCAATTGCCTGCCCCGCATTAACTCCTGACTCTTTGAAGAAGCCGATTGCACGCATCAATGTAGAATGCGGTTCTTCGTCTTTCACTGATTCGTAGTAGATCTCCCAGCCTGTTTTCACAGGAATATCGCGGAACCTTTCGCAGCTGATGAATATCTTTGACTCGTGCATTCGCTGAAAGAGTTCAATCATCGCGGCAATCTCATTCGGAGACTGCCGTTTTTCTGGCGTGAGAACAGAGGCTATTAGTTGGGAATAACTCAATTTTCCGGGGCGAGTTTGTTCAATTAACGATGCAGCTGTATCGCTTAGCGTGACTTCGGTTGAGCTGAATCTGTGCGGAAGAAATGCGATATAGATTTTCTTGCCTGCAGTCTCTGCGTTCAATGCGAAGTTGCTCTGAGCCATTAAATGCACCGGATAGGTAAATTCGCGCACCACAACTTCAGGATTTATCACTGGACGACAGTTTTTAATTTGGTCCGCATTTCCCAGATAGACTTCATCACTCAAGTCCGTGATTTCATGGGTTCTGCCTACTTTCCAGGTTGTTAGTTCGAAATCCGCCAGCTCTTTCAAATGTGGATGAGTTTTCGTAAATTGCAGATAGTGTTTCGAAAGAAATTCAGGAAAATGATCTCCACAATCAGTAAGTGAATAAAAAGGCGGATTGAAATCGTAGAAATAGCGTTCCAGAATTTCAGCCCATTTGCTCTGAATTAGTCGGAAGGTTGCCGGAAAGATTGCTTGCATTAGAGCGTCCAAATTACTGTCGCGCAGCCATGCATAGATGCTGAAAGCTCGTAAGTCCATGTTCTTGGAGCCGACAAAAGAACGTGCAAACTTGGGCCGAAAGTTTTTGTTATCTACTTTATCCGGCGTGTAACCTTTCGAGTTTTTCCAGTGTGTAAACCAATTCATTTGATATTCGGAAAGTTGGTGCGGTTCTTCTGCCGCACCTAAACTCGTATTGCCTGCCTCATCTTCGCTAGCTGTTGCTTCTCGCGAAGGCTCTTCCAATGAGATGTTATGTGTAACGCTATCCAGGTTTGCCATCTCGCTAACTAGCTTGGGTGGCAAAACTCCTGGCACTCGATCTTCGCTTGAAACAGTGCCATCCTTTTTCACAATCGGCGATTGATGTTTATTCCAAATCTCTCTCAGTTTACGTAGCTCGCAAAGGAGTTCATTGAACGATGGAAACATCTGGTCGCGTTCAATCATTACGGAATTAACTTGCGGATGCTTTTTCAACGTGTAGTCGAATAGTTCGTAAACTTTGTCAGACAGCGCTGCTCCGTGCGTATCAACAATGCGCTTGCCGAACTTTGTGTGACCTGCCATGTGAATTTGCACCACTCGCTCAAGTGGTATTCGATCGAGAAAGGCAAATGGATCGAAATTGTGATTGAGCGAATTGACGAGCAAATTGTTGAGGTCGAGCAACAAACCGCAATCAGCTTCTTCAAGCACGCGCGTGATGAATTCGGCTTCGTCAAAGTCACCTTTGGGAGCGCGTGTGTAGTAGGGAATGTTCTCCAGCGCGAAGGGTTTTTCCACATAGTCTTGAACACGTTTTGCTCTTTCGCTCACGTGTTTTACCGCTTCCTCGGTCCAGATCAATGGAAACAAATCGTGACCCGATTCACCTCCAACCCCCGAAAAACAAAGATGATCGCTCCACCATGGAACGTCGAACAGGCGCGCAAATTCACGCTCCATCATGAGTATGCTCGAGTCGAGCGGATCTACACTTCCGATGGAAAGCGAAACGCTGTGCGGCACCAGGCAGAACCGCTCAGCGTAATCGCTTAACCAATTTGTACTGACAATGTTGCGCGAATAATTCTCCGGCACGAATTCGAGGAAATCTATTTCTCGCTCGTTTTGCATGATGTCACGGCAAATTTCATTTCGGAGCCCAATGCCGATGCCAAGCATGGGCAGCTGAGACTTGACTTTCAGAAATTCGCTTGGCATTCACGCCTCGAGCGCACCAACCCCAATATTCTAATCGGTTTTCTCCCGACTTCTAATTTCTGTTGTTTGGAGAGGATAGTAGTGCACGCATGCGAAATAGTTGCCTGCCTCTGGTTTACCGCCTGTCTTAGGAATCCTTTCGGCGCATGCAATGATGTCTCGCGGCGATTTTATGATGCCACCTTTTTCGTCATCCAGCCTGATTTCCACCGGTGGGCGATAGACACATGCGAAGATTTCTGACGGCATTTTGAGTTCTTCCCGAAGGATGTCCTTAATTGATTTGGGCAATTGATTTTGAATCGATTTTTCGCCTGCTCCTTCTTGGTTGTCTGATTCTTCTCTTGAAGAGCGATTCTTAACAGGCGGAAGTGATTCGAAGTTCTTTCCGGCTTCTGTAATGGCGCGTCCGATTCTTGCAGCTGCGCTCCCGACGGCACCGCCAATCGCTCCTTCAGCGGCAGCGCGTCCGAATTCCGTTCCCGCTCCTGCGATGATGGCACCTTTAACCGCTCCTTCTGCGGCTGCACGCCCAACTCTCGCTGCGGCTCCGCCGGCCATTGCACCAGCAACTGCACCTTCTGCCGCCGCGCGAATAACGTCGGAAGCGCTTGCGCTCGGATTTTCATGGATAACTGCCCGGTCGCTGCGTCCGTTTCGAATGACCGGTCCGCGTTCGCATGTGCCGTCTAAAAGATTATTGAGAATCGCGTTTCTTATACTATTTTTCTGTTCTATTTCTGAACTCGGAGAAGCGCTGCCGCGCGAGTGTTCTTTTGCATTGTTGAGCAGCTCTTTGACTGTGTTAGTGGTCGTAGTTCCTAGCTCTGCTTGATTTGAACGAGGAGAAGCAAGTCTATTCGTAACCTGGTCCAAGCTTTTGTTCAGCTCGTTGGCGATTGCTGAACCAACGCAATTTGCTCTGTTCGATAGAGAGCTGTTATCGACTGCATTCTTGCGAGAGTTCAGCATGATGTCTAGCGCTTGGTTGATAAGACGATCATCCAGGTCGCTTGAATTTGTAGCGTTACCTTTTACCTCCGCTGGTCGGGCGGAATTCTCAATTTGTTTATAGCTCACGGTGCATCTCCCTGGCGTGGCGACTGCGCTCATGTGTGAAGGGGGAGATTAGTTGTGTATATGCAACGAAAAGAGTCTTTGGACGCCCCAAAGATTAAATCGATTGGGTCCCGTTTCTCAATTTATGAGCTAGATTGGCGCGTGTTCTCTCCTCGGTATCTAGAAATTCAGAGATATAGCTCTTGGGCGCTGTCGCAGCGCACGCAAAAACTCTTGCATGATTGTCTTCTCTTGGATCGAACCTCGCAGCGCACGCGTAAATGCTGTCACTCTTAGGTTTTCCATCAATCCGATTGATGCAGCCGTAAACGTCATCTCGCGGATCTTCTGCTTTGACCCAATCAGGCTTTAGCTTGATGTGCGATGAGCACAAATTGAAGTCCTTTAGATCAACGTCGATCTTCACGCGTTTCGAACAGCCGAATCGCGGTTCCTCTGTGATTCGTACTCTGGATGAACAGCCCACTGTGAATTCGTCGATTGGCTTGCGTTCTCCCTCTCTGACGGAAACACAGCCATATGGCTTTACCGGTCCATCGAAAGGACCGCGTTTGATTTGATCCCAAACTCGCATTCTGCTGTCTGATTCTGTAACCTCCCACGGATATCTGTCGTTTGCATCTCTCTTATAAGGTACGTCGATTGTCAGTTCGAGATGATTGCCTTTGTCGATTTTTGCGCTGACTATGGTGGGAGTTTTCTCGGATTCAAATTTTGTTGTTTGGCTCGGAATTAGACCGCAGCCGAGGCGTTGCTCGTCCGGCGCTGTAAAACCTCCAGCTGACTTTCCACCTTCCCTTGCGGACTGGTAGAGGGAAAGTGCCTGCCCAATCAAAGCGTCGTCCAGATCGGGACCGGCGTCGAAATTTCTTGAAGTCTGCGCAATATGCGCGCCACTATCCAAAGAGTTTGAGCCCATTGGCAATTCTCCTAGACACGTTCGAACGTGTCTCTTGGGATGAATAAAGATCTGAAGGAAGACTTTTGGTGTGTATACAGCCTGGAATGTCTTTGGACAGGGAGCAGATTAAATCTGTCCGGGAAAGTCTACAAGCCCAGCCCAGTTGGATTTCGAGGTTGTTATGTGATTAGATCTTCTACTTTATTCCAATAGAAGTGTAATCTGCGCGCAATGCGTTGTCGGGTTTTCTTTACCTTGCTGCGAGCCATTTGCAGGCAATCGTAGCCATTCTTGCGCGGAAGATTCGGGCAACCCATTGCTGATTCGGAAGGTAAAGTGTCTACAATGGGATCGCGCCAGTGTGTGATCACACTGCGATCGAATTCGATTGCTACGACAATGTGATCGCGAATGTATTCATCAGCATCGCGACCATGCAATCCAGCCTTCCATGCATCGACGCCAATCTTTCTTCCGGTTTTGTTATTCGCGAGGTCTCGATGTCTGTCGCGCAAATCGCGCTCGGATACACCGTTGTTGTCGAAGAACCATTCTGCGAATTCATTTGCGACGAACAGTTTGTCGGACAGATAGTCACCCCATTCGTATGCCGCCAGCGCAGATCCATAAGCGTGTTGAAAACCATTGATCTTGTCTCGCCAAACATTGACGTTCAGCGTTTTGTAGTTTTGAACATAAGTGGCCGCCATGTAAGAGTCTATTGTTGGAGGACGATCAAATACCTTGTCTGACTTGAACACGTGAAGCATCAAGTCTTTGCCCATCACTTGATGCTCTGCCTCAGAAACACGCCAGAGAATTGAGAGAACATAGGCGCCGATTAATGCTCCTGATATGAGCACCACTAATAGTGTCGAAGCCAGCCACTTCTTTGGAAGGGGTTTTGTGTTTTTCAGCGGTTTTATGTATCTCAGTGGCTTGATGTTGCTTAGCGTTTTCAAATTGAAGATTGACTCTTTGCTTTCATTTGACTTCATGGCTACAACCTCATTGCAAGCCATCCTACCAATTCACTACATTAAATGGATTAAGCAAAGTTTCTGCAGCTTGAGGAACATTCTCCGGGGCACGACGTCGCGCCGAACTTAGAAGTGCATCAAAACTATCTTCAATTAGATTCTCGCTAGTCTACTTTTAACCGGTATCCCACCCCTGGTTCAGTAATCAGATATTTGGGTTGGGCAGGATTTTTCTCTAATTTGCGCCGCAATTGCGCCATATAAACGCGCAGATAATGCGTTTCGCCTGAGTACTCAGCGCCCCATGCTTCGCGCAACAAGTGATTGTGTGTGACCACTCGACCGACATATTTGATTAAGGTGGATAGCAACTTGTATTCAATCGGTGTCAGGTGTAGCTCTTCGCCTTTCTTTGTGACTTGTCGTTTCAAGAAATCAACTTCGACATCTCCAAATTTGAAAGTGGACAATGTTTCCCCATTCGAATTGGTCATCGTTCTGCGAAGCGCAACACGTGCCCTAGCCATCAGCTCCGCGACTCCAAACGGTTTCGTCAAATAATCATCTGCACCCGCATCGAGCGCTTCAACCTTGTCCTTCTCTTGCCCTCGAGCGGAAAGAACAATGATCGGAATCGGTGTCCATTCCCGCAACTGTTTCGTCACTTCTAGTCCATCCATGTCCGGCAATCCAAGGTCGAGTATGACGATGTCCGGCTTCTCAGACGCGACTTTGAGCATACCCTCTTGCCCCGACACTGCCTCCGAAAAGTCGTATCCCTGGCTGGTCAATGTCATCTTGAGAAAGCGCCTGATTGGTGCTTCGTCTTCAATCACCAGTACTGCTATTTTTGACTTTGACATAACTGCCTCTTACGCTTCAAGTGCGATTGTTTCCTTTGGCTTGTTCGCTAGTGAATCTGAATTGTCCACTGGAAGTGTGAACCAAAATGTTGCGCCTCCACCGGCACGTTCCGATACGCCGAGTTTACCGCCGTGTGCTTCGACAATTCCCTGGCAAATCGCCAGCCCCAGCCCCGCGCCTCCTGCGCTCGATCTGCTTTTGGCACGCACAAATTTTTGAAAAATCTGCGAACGCATCTCTTCTGGAATACCTGGACCTCTATCACTTACCTCGATTGTGATGAATTCTGCATTGTCTTCTGCAGGTTTCGCTTTGAACAGTAAAGGGGAGTCGGGAGGTGTGTATTTGAGAGCGTTTTCCAATAGGTTGATCATCAGTTGTTGCAGTAAAACAGCGTCACCTGAGATCATTGGTAGGTCGTCTGGAATTTCTGTTTCCACTGATCGTGATTCGAGTTGCTCTTCAAAGTAAGAAATCGCCGCGCCTATCACCTCGTCAACGGGCTGCGGTTCCTTTTTGATTTCTAGGGCGCCTGACTCCACTCTGGTCATATCCAACAGGTTGCCGACAAGCCGGTTGAGGCGGCGCGATTCGTGGAAGATTTCTGCCGCCAGCTCTTTGCACTCATTAAGGTTTACTTTGTCCCCGGCTTCCATAATTCCGCTGGCGGCACCGGTAATGGTGGCAAGTGGAGTTCGCAGGTCGTGGGAAATGGAACTTAGCAGCGAACTTCGTAGTTGCTCCGATTTGACTTGGACGCGAGCTTGTTCGTTCTCTTCTGAAAGACGTGAGCGTTCGCACGCGGTAGCTAGTTGTGAGATGAATGCTTCCAGCGTGCTGAGCCGTTCTCCATCGCAGTGTGTAAGCCCATCAGGAAAGTATACAGAACCCAATGGTGCTGTATTTGTGTTTGAACTTCTTAGTGGAATTGTCTTGGTGGCTTGTGAGATTTTGAAATTATCTGTCGATTGAGAAAGAGTTTCACCAGTATTTGAAACCAATACATCGACCTTCGCTTCGATCAATTCGCCGATGTGTCTTCTGGCTATTTCGGCAAGCGCATTCAAATCACGACCTTCGGCAAGCTCGCGACTGAAAGAGTAGAGCAGGGATGTTTGATGTTCTTTCTTGGTGGCCCGCTCCGCCTGATCGTGCGCGGTCGCTGCAAGATTGCTGATCACCAGTGCCGTCGTCAACATCACTCCAAAGGTAAGAAGATATTGTGAGTCCGAAACGGCGAAAGTTAGATAAGGTGGAATACAGAAGAAATCAAAGATGCACACGCTCATCACTGATGCCAGAATCGCTGGACCTTTGCCGAATCTAGTAGCAACGAGTACGACCGCCATCAGATAAACCATTACCAGGTTCGCAGCGGCGAAGTGCGGTACCAAAAGTTTTGCAATCAGCGTCGCAACCCCGATTAGCATCAGGGTGTAGAGATACCGTAATCGGTTTTTGTGATTCATAAAATGACCCGGACCGGGTTCAATCCACCCGACGTTCACGGTTCTAGCCTACCAGGATTCTGGGACGGCGGGACGGGTCTCGCTCGATTTGTCTCAAGATTTCGCGCGTAAGAGGCGCCGTTTCACCTTCTCCGAGGAAAACGAATTTGAACACATACCTTAGCGGATTGCCCTCGGTCCAGCCGAAGTATGCGTGAGGTAGAACGCCGGTCTGGTCGCGCAGATGAAGAAGCAGGGCGGCTATGGCATTGGGGATTGCGGGGCTTGAGCATCTCAGGACCCTAACGCCGTCTACTTCCTCTCCGCGGACCATTAACCGGTCTCCCACGAAGTCCGAGGTGTCACTGAGTTCTACCTCTAGGAAGATGAACTCAGCTTCTTCTTGGGTGAGCTTGTGAATTTCGCGGGTTTCCGATTCTTTCACACCGTAACCCAGTCCGTTGGGGCGGTGTGCAAGAAGGGTGATACCACCTGTTTTTCTTACTGACTGCTCGATGAATTTTCTCGCCGTTGTGTCCAGCGCCACTTCGCCGATGCGCAATTCGACTGAGCGGATGGCGCGGGATACGAATGACACGATCAAGATTGCGCCGATGAAGAAGGATGCGATGTGCAAACCTTCCGGTCGCTCGATCATATTCATGATCGATGTGTAGATGAAAACAAGCGTTATCAGAAAAAATGCGCGTGCCTGCCATTTATGCTGATGGCGCACCGAGAGAAGCACTGCGAAAGCTGCCGATGTGATGAGAACGAGAACGCCGGTTGCGTATGCGCCTGCTTGAGCGTCGACATCCGCGCGGAAGATGATGGTTACGGCAAATGCTACTGCTGTGAAAAACAGCACCAGCGGGCGAACAGCCTTTGCCCACTCAGGCGCCATTCCAAATCTGGGCAAGTAGCGCGGAACAAGATTCAGCAAACCCGCCATTGCCGAAGCCCCGGCAAACCATAAGATAAGGATGGAGCTAATGTCATAAAACGAACCGAATGTATGCCCGAGATACAAGTGTGCGAGGTAGGAAATTGCGCGCCCATTTGCTTCACCGCCATCCAGAAACGCTTTATCCGGAATCAAAAGCGTCGTCGTCAGTGAGCTGACAAGCAAGAAAGCACTCATGATTAGCGCTGCTGTTAGAAGCAGCTTACGAGTGTTCCTCACACGACTTTCGATGATCTGTTCATTCGTGTTCGCATTATTGTCGCTCTTCACGAGCGGCATTACGGCTACTCCGGTTTCAAAACCGGATAGTCCTAATGCTAGCTTGGGAAACAGAATCAAACTGACACCCAGCATCATCCATGGTGAACTATGCTGCTGAAAGAGTTTGTCCTGCCATTGCGTAAACAACTGCGGATTTCTCAGCAAATGCTGCAAGCTCTCGCTCAAGACAACCGTATTGAGTATCAGATAGACTGCAACCACTGCTACAGAAACACCAATCGCTTCTCGAAATCCGAGCAAGAAAATTCCGCCCAGCACGGCTATAAGTAAAGTAGTCACACCGACACGATCCAACATCCATGGTGGAAATGCTTTTAGCATCGGATTCTCTACAATGTGAGCAGTAGCATCGGCAGCTGAGAGTGTAATGGTAATGATGAAGTCTGTCGCTGCAAAACCTAGCAACGTCAATACCAAGGCCTTCCCGAACCAGCCAGGCAAAAGGCGCTCTAGCATTGCGATTGAACCCTGCCCATGCGGACTGGCTTTTGCCACCATGCGGTAAATCGGCAGCGCACCGGCAAGAGTGACGACTACGAGAACTAGGGTTGCAACTGGAGAAAGCAACCCCGCAGCAATGAAAGCGATGCCGGGTTGATATCCAAGGGTCGAAAAATAGTCGACGCCAGTCAGGCACATGACTTTCCACCAGGAGGCCTGATGGTGTGCTTCCTGGCGATTTTCACTCATTCCCTGAAACAGCCAACGGCGCAGCTTGTTGCGAGTCGAGGCTGCGCGGTGTTCTGAAACAAAAAGTGTCGAAGTCATTTTGGGTTGCCTTGGACTGCTCTGGCAGGCAGTCGCCTGGGCTTTCATCTAACCGCTAAACCCGTAAAGAACTCATTAGCAGGCGCAAAAGCCCTATCAAGATTTCATAAAAATCTTGTCCTGGGAAGTTCGAAAATGCTCTTGTATAGAACGTTTTGCGATAGCTGGATGGACACGTTATCGCGTAGATCCCAAGCAAATTGCATGTTGAGCCAAGAAAAAAACCAGCGCAATTCGCGCTGGTTTTCTCAATTATTCAATCCCATGTAGATGGGCTGTAAACCTACTTGGAGGTCTTTTCTGCTTCAGCCGGTTTAGAAGCGTCTGCAGCTTTTGCTACTTCAGCTTTATCTTCACCTTTGGCTTCTGCTTTGGCTTTGTCTTTGCAGCAATCTTCAGTTGCTTCGGCTTTCTGCTTCTTAGAGCAGCATCCTTCGCCAGCTACTGCTGGAAGAACGGACGTGCCAACGAATGCGACTGCCAACAGACTCAAAAGGGTTACATTGACTTTCTTCATGGACTTCTCCTGTTTCCGATTAACCACCGCAGCAAGAGCCCGCTTTGTGGGTTTGGCCTTCGCCTTCGATCTTGAGATCGTGCTCAGCCCAGCTGTCAAAGCCACCTACGAGCTCTCTGACCTTATAGCCTTTTTTGGCGAGCTCAAGAGCTGCCCGGGCTGAAAGGTGGCAAACGATGTCGTAGCAATAGACGACTGTCGTTGTGTCCTTAGACAGTTTATCCAAGTTCTTGTCAAGTTCTTCGAATTTGAGGTTGATTGCGCCAGGAATGTGACCTTTCGCAAAGAGTTCGGGAGTACGCAGGTCTACGATGGTCAATTTTTCGCCATTTTCGATCGCCATTTTCAGACCGATCGGACCATACTCATAAGCCAGCTTTGCTTCGAAATATGCTGCTGCATCAACGATTTTGCTAGGTGCTTCAACGGCCATAAAACCCTCCTTACACGATGGGACGCATCGCGGTGGTGTAATTAAAACTGCAACTGACCATATGGTAGTTTTCTTTAGTTCCTTTTCGCAAGTAGGTACCAAAATGTTGTGTAGTATGCATTTGGATACCGCGAAGTCAGCCTCGGTGCTAAAACCAGCTTTTCCTGCTGAGATTTAGTTCCGGTGCCGAAAAAGGCTGCAACTCCAGCCTTAAATTGCTGACCGATAATGGTACTAGATCGGATGAGATTTTGATCATCGCTAGAGCCGATTTTGGATCGACCGTGCTCGCGAGGGCGATGGCCTGGGCTCTGAACTTTCGCTTTCCGGTTCCGTCAATTCGTGCAGGACTGCAGGCCAAGTCGATGGGAGCTTGCATCAAGCGAAGGTCGTCTAGGGAAATTTTGCAAGACACTTTGCTTGCGCAGTCTATTTCTCCCGTGAGAGTAACCCGCAAATACGGTGCCGCGAATCCATTTTCAGGCAGAAGGCATCCTCCATTGTAGGTCGAGGCATTGTCTTCCGGCTTTACTCCTCCGCGTGTCTGCACAGGTTCAGCTTTCACATTTACATATATAGGATTGAATGCCTTTACTTGAATTGACGGCGTTGACTCTTTTTTCTCGCGGCTGCCAAATTTGTCACCGCTGCCAGCCAGTAAGAACAGGTGATACTGCCCAAATTGTGTTCCGGGAGTCTCAGACAAATCCTGGCTGACACTTCCTTCAACTTTCCGGACGCATGCCGCGCGAGCAACCGACTTGGGCATCTTCTCTCTGAGCCTGGGTTCCGACAAAAGCGGCATTCGGCAAAGATTGGTAGGCGAGAAGATGCCTATCGATGGGGCGTAGGTATCGGAGGTATTTGGCTGCTTTTTGCTGTCACTAAATATGGTGCTGCCGGTCAGGCTGGCAAAAGCTGTTTCACCCTTTTGGGAATAGATTGAAATTGTGTTCTGTGCACCGGGTTTTAACAGCTCCGGTGGTATCGAAAATGCTCTCCATTGGTCGATTCCGTCAGTACCGGTTTTGAGAATATAGCCGAAAGTTCGATAGTCATTGCTGAGTATGGGATTGCCGGTTAAGTGAAGAAGAGAAACCGGGACAGCGTCAACTGTCTGATTGTTTACTTTGAGGTGCGCGCTTCTCCAATCTCCTTTCAAATTTACCAACACGTATGCGGTTTCAAAAGAAGCGGATTTCGGCAACTCTACGATGCGGACTAACTCTTGCCCATCGGCTAGCCGAGATTCCCAGTCGTACGGGCTTTCTTTACCCATCATTGAAGCGGCAAGAACTATTGTAAGTGCAAGATAAGAAGCTGTAAAAGCCAATACTTTTGCGGTTGCATTCGACTTTCCTGCGCCGAGAAGTGTACGAACTGCCATCAGGCATCCAATGAAAAGCAGCAATGCGCCAAGGGAAACAGTGGATGCGATCATCGCTTCTGTGCTTGTAGCAAACAGTGAGCGCCACACATCATCCCGCAAACTGAAAGCGACAATAATGAATGTGGCGGCGATGCCAAGGCGGATTAAGGATGTCTTGCTGATGCGTTGTTTAAGTTGCCCGGAGATGCACCACATGCCCAGAAGAATCAAGGAAGGCATCGCCGTGAAACCATAACGGGCGTCAGCCACAAACGGTAAATATGCAAAGTGTCCGCACACGATGGCAAGGGACGCCATACCGATGATCAGAGAATTGATGACCTGAGGCTCTGCGGTTGCGGGATTGGTCATAGATGTGTCGCTGAAAACAAGCGAGGCCCTATTGAGCTCCGGATGCGGCTGTTCACCAAGCATTGCATTGTCTGCCGGAGTCTCATTGAGGGTAGAGGGTGCCGTTGTTTTTCTCTGTGCAAAACTCAATGGCAAAGATACATAGGCAAGCAATCCGAAGAATCCGAAGACGACGAGGATTTGATGGGCGATGACCTGCACAATGACTGGAATGCCAAGAAAATCCAAGCGGCAATCATTCCACGGATACTGAAACAAGCGCAGTGGTTTTCTCGCCATCCGTCCATAGAAGTCGCCAGGGTTCAATGTATAAAGAGCATAAGCAACTGCACTCGGTCCGTCATTCTCCGAATACATCGTCACCATTGGTGTTTCCGGCAATGCACTCAATCCGTCTGTCTCAGGGTTAAGTCCAGCGGACATATTCAAAGTCGGCAGTCGTTTCGGCGTCAGGCAGAACTCACCAGAAGCGATCTTTGTGAACATCAACCATGGCGCCAGAACGAGAAAAACTCCGACGATGGAAGAGAGCAAAGCAGCGATAAAAGAACGTTTTTCGACCTTTGAGAGCAATAGCAAAAGGAAAATTGCTGCGACGGTGAGCACTACGCCCGGTGCTAGAGCCGCTTTTGTGAGCGCAAGCAAAGCTGCCGTCGCGCCGAAAATGAAAGCGGCCGGACTGGACAAACGCAACTGTGATTCTTTCCGCTCTCGAGCCAGGTGGCTGGCAGATAGCATGACTGCTGAAATGAAAAGCGTGCTGATGGTTTCCGTCAAAAATCGACCGGCACCAATAACAGCAGAAGGCCATACGGCAAGCAAAATTCCGGCCGACAATCCAATTGCGCGACCGCCAGTAAATCGCCAGCCGACAAGAGCGAGCATCGATGCAGAGATAGCGTGAAGAATCGCTTGCAAAACGATCGGTGCGCGCATGTCAATCAGTGACGGTTCTCTTGCGATCAATCCGAAGTAGATCGCTCCCAAGCCCGGCAGAACCGGACCATTGAGCATCAACGTTTCGCCCACCGACTTCACTGCAGCATCAAACGCCATGCCGTGTGCAAAATTGTGAAAAGCCGTAAGCACATATTTTGCCGACATGATATAGGCGCCGGAATCAAACAGCATAGCCACATCCTGCGCTGGGCGGCGGGTGTTCTGCAAGAGTGCTGCAGCCAGGGCCAATACAAAAATACCAGCCGAGAAAAGCATTGCCTGACGTTTCGAACCGACCTGGAGTTGTGGTTCTTCAGATGTCGCTAGCTGAGTCGCTTCCTCGATACCCGGCAGATTGTCTGTCATGTCATTCTGCTATTGAGTAGTGGACAGTGCAGCGCCAAATGAGCGGTTAAGCGCCAGCTCGTCGCTGAGCAATTTGAAAAACTCAACTCCACCCAATCCGTTCAGGTGTACGGTGTCTGCAAAATGCTTTTGCTCGAAAATATTTGGCTTGTTCAAATCGAGAAATTCAGCCCCATTCGCGGCTGCCATGGCGCCGACTTTGCTTTTGTATTGGTCGTAGAACCCCGCTGGCATCAAGGCTACATTGCCTGGCGTCAGGGGCATGTTCACGACAATGAGCTGAATACCTCTTTCTTTACTGAGCTTCATCAGCTTCTCCAAATAGCCCAGTTGGCTTGTGTAAGTCTTTTGCTTGATCGACTTATATCTCTGGCGGTATTCTTGCGTGTTGTCGCGATAAGGTTCAGGCTCTGCACCGTATGGGCCGACCTTGAGTTCGTTTGCTCCGCTATCGTCAGGAAGCTGACTGAAAGCCAGTCGGCGCAGCTTGAACGGCGTTTGTAATTCGTTGGCGGTAATTGCATTTTGGCCGAATGGCGCCAAGGTGTATGCCAACTTGTGCTGCCAGGCAATCAAATTCGGACGGTGTGAAAGGGAGTAGAGCATCTTCTCCAGCCCGAATTGGAACATCTCGTTGAATGATGTTCGCGCAGTCAATGCTATATCGGAATAATCATCGATTCGGCTCAGGTACCTAAATGTCTCCGTGCTTGCTGCGCTTGGAAGCGTGTTGTCGATCAAGTCGCGCGGAGCAATGCCGTACACGATAACTTTTGGTTGCTTGTCGCCTGCTAAAAGAGTGCGTGCGATCAAATAGGAGTCGGATGCCATCTGCCCTGCAATAGCGAAGCTGAAAGTTGTCGGTTTTTGACCGGTCTTGTCCGCCAGGAAGTCCTGCAGGCACGCGGAGTGGAAGTGGCTGACTTCGTTTTGCACCTGATTGAGTTTGGTAGCGTCACCGGCGTGGTGTGCGGTCATCATCAGGCTGGAGCCTAGTAGCGCGATGTCGGGAGCAGACTTCTCCCTGACGAATCCATTCGCCGTCCACCAAATCAAGCTTCTGTTCGGTGACTCGAAAGGACTAGTGAAGTGGAACGCATTGTCTGCAACTCGGAAGCCCGTATCTAAAACGAGAAACATGAACAGTCCCAGCAGAACATAACTGGAGAGAAATGCCTTAGCTCGGGCTTCTTTTGCCATCGGTTAGAACTGGAAGTAAATGAATTTCGGGGATTTGTCTGGCGAGAAAACCAGAATCATCAACATCAAAGCGCAGCACCATGCCGCCTTTACCAGGCGTGGAGAGCGTTCCACCCAATTGGTCTTGTCCACATAACCCATGATGATGTGCGAGAGTGCGAGCACTGGGAGCAGCAAGAAAATTGCCGGATAGATAAGTGGATAGTTGATGGCGGGCAGTGCCATGGCTTGAGCGGGTACGGTGCCTGCAATTGAATCGATGAAGAAGAGCTTACGCAGCATATCTCCAGCTATTGTCAGCGTGTCGGCGCGGAAAAGCACCCAGCCGATGCACACGACATGGAAGGTGAATAAAGTAGAGAGTACCGAGCCGACCTTTGAGTCGATTGCTGATGAAAGCCAGCCGTGACCTCGTTCTGAGAGCCATGTACGACTCTCCTTGAACATTTTATGCAATGCCAACATGGCACCATGGAAAACGCCCCATATCAGGAAGTGCATGGAGGCGCCGTGCCAGAGACCGCCCAAGCTCATAGTGATCATGAGGTTGCGGTAGACATTCCAGCGTGAACCACGCGAGCCGCCAAGCGGAATAAACAGGTAGTCGCGCAGCCATGTGGACAGTGAGATATGCCAGCGGTGCCAGAATTCGGCAATATTTTTGGCAAGGTATGGCAGGTTGAAGTTGATCGGCACTTTATAGCCGAACAGCATTGCCGAGCCGCGAGCTATATCTGTGTAGCCCGAAAAATCGAAGTAAATTTGAAAAGCAAAGGCGTATGTGAAAACCCAAAGATCGAGACTGTTAAAGAGTTCCGGATGTTGAAACCCGCCCTGCACAAAGAACGCAAGATTGTCAGCCAACAATACCTTTTTGAACAGCCCGAGCAATATCAATGAGACACCGGAGTCGAAATCTTTGATTGAAAATTTCGCGGGTGAAAGGAATTGCGGAATGAAGTCCTGAAAACGTTTGATCGGACCGGCAATCTGGGTCGGGAAGAAACTTGCGAAAAGTGAGAATGCGAGAAATGACTTGATCGGCTCGCTGCCTCTGTAGACATCCACAACATAGTGAATAAATTCGAAGACGAAAAATGAGATGCCCAAAGGCAAGATGATGTCGAACGGCATCGCCGGCGGTGCCATTCCGATTGGCTTCAGAGCTGAAGCCAGTGCGTCATTGAGGAAATATGCGTACTTGAAAAAACTCAAAGTGAGCAGATTTGTCGCGACTGCAGCAAACAGCCAGGGCTTCTTATGCTTTTCTGAGCGATGGATGTAGAATCCAAAAAAGTAATTGACTACGGTAAGACCAAGTATGAGCAGGATGAAGACTGGCTTCCAACTCATATAGAAGATGTAGCTGGCGATCAAAAGAATCGGCACGCGCAGCTTTGTAGGGCTCGCCCAGTAGAGCGCGACGACGATCGGCAGGAAGAGCGCGTAAGTCAGGGAATTGAAAAGCATTTTAGTCCTGGAAGAACGAGCATTTTGGAGTTCCAAAAACTTGTCAATAATACTTGGGACCAGCTCTGCGGTCCTTAATCACAACCAAGCAAAAGACCCGGCGGTCCTAATAGCCGGGTCTTCAAAATGCCTTTACAAGGGAATTGTGTGTATTTTTGAATACGGAAAGGGTCTTTTAGACCACAGGTACTTGGATATCAGCTCCTTGTGAAATGAAATTAGTCGGATTGGGACCTCGTGTCAGCCTTATAGAGCCAGCGGACACTCTGTTAGTTCTTTCCATTTTTTGCTGAGCAAATCAGTCAAAGCTTCCAGAGTGTTGGTGATTCCGGAATCGTGCTCTTCGTTGCCGTTAATGCGGATTCTTGGAGAGGACTGGTTGCCTCCTTCTACCAGCTCCACTGGGATGGGCAGGCGCTCTTCAGCTATTACCCTCTCAAGTGTGTCGCGGATGCCGGAATATGAACTGCAGCCGGGCCTGTAAATGAGCTCTACCCGCATATGATGAAACCTCCTCTCTGCAAAACTGGGTGACAAAGGGGATTCCGTGCGCCTCCGAAGAAGCTCACCAAAAATAAAGGAAACCTTAACGCCTTACTTTGAAGAAGTATAAGCGCAAATTATCAGTTGCCAATATTAATATGAGACGAATGCCGGTTAATCTGCTCTAAGAAACCTTAAAAGCAAAGCAGGAAGCTTTTAATAAAGCTTCCCGGGGGGAAGAAGGGGCGCAGGATTGTTTTCTCTCTGAATCTTATATTCCCTCCTCTTGAAAACCCAAACCTGTGTAACCGATAAATCTTTTGGACTGTTCCGCCGGCCTTTGGTGCCGGAAATTTGAAATCAGGCGAATTACGAAACCTTTGCCCGCTCATTGGGAACGGACCGCTCTCATATTCGCTCTTTCAAAACCGGCACCATGAGCCGACAGTAAACACTCCTACGGCGTCATGCGGTTGATGTCGCGCGGAAAGAGCGCTGCTAGCTTCACAGACGGCAAGCCGAGCAATTGTTTTGCAATGCGCTCTAATCCGATAGCGAAACCGCCATGAGGAGGCATGCCGTATTGGAAGCACTGCAGGTAGTCCTTGAATGCTTCCGGGTCGAGCCCTCTGCCCTGCATTGCGGAAATCAGCTCCTCATGCCTGTGTATGCGCTGTCCGCCGGTCGTGATTTCCAATCCGCGGAAGAGCAAGTCGAAGCTGCGGCTCGACATTTCGTTTTGCAGCGGCAGCGGCATGGCATAGAAGGGCCTGACGCTGAGCGGATATCCGGTGATGAAGACTAGATCAGAGTTCTCTTTCTGATAAAAGTGCTCGCATATGATCTTCTCGCCTTCCGGGTCGAGGTCGGTTTTTTCCTTGCTGCCCTTTTTCTGATAGCTGTTGATGATATCAACTGCTTCGGAGAGTGTGACCCGAGGAATAGTGCCGACTTCAGGTATTTTTGCTCCCCAGAGGCTGAGTTCGTCCCCACATGATTGGGAGACTTTT
This sequence comes from Candidatus Melainabacteria bacterium, assembly GCA_012965515.1. GTDB lineage: Bacteria > Cyanobacteriota > Vampirovibrionia > Obscuribacterales > Obscuribacteraceae > QKMZ01. The sequence continues at coordinate 17,274 of DTSE01000008.1, read as the reverse complement.
TCAAACATGTGTTTGACCAACTTGTTGAGCAGATCCATCAAGTCGTGTTCGTTTTCGATGAATCCCATCTCTACGTCCATGCTGATGTATTCGTTCAAATGGCGCGTTGTGTCGTGCTCTTCTGCGCGATAAACGGGCGCGATTTCGAAGACTCTCTCAAGCGCTCCAACCATGATCTGTTTGTAGAATTGCGGGCTTTGCGCGAGGAACGCTTCTCTGCCAAAGTAGTTGAGTTTGAAGAGCTGGGCTCCGCCTTCGGTTCCGGTTGCGACAATCTTGGGCGAATGGATTTCTGTGAATTGTCTCTCGCGCAGAAACTCCCGAAAAGCCTCACAGAAAACCGCTTCGATTTTGAAAATCGAACGGACTTTTGGACTTCTTAAAGTGAGCGGGCGATAGTCGAGCATAGTCGAAAGTGACAGCCCATCGACCTTGCTTTGCTTGCCAATTTCAACGGGCAGCGATAGCGCCGGCGTGGAAAGTAAGGTCAACTCCTTCAACTGAATCTCAAAGCCTTGTCCTTGAGGGCGTGCGACGACGACGCCTTCCGCGATGACAGGTGTTTCCGGTGCTGCTTGTCTAACAATCAGCAGCACCTCTTGCTCGTCAGCGACCAGTTGCACACTGCCGTCCATGTCTCTGATTACGACAAAGGCAAGGTTGCCCATGTCTCTCAAAGATTGGATGTGACCGTGTATGCGCACGGTGGAACCCGTGTGCTTCGACAGCTGGCTCGAACTGATTTCTTCTGTCATCATGACCTTACTCCTTTGGTTTTTGTTGTAAAAGAAAAACCGCAAGAACCTTGATTCTTGCGGTCGTAAAGCTTTTGGGTCGTTGCCTGTTTTACTAGGTGCGCCGCCTTACTAACCGCAAGAAGCGATTATTATCATTGTCGTTATTATTGTTGTTGGCGACGAAGACAAGCGATGCGGCGCTGGCCAAACCCTTAAGAGATTGGCGGGAAGGCGCTTTTGCGGTGGTGGGATGTACCGGCATCAAATTACCTAGAGTGATAGGCGCAAAATCCACATATATGTGGAATAGACGAGCGCACTTTAGGCGCCCTCTTTGCTGAATGCTACCGCCGCCTCCGGCAGGCGTCAATAGTTTGTGAAATTGGAAAACTGAAGAGTACTTAGTCTGGTCCAGTCCAGATGCTATCGACTGATCCAGTTGTTAGTCAGTTTCGGTCTTCGGCGCAGCCGGCTCAGCTTCGCCTTCACGAGCCAACTTGCTTTGATCGTCTAGCGAACGCTTCAAATCAAGCGCGATCCAATCGAAGATCGTGCGATTGCCTTCCGTCGGATTCAGCTGATCTTTCAAATGTTTGGTTCCGCGCAAAGGCTTGTATCCATCAATGAAAGTAAGGTGATCGATGTTGCGGAAGACACGAGCGGTGCGCACATCTGTGAGTGATTTGATGTTGGCGACGTCGGCTTCTTTAGCCAGAGGGACCGAACCAATCACTGAATTAGGCAAACAAAGCGCGCTCTGCAGAGGCGTAATACCGTCGTTTAGACCGTATACAAACTTGGTCTTCGCTTTTTCCGTTGCTGATGGATTGCAGACGACCGTAGTGATTTCGCGATTGAGCATCCGCAGGACGGGATGCTCCAAGGCAAAGTGTGACGGCACTTTCAGCGTAAAGAAGGTATATGGCGCCATGACGCCACGCTCAATAAAGCGTTCTGCCTTCGGCATCAAATACGGATTGAGCAAGTAACCGCCGTAGGCAACGATTTTCTTTTTGTTGACTGGCCGGGCGTTTAATGCCAGAAGGGTTCTGTTTTCTGCATCCGCAACAGTGAGCTTGCCGCTAGGTCCGAAAGGCAATCTCGACTTGAAGTAGCCAACTTCCGGAACGCTCGTGTCGGCATTGTCCCAGCGCAAGTCGGTCATCAGCACTGCATTGCGCTTGAAGTAAACGCGGTAGGCAATGCTGTGGTCGATACGGGTCCACGGGAAGCAGAGGTTCTTATACACGCCATACTGCAGCCAATCTGTAGAAAAGAGTGGCGAACCATGGAAAGGTACGCCAAAGGCCATGAAAAGCTTGATCTTGTCTTCGGTGTCTTTGTCTGCGAATGCTTCATAGGCGACGTTGCCGCCCATGCTCAGGGCCATCATCGTGATGGGGCGGTTGTTCGCAATTGAGTAAAGCTTTGAGATTACATTGCGCAGCTCAGGGACGGTTTTTTCCAATTTATCGGATGTGGAATAACGTGCGAAATAAATTTTGAACTGCTTGTCGAGCTGCTGGTCTTCCTTTATGTGCTTGACGACCTTCGACCAGCGAAAATTGCGATGCGTTTCCCCGTGAAGCCCGTGTACCATGAGTAATGGCTGGCGATCACCAAGGGGGGAACTATCGTATTCGTACAGAGTCGCTACTTCCGGCTTCACACGCAGCTGCTTCAATGTGGGCATGGGAAGCAGTGTGGGCTGCAATACGGGCTGAACAGCTTCGAACTTTTCAGCGGAGCTGGTCAACATTTTCTTTGCAGTCTCAGCCCCCAAGGAAGGTGATGAGAACGTCACCGCTGTCAAGGCGGTGGTTGCCAAGACGGTTTGAAATCTTGCACGTTGGCGCATAGCGTAGTTACCGGTTAGTGGAAGCCCCTTACTAATGGCTGAAAAAGCCATAAATTAGAACCACATTAACAAATTATCGACAGAAATAGAACCCGTTGGAAAGCGAGATCACTATGGCGAAGTCCAATTTCCGCATCACATTCTTCTACTCCGATACCGGAGGTGGGCACAGGAGTGCCGTCAACGCCATCGACGCGGCGGTGAAAGAATTGATTGCGCGCGATTCCCGCGGATACTCATTTGATCTGAGTTCTGACACGATTGTTGAAAAGAGCCACCCCATAAACAAAAAGTTTGTAGAGCTTTACAACTACCTCTTGGGTCATAAACAGGAGTGGATGAAGTACTACTTCTGGTTCATCCAGACCTTTAAACCGAACGATTCCGAACTCGGCTACCTGATCGTAAAACGCTATCTGAGCAAGCTTTTTGCCGAATCCGAGCCGGACGTGATTGTTTCGGTTCACCCGATGACCAATCAATATGTAGCCAGAGTCCTCCAGGATCTCGGCATGGCGGACAGAGTCAAACTATTGACAGTCGTCACAGATCCCAACGGCAACTTCTGGCGCGGATGGGCTTGCCCGGATGCCGCTTTGACGGTTGTTCCTAACTCCCTCTCCAAACAGCAGTTGGTTGAGTGGGGAGTACCTGCCGAAAAGATTCGAATTGTCGGAATGCCCGTCAACCCTCAGTTCTTGAAGCCACCGCTTACTTCCCGCAAAGAATTCATGGAGTCGCTCGGACTCGATGCCGAACGCACGACCATATTCCTCAATTCCGGCTGGGCCGGCGGCGGAAACATGCTCGACATGTATCACCAGTTGAGCAAGACCAAGAAGGACATTCAAATCATTTTCCTGTGTGGTCGCAATGAAGAGCTCTATAACAAGGTCAAGAATGCAGCCGCACAGAGCCCTGTCCCGACTGCAGTAATGCCTTACTACGACAGAATGGCTGACATCATGTCCCATGTCGACTTGATGGTCACGAAAGCGGGTGGACTGACTACATTTGAGGCAATCTCCAAAAAACTGCCTCTGGTCTTCGATACCATCACCAAGCCGATGCCCCAGGAATTGGGCACCGTTCAGCTTCTCGTCAAAGAGAATCTGGCATACAAAGTCGAGAAACCGGAAGACATCCTGGACATTGTCGAGAATTTCACCCCGATAGCAGATCGCCAGCATTACAAGTTGCCGACGCGTTACAGCCTTGATCGTACCGAAGCGGTTTACGATATTGCTAGAATGATCCTTGGTTTCTGCGATCCGGGCTTTTCGCCTGTTTTCGATCCTGCCTCAGGCAGCATCAGAGAGCCCGTGCGAGCCGAGTACGGTAAGCATGCGATGCTCGATATTTCGCAGGGACAGACCACCTAGATTGCACCCGACGTGCAAGCTAATTTGCCCAGTGTCCTGTGAAAAATGAAACTGCACGTTCGCACATACGAGTCCGACTTCAAGCAAACAAAGACTCATCCTGACGTGGTTTTGATCCACGGCACCGGATCAAACGGTGAGATGTGGACCAAGCAATTGGAGTTTTTGCATAAGCGAGGACACCGTGCTTACGCTCTTGATCTGCGCGGACACGGGCTCAGTGAAGAACCGTTTGATACAACGGACCTCGAAGTCCACCTTGCAGACGTTATGGAAACTCTGCAAACCCTCGATCTCAATTTACCTATTGTTTTCATCGGACATTCGCTTGGTTCGATTTTGTCTATCACGATTGCAGAGCGACATCCGGAGATGGTGCAGAGAGTTTTTGCTGCCTCGCTGCCGGGACGCGTACTGAAGCCGATGGAAGTTGCCTTTCGCTGGTTTCTTAAGGGTGCTTTTCCAAAATTGCAAGCTCTGGAGCTCGGTGACAAACTTGCCTGGCGTGAACGAACCTTGCTGGAGACAAAGCCGCATACGCTCGAACAGATTGTCGAAAATTTTGGCGGCGTCAATTTTGTCGACCGCAAAATCAACGTGAATTGTCCCGTTCATCTTTCTGTCGGAAGGTTTGATCCAGTAGCGCCATGCGTTTATGTAGAGCACATCCATAAGGCGCTGCCCCAGTCCACGTTGAAGATTTACGAGTGGAGCGGTCATAATTTCATGGATTTGCAATACGATAGTTTTAACAAGTGGTTGCAACAACACTTGGATGAATAGCCGGCTGATTGTCCGCGTTTGAAGAAAAACTGCGCGCAGTTTGGGCTAGGCCGTTTTGGAGTTTCAGAGCAATTGTGTGCGTTTGAATTCCCTAGCAGACATTGCTAGGTTTTCTTTCCTTCGAACATCCAAACATTGCTTGTAGTGCGATCTTTCGTCCTTTTATTTTTTGAAGACTTTCTCTTCTTTTGAGCGACAAACTTTTTGCGAGGATGTTTGCCTGAGTTGTTGGAACCAAGTTTTGGTTCACTCATTGCTGAGTTATCCCAGTCCATAGCCCCTGAAGCTTCAGTGCGGACATCGTGCAATCCGCCCGCTTGCACTTCCTGCGCGGCGATTAGAAGGATGGACAAAGCGGTGCCGACAATGAGGAGTTTCTTTGTTGTATTTTTCATAGGTCATCTCCTTGTGAAAATCCGTCTACATTGCAAGGCAAAATTTGCCTCACAAGTGTAGAAACGTAATTTGCGGGCAAAAAGTTCAAATGCTTGACATTAAACCTTCAAAGCCGCATCAGCCCTTATTCTTGTCCCGCTACTTCTTCATTTTGTTGAGAAGGGCGCTGACCAGATCGTACTCATTGAAAGTTTTATTTCCATGCTCTTTGACCCAGACGATCATTGGACTCGCTTCTGCACCTTTGTTGTCGGCGAGAAGATCAAAGGCAATGTAAGTCTTAGCTTCAGTCATTTTATCGTTGTCTGTTGCCAGCTGGAAAACCGCAGCAGGACTCAGTTGTCCGTTCATGAACTGAATAATCGGGTATGGCCATTTTTTTGCATCAAAGATTTGTGCGGACTGATTAACTAGAGCAATTCTTTCCGGAATATGTCCAAGTTGTTTGCGGCAAATGGCTGCCATAATCACCGCATATGGTGCGCAAGGATCTTTCATCCCAACTTTGGCAAGTGTTTCCATGGCTTGTCTATCGCATTCTATGTAGTCCGATTGCATGAAGTATGCGAACATGCGCCCATTCATAGCCCCGACTAAATTTTTGTCCAGTTGCAGTGCTGTTGAAAAGTCCTTCAGTGCGTCATCGCACAGCCCGAGATTCATATATGAATAGCCTCGGTGACTAAACGCATTGGCGTTGTTGGGTGCCAGTCTGACGGCTTCAGTGCTGTCCTCAAGTGATTTTGAAACATCGTCCAAACGGTCGTAAATGGATGATCTCATCATGTAACCCATGCTGTCGTTCGGAGCCGCTGCAATTGCTTTATCTGCGCTCTTCAAAGCTTCCTGAAAGCGTCCAAGGTTAATCAGTCTCTCGGTCCTGAACTGCAGCGCCGGTGCTCTATCGGGCCATACTTTCAAAGTCTCATCTATGTCGGCAAGAGCCTTTCCATCTTCTCGAAGATTTGCATAGGCCAGGGCGCGCAGATAGTGCGCTCTTGGGTCATTCGGACTTTTCTGCAGAAGTGAATCGAGTGCTTTGACAGCTTCCGAAAGTTTGTTGTTTTTCAAAAGTGCCGTCGGTTCTTTAAGATCCGCTGGAGACAATGCAACACTCTGGCTTTTGATGAGTTGATGCGTTCTCTGGTTTGCGAAATAAAATGCACCGTATCCTACAGCGAGCATCAATACGATTCCGAGAAAATCTTTCTTTCTCCATGGTGGGTCGCCGGGAAAAACAGGGCAGAGAAAGAAGCCGCACATAAAGCCGGCCACTACTCCACCAACGTGGGCGGCATTGTCGATTCCGCTGCGCATAAATCCGCTTGCCAAAACCATGATCAAAAAGACAACTGCGCTTTTCATGTTGTCTTTGACGAAGTTTTCTTGAAGTACCTTTTTGTTGGCGAGCAGAAAACCAAACCACAATCCAAATATTCCAAAAACGGCTCCAGATGCGCCGGCCGAAATATTGTAAGGATGCATGTAGATGCTGGTGAGAGAAGCAATGACTCCGGCGAAACCGTAAGCAAGCAGGAATTTGAGACTTCCATAGATTCTCTCGACGTTCGGGCCCATCACGGCGAAAATCCACATGTTCATGAAGATATGCAGCAGACCGAGATGGACAAAGATGTTCGTGATAATGCGCCAGTACTCGCCGTTCATGGCTCTGACGCCCTGGTCTGCCCCAAAGTTCAACAAGACTTGGTTGTTAGGTCCGGAAATTGCTTCGGTACCGGTAAAGACCGCCATCACAGCAAACACGATGATATTCGCCGCGATGATCGCGCCGGTCGCTGGAGTTATGTATCCTGATTTAGCCTTTTCGTTGCCGCTTTCCAAAGTCGGTTCCCGAGCGGTGTTCTACAGATTCAGAACGTCCCTAAGCCAATCAGTGAATGAGTGAGGCTTGCCTAGAATTTCCGGCATCTTCAGTGTGGGAGCTGTTTCCTTTTGCTCCACGCTGATCTCTGATTCTTTCGGTTCGTCCTGCTTGGGCAAAATCTTTGCCATTAAAGCTAGATTGTAGATTAGTTCTTCCGGGATGAGTATGTCCGGGCGGCGAAGTTTTGCCACTTCTTCATGGCCGCGCGCTATGGCGATGGTCCGCCTAATCACTTCTCCATTGCCCATAAATAGTGTTGCTTCGCCGCTTTCTTCTGAAAACATGAAAGCTTCGCCTTCCTTTAGAGAGGAAGTACCATGCTCAGCCAAATACTTGAGTCTTGCGTCAATGGGGTCTACGGGCTTCTCTGGTGGCTTTTCTGCTGTGCTGTGCCTTTCTTCATGGTTGAAAGCTGAGAGAAGGGCGGCTACAAGCGAGATGCGCTTAGTAATTGCCGGTGGCATCGTCAGGCTGAAGGAGCCACCCTCGACGGAATCGCCGGAATCTTCACCATTAGAGAGTGCGGAAGCCGTGTGTTCTGGCGTAAAGGTGAGCGCAGCAGTTTTAGATGTATAGACGACATCGTCTTTGTCTTCTTTGCTTTCTTCCCGGGCAAAGACCTTGTCCTGAGTTTCCTCCAAGCGTTCTGCTCTTTGCGCCTTGCGCCGGTCTGCGATTGTTATTTCTTTTGATTCAGGGCTCTTGGTTTTGTCCTCAGCAATTTCCGAAGAGTCCTCATGATTGCTCCGCTTTGTCGCTGTTTCGTCTTGGTCGGGTGTAAGCGAAAGGTGCTTTTCTAGCCAACCCAGGCGCTTTTTCTTCTTGTCCGGTGCATTTTCTTCAGCGGATTTCTCGGCGTCGGCAATTCGTTTTTCTTGGGCAAGCTTCTTCTCTTCTCTCAGGCGTTTTATTTCGGCCAACTTTTGCTCTGCCGCTAGTTTCTTCGCTTCTGCAAGTGCTTTTGCCGCGGCGATTTTCTTTTCTTGCGCAAGAAGTTTTTCTTCTGCAATGCGCTCCTGCTCTGCGCGTCTCTTTTCTGCAGCAAGCTTTCGCTCCTGGGCTGCTTTCTCTGCTCGTTCTGCCGCTCTGCGTTTGGTTTCGCTCCAGAAAGAGCGGCGCGTCTGCTTTTCCTTCTTTCCTGGGTCAGCTTTTTCTGTGTCCACTGAGATCCGTGGAATCCCGAGAATAGAAAGTGGATTGAAAACGTGTTCTTTTAAACCGGCGATCCCTTCTCTCAGCAGCGCAGACACAGTCGCATCCGCTGGCGTCTCTTTCTCTGGTTCTGCAAGCGCTGCCGTCGTCTGTGTGATTGTTGCGGCTGCGCTGGCCGTTTTCGTATCTCCAGGTTCGGACCACAAATCGTCTTCATTAACCCTGGCGATTGGCGCCGGCTGTGGTTTTTTCTTTTTGACTTCTTTCTGCCGCCCTTCCTCGACCTGCGGGTGGAGCTGCAAAATAGTCGTAGGAGAATTCGGCTCCCGATCGGATGCTATTTCGCCTTCTGCCTCTTTGTTCGGCAATGTTAGGGTAATGCCCAACGAGCGCGACAGTTCCTCAGCTGCGCTTCCGACATTTCCTTGCTCGAGCCGGACTGTGGCAAGAAGAAGTCGAATACGAGTCAGATCGTTTTCGTTGAAAATTTTTGCGGCTTGAGAAGTTTTCTTCCCGTATGTTTTCGTTGAAGATTTGGCGATACGCAAAGCTTGTTCGAGTGACGAATCTGCGAGCTTCAAATATCCTTGCTGTCTGAAGATCAGAGCTTGCTCATAAAATGCGTTTATCTGCCGAGGATTTTTCTGGGTTGCTTTGAGAAATTCGACGAGGGCCTTGTTTACGTCACCCTTAGCCTTCAGTGACAAACCCAAACGATAGTGATCGGCGATAGCTGCTTTTTTCTTTCCTCTTCCAGGCGATGACGGCCGTCTTGCGACAGCTCCGGATGTTCGAGGTTTGACCGACGCCAGAGATGCTGCTGGAACAAGCGGAGAGCCAAGTGGCTGCACCTGAGAAAGGGTAATTACAGGCTGTGCCTTTTCGACAGGCCCGCCAATTTGCTTTGCCACTGCATCAGGTGCCAAGCCAAAGCTTGATGCAAGAGAAACAGTAATACAGCTAAAACAAACAAGAGGCATGCCGCTCTTGTATATCTTCTGTATAGGCACCTAAAACCCTCACCACAACTTGCTTCAAGCTAACCCAATCGGATCAATTTTGCAAGCTGTGTGATGTGGCGATCATTTGCCAATCAAGCGCCGTTCCAGGTTTCTAATACTGGTTTTCCACGAGGGTTCTTTGATAGTGCGCAGAATTTTTACAAGCACCGTTCTGGCGCCACTGCGCTTACCTCCGAGGATATCTGTTAGTGGACGATCGCCAATCACCGCCACTTCAGCTGGTGTCAGCCCGAGCATCTCAATTGCTTGCTTGAAGCCTCTTCGACTCGGCTTCTTCGCATATCCGATTACAGGCATCTCCAAGATCGTTTTGACCTTTTCGAGGTATACCGCGTTTTTGTTATTGCTCAAAATCACCATCTTAAAATGCGGTCTGGCTTTGACCAGCCAGGCGTTTACTTCGTCAGTCAGGCGCGCTGATTTTGATTCGATTAGAGTGCTGTCTAAATCGAAAATCAGACCTTTTACGCCGTCTGCGACAAGCGTTTCGATAATTATGTCCGTGACGTCTCCGTCTATGTTGTAGGTCGGTTTGATAAAAGGCATTGAGAGATAAAGGCAAGATTGGACGATGCTTGAGATTCTGGCTGGCTAGGCGCGAGGTGAAGCGAATTCAAGCTGATAAGGAATAAATCGAACGCATCCTTCAGCTTCTCTCGTACATGCAACCCTGTGCTGCCGCAGTTCTCGGAAGATTCTGTGATTATATCCATTCCCGTGAGGAATTGTTTATGTTTTTTGCTCGCGCCAGTAAGAGCCGGTAAAATTGCCAGCTAGTGCTTGTGAGAGCACCATCAGCACTTTCAGTGAGTTGACCGTTGAAAGCGTCAAAGGCAAAGCCTGTAAGCACGAAAGACACCGAGGCGTCACAGGCGACATCAATGTCCACATTGCCGCTCAGGCACGTTGCCATCATCATGGATGGCAACAGGCGTTGGGCAGATCAGCGCAAGCTGCCGCGCCTTTCCGGTCACAAAGAGGGCGTCAAGTCGCTCAAACGACTCGTGCAGCATGCTGGTGCAATCGGGCTGGAATACCTTACCGTCTACGCCTTTTCAAGCGAAAACTGGCAGAGGAGCAAGGAAGAGGTTCGATACTTATTCGAACTTTTTAGCAATGTCTTGCGTGATGAATTTGACGAGCTGGCAGAAAACAGAGTCCGCCTGCGCTTTCTTGGTGACATGTCAACAATACCTACGCGCTTGCGAAAGTCATTCGAACGTTCGATGGATGACTCAAAGAACAACACCGGTTTAAATCTTCAAGTGGCGATCAATTACGGCTCGCGGCTGGAAATTACTCAGGCTGCAAAGCGCTTGGCTGTCGATGTGGCAGAGGGCCGCTTGAACGCTAATGAGATTACCGAGGATTTGCTGGCAACCTATCTTTTCACCGGAGACATTCCCGACCCGGAAATGATGATTAGAACGGGCGGCGAAATGCGTCTATCTAATTACCTCTTGTGGCAAGCGGCTTATTCGGAACTCTATATAACACCTATTCTGTGGCCTGACTTCACGCCGGAAAACTTCGATAAGGCCGTTGAAGAGTACGCGCATAGAAACCGCCGTTTCGGTGCAGATTAAGCGGTTTTCGTTCTAGCTTAAGGTTACTGCGGGTAGTATCCGCCCTGGGCTGGTGGTGGATAACCACCTTGTGGCGGCGGCGGATAACCTTGAGGCTGAGGATAACCACCTTGAGGAGGGGGGTAGCCACCGTATCCGCCACCACCGTATGGATAACCATATTGAGGCGGTGGTGGACCACCGGCTGTGATCTGCATCGATTCGTCGAGCTGAATCGGTAAGTTGGAACCGGCAGGAATAGTGATTTCCGAGCCCTTGCGAACGACCGCCCCTACTGCACCTACTCCGCCACCGAGGGCGGTGCCAAACACAGCTCCCATACCTGTACTGCGGCCGACTTGTCCGCGTCCCGTTGCTCCCACAATGGCCCCGAGCGCCGTACCGAGAGCGGCTCCTCCTGCTGCTCCCACTCCGGTGGTAACCAGACCCTTGCCGACGCGACCAGCTGTTGTTCCACCGGTCAATCTCAGTTGCGCATCATCGATAGACGCCGAGAGCGGAACTCTTCTTCCGTCGGGAGTTTCAATTTGTGTAAATCGAATATCTATTTTTCCGTTTGCACCGAACTTGAAACGTTTCGCAGAAACCACGTTGGTGACTTGACCGACGAGTTTACTTCCAGCCGGCACGACTTCCACTCCGCCGGAGTAAATGGGAGAGCCAAGTGTCGCTTCAACTGATTCGCCGGGCTGTGTGGAGCCTGAATCCAGCGTGTTTTTGAGGCTGGCTTGCAATTTGGTTCCGGCCGCCACGACAGCCACTCTTCCAGAAAGATAGGGGTTGGGCGGTGGATAACCGCCCGCTTGCGGATACTGCGGTTGCATCGGCGGATAGCCTTGCTGAACCGCTCCTGCGTAAGGATTTTGCGGGGGCATCTGCGGAGGCATCTGTTGGGGGGCTTGACCTGGCTGGGGATAGCCAGGTTGATAGCTGGGCTGGCCGAAACCCTGTTCGCTGACGCGTCCTTGGAATGCAGGAGGTGTAGCAGCCAATTGTGTTGATGCTATATTTGGTGCCGTCCCGGCGCTGACTGCTTGCGCAGTGGAATCTGCGATGTCTTTTCGTGCCAGGCTTTGCTGCAATCTGTAAATCAAAGCGGCGGCTGCGGCTCTTGTCGCAATCGTCGTAGCATCTACTACATTCGGCTTCTCATCTCCGTCCAAAAGCCCGCTCTGTGCGGCTTGCGCAACTCCGGTTCGAGCCCATTGCGGCACTTTGCTGCCGTCTTCATAGCGCGACAATACGCGCTCCACCGTGCCCTCGTCCGGCGGCTGAGAGCGAAGAGCGCGCGCCACGATCACTATCACTTCGCCCTGTTGAATGAATTGATTTGGTCTAAACCCGTCGGCAAATCCAGCGATGTAATTGTTTTGCCTGATGATTTCAACGTATTTGTAGTAAGGGTCGCTCGGTTTTACGTCCGGAAAGCTGGCAGTAGTTGATACCGGCTGGTTCTCCAGACCCAGTGCTCGCACCATCCACATCGATAGCACTGCTCGTGTTATTGGTTCTGACGGCTTGAATTTCCCATCCGACTCAGCCGGGATCACGCCTTTGTCGGATAAATCGTTGACGTATTTTTCCGCCCAGCTGCTGCCCAGGTCGATGAATCTGGCTGCGTAGGCGGGCACAACAGTGTTTATGGCGAAGAGCGCTGCCAGCAATGCCGGCTTCACTTTTGAAAGACGCATAGACACTCCTCGATAAAAGCACCCTGCATCGGACCCTGTTTACCTGGCGCGAATCTCTGAGACCCCGCCCGCTATCGATATGCTCTCGATAACTACTATAGCTTATATGGTAAATTTTTCGCGTTTCTAAACGTGCGAAATCAGGCGCCCAGCACGTTGATGCGCTTCCGCTCCGTTTTTATTTGGACGCTTGCGCAAGAGGCGTTCTAGCCGATCAAGCTCTGAAGTGTCTTGCCTTGTTCTTCGACCGAGCGAATCAGACCTTCCAGGTTGATCTTCTGGTTCTTAGCCGTGAGAACAACAAGGAAGTGATTTGCTACTTCGTAAAAGTGCAGAATGCCTTGGTCTGTCAAAAGCGTCATCTGCATCAGGTTGCCGCGATTCATTCTCTGAATGGAAACATCATTATTGGAGAAAAGCGTTGCGGACAACGCTCCGATCATCGCCACGTCTACTTCAGGCGGCAGCGATGTAGCTACGACCTGTCCGTCACGCGAGATGAGCAGACAACCCAAAATGCCGTGCTTCCCATTGAGGGTGTTTAAAAGCGCCATCAGTTGTTGGGTATCGGGCATTTTGTTTCTCCTGAGATGTCGGACTTTTGGCAACTAGGCGATACTCGCATCATCATAATGGCACAAGATTACTTCGTATCTTCTTTCTTGGCACTATCCTTTTCTTTGTCTTTCTTAGGGTCTGGCGCGCTGGCAATCTTCACGAGTTGTTTGACGTCGACCCATGGTTCGTCGAGTGCTGTCGCAAAAACAGTGCCGGCGACTTCGATAGTGTCGCCGTCTTTTAAGTCTTGCAGCAATTTATTTTTCGGATCTTTGTCCTTAGGAATTGGCATTGCCAGTTTGATTTCCGAGAACGGTACTTTGCTGTTCGGTCTCAGAATCAAGAACGACAGAAAGCTCTTGGATGGGCGCAAAGCCGGCTTGTAGTCAAGAGCGAGGCTGGAGTATGCATGAAACGGCGCAGTGAATTTGACGTTTTTGTGCAGGTATTGATTGGGGTTGTCGACAAGCTGCTGAGTCGTGACGCTTTGAACATTTTCAAGGGGCGGCTCCGGTGCAGCTGGCGCCTCGGCTTTCTCCTTGCCGTCCTTATCTTTAGCGTCTTTGTCTTTGGCGTCTTTATCTTTGCTGTCCTTGTCTGCGGCAGGCTCTTTCTTGTCTTTGGTGGTCTTGGTGCTTGCACCGGTCGCCTTGGGCGCTGCGAAACTTTCCTGGGTGCTTAGCAAACCTACAACCGTAAGCGATAGGGAAGCCGCGACTGCAAAAGCAATGAGTCCGCGCTTCAAATTCTTCGAACTGGTTGAGCTATTTTCTTGATGCTTGATTTCTGTCATAACTTTCACTGGTTACCGCCCTATTTTTGGCTCGGAAATTCGCAGGACCCACCAAACGCCTTCACAGGCTCCCGCTCTAGAGTTGTCTATATTACCAAAGGCTCATCTTACCAGAAGCTTATCCTCTAATGCGAACAGACTCCTGTGTCGAAATGTAAGATTGGTCTGACTCACAGTCGTTCCGATGATCCGCGTATGTGTCGAATTGTTTTGAGTACAAAATAAGCTCAAAGTGAATCGAAAAGATATACGGCGGGGTCTGCCAAGGTTCGAATGGAGCATTCGGGAAACAGAAAGCGAACTCAAGGTGTTTTGAAAACGTGAAAAAAGCGAAGAACGCGCAAAACGAAGTGACAGAAGCCGGAGCAGCCGGCGATGTCCCCGCTGCCGAAGGCGAGAAAACCCGTGAGCTGACGCCTCTTATGCGTCAATACTGGGAGATTAAATCCCAATACCCCGATTTCCTGGTCTTTTTCAGAGTCGGTGATTTCTATGAAATGTTTGACAGTGATGCTCAGGTTGCGTCGCGCGAACTCGATATCACTTTGACAGGCAGACCTGAGTCATCTTATCCCGGCGGGCGCATGCCGATGGCTGGTGTGCCCGTGCGCGCCGTCGATGCTTACCTGGCGCGTTTAATTCAAAAAGGATATTCGGTTGCCATATGCGAGCAGGTCGGCATTGTCGGTGCCGAGAAAGGACCTGTCGAGCGACAAGTAACCCGTATCTTGACACCAGGGACGGTGCTCGAGTCTCATCTCTTGCCGGTCAGAGAAAACAACTATTTGCTTTCTGCAGTAAAGGCAACCGGTGGAAACGACCTCTGGGGATTGGCTTTTGTAGACGCTTCGTGCGGAGAATTCTTTGTCACCCAGGTTCCTGAAAGCACTCTTGCAATAGAAATCGGTCGCATACAGCCGCGTGAAATTATTGCGGCAAAACGAGTGGTCAAACCGCAAGGTGATGACGTTGTTGCGCGAGAAGTGATTGATTTGCCTCCGGCAATCCTGGAGCAATACCATGTCACAGGGCGCCCTGCCATGTACTTCCAATTCGAACCGGCGCAAAGGCGAATTTGTCAGTTCTTCGAAGTCTCTACTCTCGAAGGTTTTGGCTGCCACAAGATGCCTCTGGCGACGGCTGCTGCTGGTGCTGCGTTAGAGTATCTGGAAAAAACTACCGGTGCGCAGATGCCGCGATTTAACGGCATCTCGACCTACAGTGTCGATGGTCACATGACCATGGATGAAAACACTCGGCGCAATTTGGAATTGACTGAAACTTCCCGCGACGGTGTTTTCCAGGGCAGTTTGCTCTGGGTAATAGACCAAACGCAAACCGGCATGGGCAGCCGCATGATCCGCAAGTGGTTGATGCGCCCCCTTTTCGATGTTGGAGCCATAGAGCAGCGTCAGAATGCCATCGAGGAATTGATTGGACAACATCAAGTTCGCGAAACATTGAAAGAGTGTCTCTCCTCCCTCTCTGACCTGGAGCGCCTCTCAGTCAAGCTTTCCTCCGGTACGATCAATCCGAAAGAACTGGCAGCCGTCGAAAATTCTCTTTCGCAACTGCCTGCGTTGAAAAATGCGGTCAAAGGACTGAAGAGCGACAGCCTCAAATGTCTCTCCGATCTTCCGCCCAGTTTGGAAACTCTCAAAGAAGAAATCTCGCGCGCCCTTTGTGCTGATCCGCCCAGAGAATTGACTGAAGGCGGCATCTTCAAAGAAGGCTATGACGAGGAGTTGGACGAAATTCGCAATCTTCTCGGCGGCGGAAAGCAATGGATAGAAGATCTGCAGAGAAAAGAAGCAGAGCGCACCGGAATCAAAAGTTTGAAGGTCAACTTCAACCGCAACTTCGGCTATTTCATCGAGGTGACGAACTCGCAGAAAGGCTTGGTACCTGATGATTACATCAGAAAGCAGACTTTGACCAATGCTGAGCGTTTCATCACGCCTGAGCTTAAAGAGTATGAAGCGAAGATTCTCAACGCCGAGAAGGGACAATCCGATGTTGAGTACAAGCTGTTTACCCAGTTAAGACAGCGTCTTACGAATGTTGGTGGTGACTTGCTTGCGGTGGCAAACAATCTGGCCACTCTCGATGCGTTGCTTTCACTAACGAGAGTTGCTATTGACGGAAGGTATGTCAAACCGCGGGTCGATAACTCGTTTGAACTGAAAATCACAAAGGGGCGTCATCCTGTATTGGAGCGTATTTTACCCAAGGGTAGATATGTTGCAAACGACACCAGGCTCGAAGGTGACAGTGACGATCACCAAATGATTATTCTTACCGGACCAAACATGGCTGGTAAATCGAGCTTGTTGAAGCAGACTGCCCATATCGTTATTCTGGCTCAAATGGGTTCCTTTGTGCCGGCTGATTCCGCTACAGTCGGAATTGTCGATCGAATATTCACACGCATTGGAGCCGCTGACGATCTCTCACAAGGTCAGTCGACATTTCTTGTTGAAATGAGTGAAACGACGCAATGCTGCTTGTCTGCGACCAGCCGTTCGCTAATCCTCTTAGATGAAGTCGGGCGCGGAACCAGCACTTACGATGGTGTGGCGATTGCCTGGTCGGTATCCGAGTATCTGGCCAAAGAAGTCAGGGCGAGAACCATTTTCGCAACTCACTACCATGAGTTGAATGGACTGGCCGGTTTCTTCCCGCAGATATCCAACTATCAGGTTCTCGTCAAGGAAAACGATGGGCATGTGGAGTTCATTCGTTCCATTGTTCCGGGAGGAGCTAGCCGCAGCTTTGGTATTCAGGTCGCCAAAATGGCCGGTTTGCCTTCCGAAATTATCACGCGCGCTCAGCACTTGATGCAGCAAATGGAGCGCCGTAGTGCCGCCAGCAAAATTCTGGACGGACCTAAGTTTAGAAACATCCCGATAGACGAAGTTATGCAATTGTCTCTCTTTGAGGCTGCCACTGCTGGTAGTGTCACTGAAAGTTAGACTGAATGAAAAGTTGTTGCGCATTTCATGCGCCTTAATTAGAAGCTGAGGAGCTCATGTTGAAAAACTCACCAATTGAAAGTGTTACCCTTCAAAAGCGCCATCGTGTCAGGGCTTTGTCACTGGCGTTGAGTCTGACGCTTCTGATGCCGGCTCTAACGCCGCTGGTGAGTGAAGCTAAGTCGAAAGAAAAGGCGGCAGAGAAAACAGAGCAAGCTGCGGCAACCACAACTGAGCAGGCGGCAAAGCCGGAGAAAAGTACCAAGGCGGAAAAACAGCCGAAATCCAAAGCGGAGAATAAAGCGAAATCCGAAGCTGCATCAAAAGCGGACAAAAGAGATGAGAAGGCTGGTGCCGACACAGGTGCGAAATCAGATCAGCCGCTTGGCGTAATCGGTCTACCCAGCCCGATTGCCAGAATGATCAATCAGTCTAACTTTCAGTGACACTACCAGC
>DTSE01000007.1:1182-1624 GCA_012965515.1 Candidatus Melainabacteria bacterium | reverse complement strand
GCAACTCTCGTCAGCCGCAAGCTCAAGCTATACGAACGAACGCAGAAGAGTGGGTCGCTGCCAATATCGCTTTTGTTATGACCTGCGCCACGATTACGGGACTTGCAGCTGCGATGCGCAACGGCATTGCCGATCTTTCCGGCTACAGCGGTCTACACGCCGAAGCGGCCCTGTTGATTGAAGCTCATGAGGCTATACATGTCACGACATAATGCCGAAGGTTTGCGTCGATTACTGAAAAGTCTGCGGGGAAAACGCAATGGAACGGATGAGATTTTCAAAGCTCTCCCTGCTCTCCAACAAAGAGCGAAGAGGATTGCAGATCGACTTATCATCACCAGCAACCGTACTCGTAGCAGGAAACGGGTTTGGAAAGTCAGCGATCTTAAAGAGCCTCTATGACGCCCTAGGCGCCAAACCCCATAAGCTGGACGACGTCTGG
>DTSE01000007.1:0-1167 GCA_012965515.1 Candidatus Melainabacteria bacterium | reverse complement strand
ATCACTTTTGGAATTCTCGATCGGCAATAGCCGATACGCGGCCCTTAAGACATTGGATAATTATACGATACTGGATCACGAAAAGTCGGTGCTGATCAGCACGCCGCATGTCACGTCTGTGCTAGGACCTTATCTAGGGCAACTTTGCTCATTCAAGCTCGTGCTTGCGAATAAGAAAGATGAGACCAAGTCCCCACCTCCCTCCTATGTATTCGCCCCTTACTACGTCGACCAGGATGCAAGCTGGCAAAACCCCTGGAAGAGTTTCGTCGACCTCACAATGTTCCCAAGTTCTGCTAAGGCACTGTCGGAGTATCACAGCGGCCTTCGTCCTAACGATTTCTATGAAGCCAAAGCGGAGCGTGACCGCCTCAAAGCTGAATTCAACAAAATCGACGCCGAGCGCAAGGCTGTTGATCAAGCCTACCGCCGAATCGGCGAAACGATGGCCGGCGCAGTTATTTCAATCGATCTCGATGAGTTCAAGAGCGAAGCGGAATGCCTTGTGCGCGAAAGTCAGATACTTCATGACGCCCAAACACATTTTCGCAACGAACTAGCGAGCATAAATGAGGAGTACCATCTTTGGCTTGAGCACGTGGCCGTGGTTGAAGCCGCTCTTAGGGAAGCCGATGATTCTTTTAGGCAGGCATTGGTCGAACCGCCTGAGGTGGATTGCCCTATGTGTGGACAACATTACGACAATCATGTCGCAGACCAATTTGAACTAGTCGCTGACAAAGATGAACTGCTCCACGCCCTACAAATTGGGCGACAAAAGGTTCGGGAGCTGACCGAAAAGCGCAACTCTCAAAACAACAAGTTAGAACAAGTTGTCGCTGCGATTGATCGCGTCAATGGAATTCTTGCCACTCATCGGCACGACATCAGTCTGCGGGATGTTCTAACCGCACAAGGCAGATCGGAAGCGCGCCGAGTGCTTTCAGAACGCTTAGCCGAACTTGACGCTGACGCCGGGGAAAAGCAACGCCTCATAGCAGATGCGGAAGGGCGGATGCGTGAAACTGAAAGCAAACGCCGTCGACAAGATATTCTCACTTATTTCGCGGATACGCTCGGAAGGTTTACGTCGGAGTTGGATGTAAACATGCCAGCGAGCTTGCGAGACGTCATTCAAGGAGCAAAGTTTGGTCGAGGCAGTGAAGG
>DTSE01000006.1 GCA_012965515.1 Candidatus Melainabacteria bacterium | reverse complement strand
GACGACATCAAGCGGCTCCGGGTGTTTGAATTCAGAAAGACCAAACCCGGGAGTGTCGGCAACCCAGGCGACACTCTCTTCACTCACGCCCAGTGATATGAGTTGCCGTTTCGATATGCGATAGAGCTCACTGTATGTGGTGGTGTGACGTCCGACCCCGAATTCGTTATCCATTACGCCAATCTTTAGATGGAGTTCAGGTTCGAGCCTATTGAGCAAACTTGATTTTCCGACTCCCGATGGTCCGGCAAAAACAGTCGCCTTCGAAATGAGCAAATTTGCCAGCCCGTCAAGCCCTTCGCCAGTGGCGGCAGAGACAATTGTAACTAAGTAGCCAAGCGGTTCATAAATACTTCGTAAAGTCTTCTTGTCGTCTTCGGAGGCAAGATCGCTCTTATTGAAGCAAAGAATTGGGAGCGAATCCCGCACCTCGAGCTGGAAATGGACTAGATAGCGATCACACACGAGGGCGTTCCAAGCGGGCTGATGTATGGCCTGTACAATGATCACCTGGTCTACGTTGGCGAGTAGTGGCCGACTGAGAAGATTTTCTCTTTCCAGACGACTCGTGATGACGCCGGTCTCCTTTTCGGGATCGACATCATCGAGAGTAACCCGGTCTCCAGTGACGATGGAGACGCGTTCCTTCTTCAGCCGCCCGCGTGCCTGGCACAGAAGGATGATGTCCTGCTCCGGCTGATGCACGAGATATCCACCTGCATGGCTGCGAATCACAGTGCCGACGGTCCCGTTTGAAGAAACCGTTTCACCGCTTTCAATGCTCGAGTCATATAAACCGGACAAAGCCCGTCAACTCCAATAAACAGCGCCAAAGCCCAATAACAGAATACACCGACAACAACAGATATTTCCGGGATTCCCGGCTAAAAGAACCGAGATAGCAAAGCCCGATCGCCCAAGGACGACTAAAGGAAACATGAACTCAGCAACCATGGACAAACCCGAAACCGAAAACACACCCAGCGCCCAGGAGGCATCCGCCATTACTGAAGCGCAGATGTGCGAGGCGATGGCTCATATTCGCAACATCGCCATCATCGCCCACGTCGACCACGGCAAAACCACGCTGGTCGATGGCTTCCTACGCCAGACCGGCGTCTTCCGCGACAATCAAGAAGTGGTTGACTGCGTTATGGACTCCAATGACTTGGAGCGCGAACGCGGTATCACCATTCTCGCCAAAACTACCGCGGTTAAGTACAAAGAGTTTCTGATAAACATCGTTGACACCCCTGGACACGCAGACTTCGGCGGAGAAGTCGAACGCATCCTCGGCATGGTGGACAGCGCGCTTCTGGTCGTCGACGCCGGTGAAGGACCGATGCCGCAAACACGTTTCGTGCTGCGAAAAGCACTCGAGCGCGGACTGCGTCCCATCGTCGTCATCAATAAGATCGACCGACCGAACATCGATCCGCACGTCGCAGTAGACAAAGTATTTGACCTCTTCGTCGAGCTCGGCGCCAATGCCGAGCAACTCGACTTCCCATACATTTTTGCTTCGGGCGTCAAAGGTATCGCCACGAAAGATCCGGAAATTGAAGGTCAAAACCTTATTCCGCTCTTGGACCTGATGGTCGAGCATTGCCCGCCGCCCATCGGAAATCCCGATGAGCCTTTGCAAATGCAAGTCACCATTCTCGACTACAACGATTACCTCGGTCGCATCGTAATTGGTCGCGTTTATAACGGACGCGTCAAGGACAACGAACAAGTCGCCCTGATGAAGGAAGACGGCTCCGTCGTCAAAGGCAAAATCTCTAAGCTCTTCACCTTCCACGGATTGAAGCGCATCGAAACCAACGAAGCACAGGCCGGTCAAATGGTGGCAATCGCTGGATTCGCAACTGCCAACGTCGGCGACACGATCGGCAACCCCGATGTTTCGACGGCATTGTCGCGCATCAAAATCGACGAGCCTACAATGAAGATGGCATTTATCGTTAACGACAGCCCTTTCGCCGGACAGGAAGGCAAGTTCGTTACCTCGCGCCAAATCAAGTCTCGCTTGTTCCACGAGTTGGAAACGAACGTCAGCTTGCGCGTTGATGAAACAGACAGCACCGATACATTTATCGTCAGCGGTCGTGGCGAGTTGCACTTGGGTATCTTGATCGAAACTATGCGCAGAGAAGGATATGAGTTCGCAGTCTCGAGACCGGAAGTAATCCTCAAGCAAATCGACGGCAAAGACAACGAGCCTTTCGAACGTCTCTTCATCGATGTGCCCGAAGACTTCACCGGCGCCGTTATGCAAGAGCTCGGACCGCGCAAAGCAGAATTGCTAAACATGAAAGTTGAAGGCAATCAATCACTGCTCGAATTCGTCATTCCTACAAGAGGATTGATCGGATTCCGCAGCGAATTCCTGCGCCTCACAAAAGGCAACGGCGTCATGAACCACGCATTCAGTGAATACCGCGAATGGTGCGGCGAAATCGCTCGCCAGCGCAATGGAGTCCTCGTTGCCTGGGAAGAAGGCGTCGCCACAGCCTACGCATTGGCTCAAGCCGAAGACCGCGGCGTATTCTTCATCACCCCCGGCACTAAAGTTTATGCCGGTATGGTTGTTGGCGAAAACTCCCGCTCACAGGATTTGGACATCAATGTTTGCAAAATGAAGAAACTGACCAACATGCGCAGTTCCAACAGCGACGTGCTGGTCACATTGCAAGCGCCGATGGAAATGAATCTCGAGAAGTGCCTCGAATACATCGAGCCGGATGAGCTGATGGAAGTGACACCACAATCGGTGCGCATGCGCAAGCGTATTCTCCAATCGGATAAACGCCGCAGAGCTGCTGCTGATTAGTTAGGTCGCGAAGGAAGCGTAGGGGCGATGCCGTTCATCGCCCGGTCATAGAGCGTAGGGGCGATGCATGGCATCGCCCCTACGCTTATTCTGGGATCCGGCGGTTCAGCTTATCCAATTGACCAGCTAGTGCCATTTTCTCGAAATAGCTGAGTGAGCCGTCGTTGGCTTTGAAGATAGCTTCAGCCTGATGGATCTTGGAAGATTCAGTCCTCAGCTTCTGCGCTTCGATCGGAGAGATCATGCGGCGCATCAAAGCTTTGTTGATGCGTCTATCGAGATCTGCCTGCCGTCCATCAATGTCATCCCAGGCAAGATTCACGGAAGTGACGCCGATGCGACTGTCGATTCGGCGCTTCAACAAATCAAGATCATTCACGAGCGAAACTGTTTCCGCCAAATCAATTGCACCGCCCGATGCGAGGAATGCACCTTGTGCTTGCGTGATGCGATTGAGCTCAGACTTGAATTTGAACAAGTCTTCCGGCTTCAATTTCTTCGCTTGCTCAAGCTGAGTCAGTTGTGCACTGACTTCATTGCGCCGACCGTCAAGTCCGCTCCAAACCGGTTTGGAATCTTTCAGCCGAGCATCAACCGTCGCTTGCAATTTGTCGAGTTCAGTCAAAAGCATTTGCGTTTCGCTTACGCTTATACCGGCACCGGATTGACGGTAGCCAGCTTCCTCTGCGGCAATGCGATCGATTTCAACACGGAAGTTTTGCGCATCTTTCAACGCCAGACGACCGGAGGCAACTGCGGCAGCGAGTTCAACATCGATTTCTCTTTGTCTGCTGTCGACGTCGGGCAGGTTGATTTTGCCATTGGCAATCGCGTTTTCCACGCGGCGAGTCAATTGCTCCAGCTCAATTGCAAGTGTCAAACTCTCGCCGTAACTCAATCCTCCATCGGCTCTGAACTGAGATTCTTTAGTAGCAATCGCGTCGAAATCCTTTGCAAGACGATCTGCCTCACGAGCAGTTATGCGCCCCGTGGACAAACCTTCGCTAATGCGACGTTGAATACGGGATTGACGCAAGTCAATGTCGGAGAGATCGCGTTCCTTATCCTGGGTCTGCTTCTTCACGTCACGCTGCAGTTTATCCCACTCAGAGGCAATCAATATACTTTCACCGGCGGTCAATCGACCGTCGGAAGTGCGACATTGAAATTCAAGAGCAGTCAACCTGTCTTTCTCAGACTTGATCGCACGAGCTTCGTCGTTTGTAAGGCGACCGCTTATGGTGGCTGATGTCACCATTTTGTCTATCAGTGCCTTTTGAGCTTGCAGGTCGACAGGCTCTTTCTCACTGTCACGAATCTGCTGGTCGACTTTCGTTTCCAACTGTTCGAGGTCATATGCCAACGCTAGTCTTTCG
Organism: Candidatus Melainabacteria bacterium; assembly: GCA_012965515.1. Lineage (GTDB taxonomy): Bacteria > Cyanobacteriota > Vampirovibrionia > Obscuribacterales > Obscuribacteraceae > QKMZ01. The sequence goes on along the minus strand of DTSE01000006.1, from coordinate 1,890 downwards.
CGGTAATTCAATCCATTTTGTGAATTGCGGAATTCTGCTTCTTTGCGCTCGATGCGATCGCCTTCAGCATCCAATTCACGCGCTTCGGCAAGCGTAAGCGTTCCAGCCAAGACACCTTTTGCAATTTGCGTGTCGAGCTCTCGTTGTTTTTGATCGAGATCAATTGCGATCTCCGTGCGATCGTGCAAGCTTTGATTGACTCTGTGGCTCAATCTCTCAAGTTCGCTCGCCAGAGCCAACGAGCTATCGAGAGCGAAAGTGCCATCGGTTTTCCTTGTACTTGCAGCGATCTCTTTTATGCGCTGCAACTCAGCGCGCAAAGTCGCTGCTTCTGAATCAGTCAAGCGCCTGCTTGAGGCTGAGTCGTTGATGCGCTGCTCAATCTCAGCGACTCTACCGGTGATACCAGGACAAACACCAGTACGCCCGAGCATAGTGCGATTGACGCGAGACTCGAGCATCGAAAATTCAACGGAAATCGTCTGAGATTCAATCGGCGTCAATTGCCCGTCGCCCTGCGACATATCACGAATCAAGGTTTGAACGCGATCAAGCTGTGTTTTGAACTGCTGCGCTTCAAGTGGTGTCAACCGCCCTTGAACCAGCGCTTCAGAGATTAAGGTTTCAATCTGGCTCTTTCTCACATTGATCTGGGTTGAACCCGCCGAAGCTGTTTCCGAGTTGTTGAGCTTGAGTTCAATCTGAGTATTGAGTCTCTCCAAATCAATTAGAAGAGCCAAGCGATCGTCAGGAGAAATAGGACGTCCAGACGCTTTCAATGCAGCTTCGCGTTCGGAGATTCGATTGAAGTCAGCGCGCAATTGTTGCGCTTCGTCACCGGTCAACTTACCTGAACCAAGACCATCTTGGATCTTTTTATCCAGTTCTGCCTGACGCGCATCGGCATCGCCGATGGAAATATCGCGATCATGCAGCGTACGTTCCAATCTGTTGCTCAAGCGATCCAGCTCGAGCGCGAGCTTCATGGTTTCATCGTAATCCAGCTTATTGTCAGACTGCCGGTAGAGTGCTTCGAGTGAGGCAGAGCGATCGAAATCATATTTGAGATCATCGTACTCTTGTCTCGTTAATCTGCGTCCGGACAAACCATCGGTCATTCGTTTCAGAATGTCGGCTTGCATCGCGTCAATGTCGACGGAACCCGATCTGCGATCGCGCATATGTGTTTCGAGATCGCGACTGAGTTTGTCGAGGTCGAGAGATAGACGCATGCTTTCCCAGGTGGACAGCTTGTTGTCGGACACTCTGTAATCAGCCTCAGATCTTTCGATCTGTGCCAGCTGTTTCAAATAAACATCACCTTCCGCCCAAGTTAAACGACCAGACGAAATCGCGTCTCTGATGCGTCTTTCGATCTGCACTTGCCGCGAGTCGATGTCGGTGAAGTTTGTAAGACCACTCAAATTACCGATTAAGTTCGACAGGTCATTAGCTTTTGCCGGCGAAGCAAGCAACCCAGGTTGCAAAGCTAGAAACAAGGCCGCCATTGCAAAGACTTTTGCGCGACGCATATCAAAATCCTCCAGACAAAACCGCTTACAGAAAGCTGGCAGCGGCGACGTGATTGATGTCCCCCAGGGATACTCAAGATGTAAAGCAATCGCGGTTCTCAAGCGATGCATCACACCTTTTTTTTTTGCAAAATTAGATTGTACACACTTTAATATGCAACTTCTCTATGCGGGCGCCAATTGCAATCACTTCTTATAAGTAATTCGATAAATAGTGCCGCCGTGATCGTCGGAAACAAGCAAAGATCCATCGGACATCTGGCATAGGTCAGCCGGTCTGCCAGATGGAATTCCGGCGCTGTTCAAGAAACCATCTGCAAATACTTCATAGGTAGGCTGTTTTCCTTCGGGAAACTTT
>DTSE01000005.1 GCA_012965515.1 Candidatus Melainabacteria bacterium | reverse complement strand
CCGGCCCACAGGTTGCCGTCGCGGTCCATGGTCAGGTAATAGGGCGATTTGAAGCCTGTACCAATGATCGTCGAAATGCCCGCGGGGTTGACTCTGGCGATGGTTCCGCTGGAGTAATTGGCGACATAAACATTGTTTTGGTCGTCCACTGTGACGCCTATCGGTCCTTTGAAGTTGGCGCCTGAGCTGAAGACGCTGCGGCTGCCGTCTGGACTGATTCGGTCAATGCTATTGGTGGCGAAATTGGCTATGTACAGGTGTCCGGTGCGGTCGAACGCCAGGCCTGATGGGGCATTGAAGTTGGTTGCGATAACGCGAACCGTCGAGTTTGCCAGCACTGGAGAGGGGTTGGTTGCTGTCCTGACTGGCGCTGACGGGGGCAATGCGGCAACTGCCGGTTGCTGGGCTGCATAGGTCGGCTGAGCCGGAACGTAGCGTGTGGCTGGTTCTTGGGCTTGCGCCGGAGGGCTATAAGCGGGTGGCGAATAGGCGGGCGGGCTGTACGCCGGCGGCGAGTAAGCGGGTTGCTGCGCTTGAGCGGGCGGCGTGTAAGCCGGCTGCTGCGGAGCTTGTTGAATAGGCTGCGTGGCTACCGGTGGATTATTCATGCCGGCAAGAGGCAATTCATTATTGATGGGGGCGGCATCTCCGATTGCCGAGGAGCGCTTTTGAGCGTCAGCGAAATGCGGATTGCTAGGCGGAATCGCTGCCAGGTGCGGGCGTGCCTCGGCGCCTCTGCCGAGATCCATCAAGCAAATCGCCAATTGATAGTGCGCGTCTGGGTCTTGTGGCTTGACTCTCAGCACTTCTTGAAAGCGCGGAACAGCTTCTTTCAAACGCTTCTGAGACTGGTAAAGCATGCCCAGGTTATATTGTGCGTCCGGCAGGTTCGGATCGATATCGCAGGCGCGACGGAAAAATATGATGGCAGCCTCGGTTGAGCCCTGTTTGTACGCATTCAGCCCGAGGTTGTACATGCTGATGGCTTGCTGGTTTGTCCCTCCGCCAGGCGCTGCTTGTGCAAACGCTGCTTGCATTGAAAACGCTGCAGACAGCGACAAAGCCAGTAATATCTTTCCTTTTGCCATTTTATAGACTCTCACAAAACCATCAAAAGCTCATCATAACCACGTTTACGAGTTTCGCGCCTGCATTCATTTGGAGATAAATCTACCGAATCTGCCTGTCCGTAAGGTTTCTTTTTTTCCCTTCCTCGTAATATGCTGGAAGAATGGGTATATAACACACTACTTCTTAGCACGCTCACAATTATGGCAGGTGGTTGTGGTTCAAAAGCGCTCACTTGCCTTATTTCGTTAACAGTTTTGGCCGAAATCGCGGCGTAGTCAGAAAGGAAGCCTATTGTCATGAGAACCATGGGACATATCATCACCTCAGCAGGCATAGCCTCGCTGAGTTACTGGCGTTACCGTTCGCGTCCGGCAGCATTGGCAAGTTTTCTTGTCGGCTGGCTGATTGACCTCGATCACCTTGTTGACTACGTGCGGGCGCACGGGTGGAAACCCAACTGGGAGCGGTTTAACGAAGCCGCGCATGAGCATTACAGCGGCAAACTTTACCTTCCGCTCCACTCCTATGAGCTTTTGGCATTGTTTTTCTTGCTTTTCCGCGGTC
>DTSE01000004.1 GCA_012965515.1 Candidatus Melainabacteria bacterium | reverse complement strand
ATTTTTGCGCAAGGACTGGGACCGCTTAAGTCGCAGACAGGCAAGGTGGCAACACAGCTTGCGGCGCGGCTTTCGCAGGATGTAACTGTGCGTGATAAAGCGTCTCTGGCCATGCTGGACAACTGGAAAGTCAAAGCAGAGCTGACAGCAGACCCAGTCTGGACATTGGATGAAACTGACTTGCCGGAAAGTGTCCGCAAACAGGTAGACAGTGTCAGGTCGGGAAGCGGGCTTGTGGTCGGGCTTTCGTTGCGCAACAGTCATAATTTTTCCGATAGTCGAAGAAAAACACTGTTTTCTGTATTGTCGAAAACACTTCCACAGGATGCGGCTCTCGTGCTCTTGCCTTTGCAGAAGGAACAAGATTTGCCTCAGCTGGAGCCGTTTTTAGAAAGCTGGCAGAAGGCTGGAAGGAAAGGATTTATTCTCGATACCACGGAACTCGAGCGTCCCAGCCAGTGGATAAGCCTGATGAGGCAATTCGACCTCGTCGTTGCCATGAGACTGCACGCCCTGATTTTTGCGCTCAAAGAAGGAATTCCTGTAATCGGCCTGACTTACGACGCGAAAGTCGAACATGTACTGCGCCAATTTGGACAGCCAATCTTAATTTTGCCCAAGGAGTCAGGCGACGAAGGGCTGGAGCAAAAGTGGCTTGATTCCGCATCAGCTGGTCTTCAAGACCTTGAAAAGCTTGGTTCGCAAGCCAAGGAAAATGCCGAAAGTGCAAAAAAATTGGCTTGCAGGAACTTCCAGCTACTAGCTAAAATTTTAGACATCAAATAATAAGTGAGCTTTTGTGATCTTGTGGGCGACAGACAAAAGCCCGGGCAACTAGTCGTAGAAGCGTAGGAAGTAAAATTGATAAGATGGCACCGCAAGTAATGTCAACCTTGTTAGCAACATATAGATCACGGCACAAAGTTCTCGGTTATCCGATCGATGTGGTTAATGAAGACAGCGCAATCAGCGTTGTTCAAGCCGCATGGCAGAACGAAAGAGGCATGCACATCGTCACGCTCAACGCGGAGATGGTCGTTCAAGCTCAGAAAAACGCAGAGCTGGACAGGATAATTCGCCATGCTCATTTGATTATCCCGGATGGCTCCGGCGTTGTTTGGGCGCTGAAGTTAGCCGGTCAACAGTCAACTCGACTGCCGGGAATCGAACTGGCTCGCAAGACCTTGGAAGTAGCATGCCGTGAAGGTCGGCGCGTCGCTCTGATCGGTGGCAAACCGGAAGTGATGCTCGCGCTGAAAGCAAAGCTGCAAGAGGACTTTCCGGGCATCAAGATCGTTGGGGCGCAGGATGGTTATTTCTCGAAGGATCAAGAACCGGAAATCGTAGACGAGATACTCTCGCATGAACCTGAGCTGATTCTCGTTGCTCTGGGAGTGCCCAAGCAGGAATACTTCATAGACAAGTGGCAACACTCTTTCACCAAAGCGGTAATGATTGGCGTTGGAGGAAGTTTTGACGTCTGGACTGGTTCTGTAAAGCGAGCACCGGAAGTGTTCCAAAAGTGCCATCTGGAGTGGTTTTACCGATTGATTTCCGAACCGTGGCGCGCCAAGCGCATGATGTCTTCCTTGCCCAGCTTTGCTTTCCAGGTACTGGGCGAGTCCCTGAAGGACAGAAGTTCCAAAGAGAAGAGCTAAAGCGTGATTGAACCGCGATACTGAAAGGATACCTGCGCATGCTTAACGGCACAAAGCTCAGTCCATCGCAGGCTGCCGACATCCCGCTCAGACAGCTCGCCCACGTAGGCGACGCAGTTTTTCACTTATACGTGCGTGAGAAGGAGGTTTTGATTGCCTCCAGCGCAAAGGAAATGCACAAGCGCACAGCAGGAATTGTTTCCTACAAAGGGCAAGCAAAGGCACTTCACAAGTTGACCGATGCGCTGACTGTTGAAGAGCGAGACCTGGTCAGGCGCGCTAGAAACATGAAGCCGGCAGCCTATCGCCGCTCAGAGCAAGCGCTCTACCGCAAGGCGACGGCATTCGAGGCTCTTTTGGGGTACCTCTACTTGACTGACATTGAGCGCCTCAATCATTTGTTGGAACTCGTGGACGCACAACAGGCTGGAAAAAATGGCGATGACGGCGGCGAATCGGATGATCACTCTGAAAATGAGTGAGGCAAAACCCCGCACCTGAGACGATTTCCGTGAACCATTGGCTGGTCAGCCTTTGGGGATTTTTGGGTGCCAGAAATGTTTACGGTGATAAACCTTAAGGATAGGTTGTAATGCGCCTTTCCCCGTCCATCTAGTGTTACCGTAGGATTTAAGGCGTCCGGCGCCGTATCCGCGTGAAATCAATACCTAAGTCTCCCGAGTCTCAGCTTTGAGCATTAAGACTGAAGACATCTACCGTTGCCTCACTGAACATTCCGCAGATGGTTACATCCTGACCGATCTGAAAGGAGAAATCTCTTACTGCAATCCTGCAGCGGCTAGATTTCTCGGCAGGCAGGACAATGAAGTCATTGGACAAAAACTTTTTGCAATCTTTGACGAAGCATCACTGAAGGACAAAGAAACGACCGCAGTCGGTGCAAGCGCTGGAGTCGGAGGCACCCTCGCTCCTGGAAGTAATCCGCTGGCTGCCATCGCCGCTGGTGGCGTCGACAAAAACGCCACGCCCGAACCTAGTAATTGGAAGTTCGCAACGGCTTACGGTAAAAATGGCGTCGACATGACGGTGCCGGTGAGCTATCTGATGGTCACCGACAAGGATGGCAAAGAAGTAGGCAGTCTGACAGTTCTATACATCGTCCAGAGCCACACCGTTCAACAAGCACAAACAGAATTCGTGAGCACGGTTAGCCACGAATTGCGTACGCCACTTACCTCTATCAAAGGATTTGCCGATACGATCTTGCGTGCAGGCGACCGCCTGGATCTGGCGCAACAACGCCGCTACATCGATATCATCAAGCAGCAAGCAGATCGTTTGACTCGCCTTGTTGAAGACTTGCTCGCTGTTTCAAGACTAGAGTCGAAAAAACTTCAGCTCACAGTCAGGGCAATCGACTTGCGCGAAGCAATCCAAAGAGTCACTCACATTCTTTCGGAAAAGGCTCGCAATCACAAAATCAACGAAGTCATCCCACCAGGACTTCCTCTCGTTTGGGCAGATGCAGACAGGTTAGAGCAGATCCTCACTAACTTGATCGACAACGCGATCAAGTACTCTCCTGCTGAGACAACTGTCACAGTAGTGGCCCGAGATGTGCCAGGAACACCGGAGATGGTCGAGTTTTCCGTCGCTGACCAGGGTGGCGGCATTCCTCAAGAGCACTTGCCGGAGATTTTCTCTAAGTTTTCACGCCTCGACAATCCGCTCACCAGACAGACGGAAGGCACCGGCTTGGGACTCTACATCACACGCTCGCTTGTGGTGGCACTGGGCGGACAAATCAAGGTAACCAGTGTTCCTGGATGCACGACATTCACCGTTCAACTTCCGGCTGCGTCTCTGGAGATGCAGGCAGCAAGAGGTCGCGACTAAAATGCTGCTGCCGACACCAATTATTCTCATCATTCACCAAGCGCGCCAGGCTGCGGATTATTCTTCGATTCTCGAAAAGACCGGTGCTAAGGTTCACGCGGTCACATCGTTTGAAGAAGCGAATGAATTGCTCTCCTTCATCCACCCGGACTTGATTCTTTTGGCAGCACAAATGCCGGAAGGCGACGGCAGATTGTATTGCCAACAAATCAGAGCGACGGTAGTGCAACCACGACCGGTGCTTGTACTTTTGCATGCATCTTCCGATGTCAACGAAAGAATCAGCGCGTTTCGCTACGGGGCAGACGACGTCCTTGGTGATCCAATCGACAAAAACGAGCTTGCCATCCGGGTTCTTGCCCACCTGAGAAGACGGCAAGAAGAGATGTCGAATCCTTTGAGTCAATTGCCCGGACCAAACTTGATCAGGCGCATGCTCGAACAATGTATGGTTTCAGACAAGCCCTGGTCGGCTATGTCAATCGACTTGAATAAAATTCGTGTTTATAACGAAACCTATGGCGACCTCGCTGGTGACCAGCTAATTAAGGCTTTAGGAGCCGTTCTCACCGATGTCGCTGATGACGATGACTTCGTCGGCCACATTGAGGCCGATGACTTCTTCATGATCGTGAAGCCCGACAATCCGGAAAGAAAAGCTGAAAAGATCTGCCAACAGTTTGACAGCATCAGCCGCCGCTTCTATCCCAAAGGCGACATAGAAAGAGGCTACTTGATCTCGACAGGTCGAGGCGGCATCAGAAGAAGAATTCCTTTGATTTCAATAGCAATAGGAATTGTCTCCAGCACCAAGAGACGTTATCAAAGTTACGTTGACGTTCTTACATCCGCGCGCGACTATCGTTATTTGTCCAAGCAATACTCAGGCTCGACCTGGGTCACCGACAGTATGCCGCAACCACAGCCGGATGACGTGATGGAAGAAGAATTCGGCACATCCGCATCCCATCAATCGCGCATTCTTGTAGTCGAGCCGGATGGTCCGATGGCGCTATTGCTGCAAGACTCGCTGACTCTGGAAGGCTATGTCGTACAAGTGACATCATCTGCCGATGATGCGCTGGAACTGGCACGTCATGAGCATCCGGATTTGATACTTTTAGAATCAAATTTGTCTGACCGCCAGATGGACGGTTGGTCTTTGTGCAGAACATTGAAGGATGACGAAGAGCTGAAGAGCATTTGGCTCGTCATGGCCACTTCGCACCCGGACCAATCGCTAGCGTTGGAAGCAGGTGCCGATCTTTATCTGCCTAAACCTTTCGACATGCCAAGCTTGATCAGCGAAATCAGCACATTGCTGCGCTCAAGTTTGAAAATACGCGGATAAGTAAATCAGTCAAGCTGCTTCAAAATCCAATCGACAGCTTCGACAATGGAGCCGGCTTCGAAATCGGCTTGCACTTTGTTTTGATATTCGCCTTTGAGAACCGCCTCACCATAACCGGTTTTCACAAGCACACCTTTGGCTCCGCAGTTATGAGCAAGCTCCACGTCAGTAGCTTTATCGCCGACAACGAAAGAGCGCTCAGCATCAAACTCCGGATGATCCGCCAGCGCTTTATCGACCATGCCGCGAGCCGGCTTGCGACATTCACAAACGCGGACCAATTCCTTTACTTCGCCTTCAATTGAATGCGGGCAGTAATAAACGTCGTCAAGGAAAGCGCCTTCCTTTTTGAGCAACATGATCAACCGTTCATTGAGCGAATGAATGTGTGTCTCAGGGTAAAAGCCACGAGCGGCCCCAGTTTGGTTAGTGACGAGCACAGCAGCAACGCCTTTGTCGTTGAGCTTCTTCACAGCCTGCCCGGCGCCTTCAATCAACTGCAAATCATCAACCTTGCGTATATATCCGATCTCAACATTGAGAGTTCCGTCGCGATCGAGAAAAACAACCGGTTTTTTCTTGTCAGCCATCTGCGCTTCCTATTTTCTATTTGCTACGACTTATTATTGCCGGTTGATTACAACCGTTCTGCCACCGTTTCACCAAAACGCTTCAATTTCCGAAAATATTACTATTTGCTACAGCCAATAGGAGATACTGAAAAAGCTCAGTAATAGTGGCTTTTCACCATTTCGCCTAAAATCGCGTATATCCCCAATGTGCGCTTGCTATGTTACGATTGGTTTCGTGCACAGTGGTCTAAAAGTCTAGCAAAAGTCGGTCGGATGAGAATACACGACGAAAACGCCTCCTTCAGGTTCAATCAGAAGGGTCTTCGCAAATTCCTTGGCGATTTGGAATGCGAAATTATGGAACTTGTCTGGGAGAAAGCCGACCCGACAATCACAGTAAGAGACGTATTCAACATACTGCGTCTCAAACGCGATATCGCCTATACAACCGTGATGACGACGATGGTTCGTCTATCTGAGAAGGGACTTCTCAAGATTGTCGACAAATCCGGTTTGGCCAATCTCTACTCGCCGGTCGAAGGACGCGAGCAATTCATTCGCACCTCGGTGAATTGGGTTCTGGACATCTTCTTTGAAGAGTTTCCGGAAGAGTCAGCCACCTATTTAGCAGAGGCTACACGTCGCCGCTTTGACAAGAAGCCGACGAAGAAGCGCTAACCACACGCCTCTCAAATAAATCGAATTGAAAGCTCAGCAGCCACGTGCCGCTGA
>DTSE01000003.1:19215-19734 GCA_012965515.1 Candidatus Melainabacteria bacterium | reverse complement strand
CCGTAGTGATTGTGCCTGATGGTGTTCTCTACAATCTGCCATTTGCAGCATTAATAGACGCCAACGGCAAATACATGATCGAACGTCATACTCTCACCATGGCTCCTTCGGTCGGCGTTTTTATGGACAGCCCACCCAGATATACAGACGATCAATCGCTCGTGGTGGCATCTGGTCAGCAGTCCGGCGACGATATGTTTGTCCAGCTTTTCCAACCTGAATTGGTAACGCGTCTTGTTGGCAAAGAAACACCGATTGCAGCTATTTCGGACACCATTCGTGGCAAGTCAATCGTGCACTTCACCAGCAAAGTTCCGCTGCATGAGAAGAACCCGATGGACTCAGTATTGCCGCTTGCTCCCAGCAAAGATGATGGTGGCAAGAAGGTGACCGCTGACAAATTGTTCGGTCTCAGTTTGCCGAGTGATTTGATGGTGTGGAGTGGTAGCTCCATATATGGAAAGGATATTCAAGGTAACGCTGTAAAAGTGTTCAGCTGCGGCTTGAATTATGCCGGCG
>DTSE01000003.1:2101-19205 GCA_012965515.1 Candidatus Melainabacteria bacterium | reverse complement strand
TCGCAACGTTCTTATGACGCTCTGGGCTGAGCCGTCTGGCGACAGACAGGCTGAACTCGTCGAGTTCTATAAGAGCAAGCAAGCCGGTTTGACTCAGGCTCAATCCCTCAGACGCGCCCAAATGCTGGCGTTGTCGAAAGATCCCTCGGCAAAATCATGGGCAGCATTCCAGTTGCTCGGACCTGGTTTCTAAGAGGGGCGATAGGTTAAACCAGGCACATTGCAAATCCGTTTTGTCCTCATGACAATAGTGATTTGTAAGGTCTTGGAAAGGTTTTTGACCTACTACATTAAGTATTGAAGTCAAGAGCCTCGCGCAAAGCATACGCGTTGTATAACTCATTATCTGGGTCAGTTGTAATTGGGGTTTCATATGAAAAGGCGTAATGTTGCCAAGGGATTTTTCAAATCCACTGCTAAACAGATTGCGTGTTTGAGCCTTGCTGCCTCGGTTGTCGCGTCGCCTCTAGCGTCGTACGCAGACACCGCGTCTGAATCGGCCGTCGAAACACAGTCTGCACCGATATCGACAGTCAGTGAGAAAGACGTTCTCAATATTTTGGTGCCGGCCAATCCGACATCAACAGACCCCGAACAAATTGCAGCGCCGAAGGCTGTATACACCGACATTTCCGGCAAGCCTGCGTTAGATGCTGAAGCGAAAGCTCCCGAGAAGGATGTTGACGCGAAAGCTGCTGACGCGAAAACCACTGAAGCAAAAGAGCAGAAGTCTGCTGCGAAGGATGGTCAAAAGGCCGAAGGCCGATTGGCTAAGTTGCGCAAGATTGCATCGAAGGCATCGCGTTATCGTGTAACTTACGGCAAGAAGCAAGTCGCCAACGCCGATGTTGCGCCGGCAACCGAAGAAAAGAAAACAGATGCCGAATTGAAAGTTGCTGATGCGACCGAAAACAGAGAAGCAACATCTACTGAAGTAAAAACTGAAACCGCTCCAACCGCAGAAAATACAACGCAAGGTTGGAATGAAACTTCTGAAGCAAAGCCTGACGAGAAAGCTTCCCTCCCAACTGCCGAAGCCACGACAGAAACTGAAGCAACCAAAGAAGCTACAGCAGCCAAAGAAGCTACAGCAGCCAAAGAAGCTACAGATCAAACTGCTTCTGCTGCCCCTGTAGAAACCACCAATACTGATGCTTCGACCGTAGCCCCTGTTGCTGAAGCTGCCGGCACGCCGGAAGAATCAGTCAATAGCGAAAGCGGAGTTCCTATCGCTTTTGGATTGGGCGGAACACTTAAAGATCTGGAAGCTGCATCTAAGCTTTCTCCCGATGGCATCATTGTTGTCGACAACGACGAAGCCGTTGAGCAAAATGATCACCTCGAATACGAAGAAATGCCGCTTGATGAAGGTAAGCAGAACATCAAAATCGGCGCTCGTTTTCCAGTCGTCATTAGTTCCGCTCTCAACAGCAAAACCGCCAAGAAAGGCGATCGCTTTGAAGCTCGTCTTAAATACGATTTGAAAATCGGCGATAAGCTTATCGCTAAGAAAGGCTCTGTGGTTAGAGGGCACCTGGACTACTGCTTGAAGGCGCGGACGATTCTGCACTCGCTGGTTAGCCCAGAGCGCTGGTACCGCAACTCCGGTTGTATCGGACTGGCATTCGACGAAATCGTCAATGAAAAAGGCGAACACATTCCTTGCGTAGCGGCTCCTGCAAGAGCTGGTCGCGTGATCAAGAACAAAGCCGAAGGACGCGAATTGGGCGTTAACCACAACGGTCAAGTTGTCGGTCCTTGGGCGCAACAACTGCGTTACAAAGCAGTTAGAGTAGGTCTTAACTTCGCGATGGCACCGGCTGGAGTGTTCAGTTTCGGCGCAATGCCGGTCGCGTTGGGTGCAATCGGCGCAGTCAACCCGAATTTCGCATTCGGCAAGCCGGTTGGTTTGAACGTTCGTCACCGCCGCATTAAAGGCTTCGCTTGGGGCTTCCTGAGCGGCATTCCCGGTAGCTGGTTGATTGAAGATACGACCGTTAAAGGACAAGAAGCAATCATCAAACCGGGCGATGAGTTCTACGCTGCATTCAAGCAAGAATTCAATGGCGAGCCGGAAACCGACGCTTCGATCATGGCTGGTGCATCTACCAAGGTGCGTGGTCAGGTCGTAAACGAGAAGCCTGCTTCGAAGAAGAAGTAAGCAATGGCAGCGCTCTGCTGCTGTAGAAACATTTGAAAGCGCTGGGTTCGCCCGGCGCTTTTCTCTATAGTTTATGTAGGGGCGCATTGCATGCGCCCTCCAACTTTTACTGTTGATTCATATAGAGGGTTGCTTTGAAAAACGACGGACCGCGTTGCATCACTCAGTGCACAATTTCCGACCTATCCTGTCTCAAAATCTGGGCGCATGCAATGCGCCCCTACGCGAACTCCCTACTGAAAATTACCAAAGGAAAAGGAGCTGCGTAATGCAGCTCCTTTTGGCTTCCTGTTAGGTTTCGGGTATGCAGTCCGAAAACTGTATCGACTTCGGCTATTAGAAGTTGCCTGACATTGGCATTCCGCCGCCGCCTGCAATCGATACCGGAGCATCGAGTTGCAATTGCATTGCCGTGCCGGATGGAATGGTTACTTCCTTGCCTTTTCTCAAGAGCAAGCTTTGGGCAACACCGGCGCCGGCACCAATTGCGGTACCAGACCATGCGCCTCTGCCAACTCCACCTCTGCCGCCTGCGATAGCACCGACTGCGGTACCAAGTGCGGCTCCGGTGCCGGCGCCGATAGCGCCGCGGATGGCTCCTTGACCGACTTTCGTCTTCCAGGTCTCGCCTCTGAGCGTGTCGTCTTGATCGCTGCCGCCATCGGTGTATTTGCCGATGCCACCGACGAGGTGAGCGGTGATGGGAGTCTCGATACCGTCCGGAGTGCGGAGGCGGTTGAACTTGATAGTCAAGCTCGATGCGCGACCGAGGTATTTACCTGCGGAAGCATCAGTAACTGAGCCGATAACCAGCGAGCCAGCCGGGATTTGAGAATCGCCGAGCATTACGCTTTGATTGATGGTTGCTTGAATCAAGTCACCTGGTTTTGCAACTTGGGTAGAGATTGCCGTTTGCAAATTGATCGGAATGGTCAAACCAGCCGGTGCATAGGTCACGCGACCTTGGCGGAAACCACCTTGCGGTGCGCCGTATTGGGCTTGTCCAAATTGCTGAGGATAGCCCTGCGGAGGCATGCTGTACGACTGCTGTGTCGGAGCGCCTTGAGTTGCGTAAAAGTCTGACGGTGCCGGTGCGGTTTGAGAATATGATTGCTGTCTGACCGGCGGAGCTTGTGCCACAGCTGGAGCGCTATTGCTGTATTCGCCAGTTAATTGTGCGACATAGCTTTCTACGCTGGCTTGGTCAACCAAGGAGTTGCGCAGTGCATCTGCCCATTTCTTCGCGAGCAGTGCAGGTGTCGTTCCGTATGCTTTTGCGTTGCCGGCGTCGACTTCAACAATCTTGTAGCCGCCCAAGGTGATGACGGGGCTGCCTTTAACATAAGTGATGTTAACGGACGATGGGCCGCGATCTTTCGATGCAACAAGCGCATTGTCCAAGTTCTTTTGAATTACTTCAGCGCGGGCGTCCGGGCTCATTCCACCCACTGACACTTTGCTTGTAATAACCGGAACACCAGCGATCTGAACGTTTGCATTCGCCAGCACCGCGAGTGGTGCCAGGAAGAATGTTTGGCTCAGGACCAGAGCACCGGCGATAAGTCTGCTTTTAGAAGAGTTGAACGAAGTCATCTTATTTTTTCACCTTGCCAGAGATTAGTTCGAGTCCAGTTGCAGGTCGTCTTCAGAGAAACTGTCATACCTGACCTATGTTGAGTGCCTCCAGGTGCCATGCAGCTTCCTGTGCAATCCAATGGGCTCTATGACATCAGAAAGTTTACCAATGTTCCCGAGGTACTTTCTGAACCCGGGCTAACGCCTGTTGAGAACTTTCGAAAAGCCCGAACCCAGACCGTTACAGGGTCTCCGCGTGGTGCTCGTCTGGAGCCCATTTTCAGCCTTTTTCTGGGGGATTATCAGCAGCGCTTTAACTCGCTCTAAGTGTTGATGCGATACAAGTTTCGCCCTCCTGCGCGCTAGACTGGCATGACCGGTTAAGCGAGACGATTGCCGACTGGTTTTGCCACAAGCTGTGCTCAACATATAGATGTATATAGAAGATGGATCAAACAGATAAGAGTGCGAGAAGAAGCGGGCGCAAAATAGCCTTTATCACTGGTGCCAGCCGCGGCATTGGGCGCGCACTCGCCGAAAGACTTGCGCAAGACGGGTTTGACCTGGCACTTTTTGCGCGCAGTGAAGACTTGCTTTCCCAGTTGGAGGCGGACTTGCGAGCGCATAGTGTTTCCGCCCAAGCCTTTCCCGTAGATGTTTCTGACTCGGATAAGTTTTGCGCCGCCCTCGAGTCGGCCAGAGAAAACCTAGGCGTGCCGCAGGTTTTAATAAACAATGCCGGTGTTTATTACACCCAAGCGGTGGAGCGTCATTCTGTAGAACTATTTAGAGAGGTTTTGGAAACGAACCTGACGAGCGCCCTAAACGCCTGCCAATTCGTCGTTTCAGGCATGAAGGAACTGGGCTGGGGGCGAATTGTAAATATCTCTTCGATATCGGGTAAGGTGGCTGAAGCTTATGGTGCAGCTTATTCCGCCTCGAAGTTCGGCATGATCGGACTGACCCAGTCGTTGGCACTGGAAGTCGCTGAACATGGGATTACCGTGAATGCTGTGTGCCCTGGCTGGGTGGCCACTGAGATGGCGCGCGCTCAGCTTAATGACGAAACCTGGTGCAAACTCAATCAGTTGGAAGTCAGCCAATCGGAAGAAATTGCTCGACTTTCTGTTCCTCAAAAGCGGCTGATTCAGCCTGAAGAGGTGGCTCACCTAGTATCATTTCTATGTAGCGAAAATGCCCGCGGCATTACTGGTCAATCGATAAATATTTGCGGAGGACTTTCCCTCAATTGAGATCTGAGACTGCGAAGCTGGTCGAGAAGGCCCACGAGAAGTCATCCTGGCCGACGGCCGAGGTCGACGGCATGTTGCTGCTGCAAGCACCAAGCTTGAAAGGGCAGCGCCTGAAGCATGCGTTTACAACCCGCAAGGGCGGGCAAACTCCGGCGCCTTTTGATTCATTCAATCTTGGCCGTCACGATGCGGCTGTCGATCACTGGAATGACGCAATGGATAATCGCAAGAGGCTTTGCGCTGCACTGGAGGTGCCATTTGCGGACTTGCGTGTGCCCGGACAAGTGCATTCCAAACGAGTTGTCTTCGCTGAAGATGCTCAGCAATTGAAGGAAGTCGACGCGGTAGCCACTGTGTCGAGCAACGTGCCGGTCTTGTTGCACTACGCAGACTGTGTGCCAATCATCATCTTCGACCCGCGCCGCAGCGCGCTTGCTGTCGTGCATGCCGGGTGGAGAGGCACTGCAGCCATGATTGCCAGCGAGGCTGTCACTGCACTCGTAAACCGCGCCGGAAGCGAAGCCTGGGACTTGATTGCAGCCGTAGGACCGGCGATTGGCAGTTGCTGCTATCCGACCAGCGCTGAGGCGGCAAAGAGCTTGGCCTCTACTGTTACCGATGGTGAACTGTTTATCACATTGCGTGAGGGGCAGCCCTGTCCTGATTTGCGCGCCATCAACGCCATGCAGCTTCTCGAGCGTGGGTTGAGCACTGTGGACGTCTCAGACCTTTGCACTGCCTGTAATCCGGACATTTTCTACTCCCACAGGCAATCGGGCGGGATGACCGGCAGGCAGGGCGCAATCGCCTGTCTGATTTAGACGCTTTACAATCACTATATATTTTGCGTTCGCAAATGGTTTATGCTCAGAATATGAGTGGGTCGCGGGTAAGGTTTGCCCTCCTGCGCTCCTAAATAAAGGTTGCTGAAAGTAAAAAGCAAAGTGCGCCTTAGCCACTGAGTAAGCAGAGACTCTGAATTGCGACAAAAGAGAAGAGCACAAGTTGCAGTAACAACTGAGAAGTTGTGCGCTCGCGTGGACTTGGCGCCGAGACTTCGAGCGTTGGCAGCCAGCCTGTGCGCTACTGTTTTGATCTTCAATAGTGCAATTCCTTTCTGCTTCGCGCAGCCTGCAAAAGCAATAAAGGACTCTGAAGCTGTGATACCGGATGCGGTGGCGCCTGTTTCACCTAACCCTGTAGCACCAACGAGCAAAACTGCTGGAACAACCGGTTCAAGCAGTGCAAGCGCAACCAACGGTCATCCAAACTATGATCCATTGAATCCAGTCACCTCCACCGGTCAAATCGATCAGCGCTACCTTCGTTGGACGCCAAAAACGACTACCCCGGCGCATGCCGCTCCTTCAAGCTCTGCGCAATCGTCTATCCATGCGCCAACGCACGCGCCTCCACCTGGTTCTAAAACACATGGCGGTCCGGCGGCGAAGAGCTCCGTACCTCCGGTCAACACGTCTACATCGAATGGAGCGGCGTCGCCGGGCAGTTTTATGAAACAGCCGGCAGCAATAACAGGTTCAAAAGCGCCAGTTGCTACACATCCTTATCCTGCACCAACCACTGGCACTCCCGTTACTTCCGGCCCTGCAGCCACATCTGCACCTGCCAGTTCCACAAATCAAGCTGTGAAAGCGGCGCCGCTTCCCAATGTTTCTCCGTCGACAACACCGCTTCTGAAGCCGCAAGTTCCGAAAATTGCTGAGCCGGTGCCTGCGCCGGACATCAATAAAGGTGCTGCGACACCACCGGCCGGAGGTAATCCTGGAGCGCCAGCCACTGCCGGTACACCAGGTGCTGCGGCAAATTCAAATGCTGCTGAAAAATATCCTGCTGTCGCTAACCTTGAAATACTGACGTTCGGAGAAACTCATCCTGCGATGGCGATCAGCGATCGACTCGCAAATTTGGAAAGCACGGTTTTCAAACAAACTCATCCCACTGATTCACTCTTTGCACGTACGGAGCGTTTGCAGAAAGTGCTTGTCGGTAGCGAAGGTCCCTCGCCTTACGAAAATCCACAGTATCGTCCGCCGGACCTGCCTTCATATGCTCGTGTGCCACCACAAACACCTGCGCAACCTCCGCCCAATTCAGAATGGGCTGAGCCGCCGAGAACTTCCGTACCCACAGGAAATCCGGGAGAAGCGCAATACTCTTATTTTGACGAAATAGCGATGCTGCCCGAGAATCGCGTCGTCGTGAACGCGCAGCAGCTGCAGGATTATTTCCTGGAGATGGTCAACAATGAGCGCCGCAAAGTCGGTTCGCCGCCGTTGGAAATTGACCAAATAGCTGAAAAACTTGCCACTGAGCATGCAACTCAATTGGCCGAACGAGCCCAGATTTCGCATTGCAATGTGAAAGGTGAGAATCCAGATCGTCGCTATACGCTGCTTGGTGGAACAGATGCCGTGAGCGAAAGCTTGGTTTCGCTCAAGAGGGGTGAATTAGGCAGCGGTCGCCTATACCGAGGCGCCGCGGCGAAACTCTTGCGCGTACTAATGTCGCACCAGGATGATCGCGAAGCACTTACTTCTCGCGACACCACTCACGTTGGATTTGCGGCTGAATGGACAGCCGATCATTCTCGTTTGATTGCTTGCGCGGAGCTTGTTTCCAAACATGCAATCATCCATCCTGTGCCCCATGAAGCTCGCATCGATGAGAAAATTGACGTCAAAGGCGTGATGAATCCGCCGTACCAATTTGTTCGCGTGACCCTCGCCTGGGAGGGCGGCAACAGCAATCTTGCCAGCGTGGCCGATGAATCCGATGAAGCACTTCCCTATTTCCCGCCTCTCGATTACGTCGCTTACCAAAAGCGTGCCGAGAGCGGCGGGCACGATAAGGCAATCATGATCCTAAAGGGCGTAGGTATTGCAGCCGCTATAGCAGGCGGTGTCTTCATGCCCCCTGTGGCACTCGCGGCGCCTCTCATTGCAGTCTCCGGTGGCGGAAGTGGCGAACACAAGCCGGCATCGGAAATCCCGGTTAAGGGCGGCGTGAAGCTGGAAGGTTCGGTTTTCGAGACAAAAGTGCCGCTCAGCAACGAAGGCAAGGACGGGCTATACTACCTTACGGTGTGGGGAGCAGAAGGTCAGGGCAGCAAACCGGTCCCAATCTCCAGAAGGGTTATTTATGTTTCCGGCGGCAAGGAAGACTCCGCGCAAACAACGACTAGTTCCGACACAGGCGAGATAACCAGCCCACCGGCGTCTAAGAAGGACGAGAAACGTACAAAGAATGCTAAAAAAGCCAAGAAAAACAAGAACGCGCCGCCATCCAGCTGAGCTGCTTGTTTTCGCTCTTGCGATTGGCACCGCCGGTGGTGTAGCTATATCTCTCGCGAATGGAACGGTTGCTCTCGCCGGCAACAATCAAGCGCCGTTGCCGCCTGTTTCTCCACAGCCAGAACCCGCCGGCTGGCCCATGCCGGCACCGACCTATCAGCCGCCGCCGCGCCGCATGCCTCCTCCTGGAGCGTATCAAGGTGGTGCCAGTTCAACGCAACTTCAGACTGGTACGCAGAATACGATGTTGCAGACCGGCACCCAGAACACGATGCTGCAAACCGGCACGCAAAACACGATGTTGCAGACCGGTACGGTCGGCACGATGATTCAGAGTGGAACCAATTCGAGCCTTATCCAGGGCGGCGTTCTAAAAGATGCAGGACCCGTCAATATTTTGATTTTGCTTGACGCTTCGTACAGTATGAAGGAAAACCTCGAACGCGGCATGCAAAAAATGGATGCTGCAAAAATGGTATTGCAGCAGGCTATTCAGCGCATACCGTCAGATGTGAATGTGGGATTGCGCGTGTTTGGACAGGGCTATACTGGCGAGCCTATGATGGATTGCAGGCAGAGTGCGTTGCTTGTCCCGCTTGGGCAGGGCAATCGTCGCTCGATAATTGAGAAGGTAAGGCAAATTCATCCGTATGGTTTGACTCCACTGACTTATGCTCTTCGTCAGGCAGCGGAGAATGATCTATCTGGACTGCAGGGACCCAAGACACTGATTTTGATTTCCGATGGTGCTGATACATGTGGTGAAAATCCGTGCGAATTCATAAAACAGTTGCCACGTCTGGGAATCAAGTTGAAGGTCGATATTGTCGGTTTGAGTTTGAAAAATAGATTCGAAGACATTGCCGCGAGAAATCAACTCAATTGCATAACCGAGCAATCCGGCGGCAAATACTACGATGCTAAAACGGCTGCCGAACTGATTGAAAGCATCTCTGCAAGTGTCAACAAAGCGATCTCGGGGCGCGTCATTATCAAACCAGGCACCCCTGCAAAGAACGTTGATACGCCGGTTGAGTTGCAAGAAATTCAATTGCGAGAACAGCCGCTCAAGGCCCCGGAGGCGCAGCCACTGAAGGCGCCCGATGCGCAGCCGTTGCAGACTCCAGGCACCCAACCGCAGAAATAGAGACGCGTCGCGCAGAAGGCGCGATTCATAGATGGCGAAGCGTAGTGGCGCATTGCATGCGCCTTATAAGCGGGCGAGCAACGCGCGCTTTAAGGTAGCTATTCCAGCACTTGTCCTTTGCGAACGGCTGAATAGTAGTAATATCTGTCGAAGCCTTCGGTGTCGGAAACCACGTGCAGGGTCAATGTCTGAATATCTCCGGTGGTTTTCTTGACGCGATAGAAGCGCATCGTTGAAAGTTCCATATCAGCCTGATCGCACAAGTCGCGCGGATACATGGCGACATTCAGCGTTGCGTTCTGCAAGTAAACATCCGGCAAAAGCCTCAACACTGCGTTCGTAAGAGCTTTCATTTGCAGGCTCGTATCGCCGGATCTCTTTATGCGAATCACGCCATGAGTATCTTCGCCAAGCTGCAGCTTCTCATGACGCCGCAAGCCTTTCGGCTTTCCATAGTGATACCAGAGCGTTTCATAACTGCGCGTTTTTCCCCACGCGCCCTCACTGTTTCGCACTTTATATGAGACTTCAACATTTGTGAGCGGCGAAACTGGAGACTTCGGAAATTTGAGGTAGTCATTCATCGGTTTCGAAGTGAGGCTCAAAACCCAGTCCGCGCTTTCCTCATATTTTTCCGGCAGTGGTCCGATTTCATCAACTGCCAGCGCCGCATTTGCGCACAGCCAAAGAAAGAGTGGAATAATTAGGCGAGATCCGCGAATTGAATTTGAGACCGACATGGCGACTAGTCTACCAAGGAATAGGAAAGATGCATTTGCTTCGCGTTCTCGCGGCAACATGCTCCTGATGATTGCGCTTGTCGGCGGGCTGATTGTCGCCGTGGTGGTCATCGGAATAGCTGTGATGCTGGTTCTTTTCTCCCAGCAAAAGGGGCGGCAGTCCGCGGATGAGCTGGCTTTGACACTTGCTCAAGTTCTCAATCGAGACGACAGGCAGGGTCAGATGAACAACCTCGTTGAGCGGTCTCGCGAACTTGTTTATTCATCTCGAAAAGCTTATGACGATTGTGTATCGAACGAATTTCACAACATGGAACCGTTGATGCGCGATTTGATGGAGGAGTCTCGCACTGGCGCGCAAACAGTAGAGAAAGCACGTGAGACTCTTTCAGAATTGATAATTTCGGATTTGCGAGTTGCACAGAAAGACTTCAACGAACGACTGAAACAGGCTCATTCGATGAATCTAAACTGGATGAGAACGTCACAGCCGGTTGTGAAACAGCTTGCCGTCGGTTCTATTGATAAGGTGAATTCGAACGTGACCTTATCTCCTGGCTTCCCGGAACTCAAGGCGTTGGACGAGAAAAGCGGGATTTGCGATCCAAAGACCGGCATCTATTTGGGCAATATAAATGCGAAGTTGCCCGGCGCTGATGGAGATCTCGATTTCAAATTCTCTTCTCTGGCTGCGCCTGTTGGAACGACTGTGTCTGTCGCTCGATTGACGGATGCGAATGTTTTCAAGCAATCGAAAGTGTTGCCGCTTGCGGAGAACGGCGGAAGTGGAGACGTAAACGGCGTAAGTGCCAATGCAGGCGCAAGCGGCAGTGGCTCAAGCAAACAGCAGTCGGAAACGGAGAAACGAAAGGCTCAAAGTGTGGATCAGCTTCCGTCGGCAGTGCAAGTAAAACTCGTTGTCGGTGTTTCGGCAGGGGCTCCTGCGCCAGGAACCTCGAATACTTCAGGTTCTTCAAATGCCCAGCAGCTTTCCAATGCTCAAGGTTCTTCCGGTTCTCAAAGTTCTTCCAACGCCCAAACTTCTTCTAGTGCATTGCAAGATAGTTTGAGTGTGACTACTTCCGCCACTACAGGCGGTGCGCAACCGGCGCCGGACTTGCCTTAAGACAAAAGGAGATTTTTCGCAGCGAGGCGAGGCAGTGTTTCTGTCAACCCTCAGACAGCGGCTTTTTCGCGACTTGCTTTGCTGATTATGTCGACGGCTTTCTTGATGTCTGATTGGTCGATGCCGTAATGCGTGACCATCCGAATGCGGTGTTTCACGTTGCCCAGGAGCAGACCCTCTTTCTTCAATGTTTCTTTGAACGCGTCTGCATCGCCTTCTTTCAAACTTATGAAAACCATATTGCTCTCGACCGGTTCGACATTCAGCAAAGGAATGTTTTTCAAACCATCCGCCAAAAGCTTGGCGTTATCGTGATCTTCTTGCAGCCGCTCCACCATGGTGTCCAGCGCTACGCTGCATGCAGCAGCCAAAACGCCCGCCTGACGCATGGCGCCACCGACGAGTTTTCTTGCGCGATGAGCGCGTTTGATGAAGTCTTTGGAACCGACAACAATTGAACCGACCGGTGCTGAAAGCCCTTTGGAAAAGCACATTTGCATGGAATCGACGGGAGCTACAAGAGATTTCACCGGCAGTTTCAATGCAATTGCCGCGTTGTAAATGCGCGCGCCGTCGAGGTGCAAGAGCAGGTTTTTCTCACGGCAAAACTGGCCCACCGATTCCGTATATTCTTTTGATAGAACGCGCCCGTCTTGCGTGTTTTCAATGCAGACGAGTTTTGACACAGGGCAGTGCGGATCGTCGTAGCGAATTGCCGCTTCGATTTCTTCTATGGGAAGCATGCCGTCTTTGCGATTGTCGATCGTGCATGTGTGAATACCGCCCAGAGACGCAGCACCGCCTTGCTCCCACTGAAAAATGTGATTGTTCTTGCCAACTATGATTTCGTCTCCGCGCTGGCAGTGCGCCAGAAGGGAGACGAGATTGCCTTGCGAGCCGCTGGAAACGAAGAGTCCAGCTTCCTTGCCGAATAGCTCAGCGCACTTTTCTTGCAAGCGGTTAATTGTCGGATCTTCGCCATAGACGTCGTCTCCGACCTCCGCTTTGGCCATTGCCTCCAACATTGCAGGCGTGGGCTTGGTGACTGTGTCACTGCGCAAGTCGATCATATTGATGCTCCAACTGGACTTTTAAGCAGCCAGCGGCGAATCCCTAAAGCTGCAGAGGTAGCTATAGCTGAGTGTCCGGTCTTTGCGAGATGGACATCTTTGAGACTACGCCGCGCGTGACTGCGTCGGCGACGCTGCCGTATTGGTTGATGAGCAGCAAGGGGTAAATGCCCAGAATCAGGATAGACAAGCTGAGCGCCCAACCAACAAACTTTTCGGTGGGTCTGGCATCTGACAAGTGACCTTGCCACTTAGCCATGAGAGGACCGAAGAAGAGGCGCTTGAAAAGCCAGAGCATGTAGCCTGCTGTCAAGATAACGCCGGTGCACGCAATCACGATTGATGTTTGAACCAGTGCGTGGTGCGGTGCTGTAGCCAGCGCCATAGGCGATGTGTAGGCACCATAGAAGACGGCTGCTTCGGCTACGAATCCGGAGAGACCAGGCAAGCCGAGGTTAGCCATAACTGCGAACATCCACATATAGAAGACGTACGGCATTTCTTTTGCGAGTCCACCACCGATTTCGTGGATGTCACGGGTATGAGTGCGTTCGTAAATGCAGCCGACCAGGAAGAACAGGACGGCCGAGATGACGCCGTGGCTGATCATTTGGAAGATGGCGCCGTTGACAGCCGCTGCCGACAGGGAGCCGAGACCCAGCAAAACGAAGCCCATGTGGCTGACGCTGGAGAAAGCGATGATGCGCTTCATGTCTGTCTGGACCAGGCAAGCCATTGCCGCCCAAACAATATTGAATGCGCCCAAAACCATTATCCAGTGACCGTAATCGATGAATACTGTCGGGAAGAAATCCATGCAGATTCGGACCAAGCCGTACGAGCCCATTTTGAGCAGCAGTCCGGCAAGGATCATTGAAATCGGGGTTGGCGCTTCAACGTGAGCATCCGGCAACCATGTGTGGAACGGGAAGGACGGAAGCTTGATGATGAAAGCGAGGAAGAAACCGAGGAAGGCGATCAGCTGAGCTGATTTCGGCAGGAGCGGTGCAGCTTGCGCCAGTCTTACCATGTCAAACGTGGCCAGTCCCGGGTTGTCGATTGTCAATGCGAAGTAGAGGTACAGCAGACCGCCCAACATGAGCACGCCGCCGAAAAAGGTGTACAGCAGGAATTTCATCGCTGCGTAATCGCGTCTGGGACCACCCCAGATTGCGATCAAGAAGTACATCGGCACCAGCTCCAATTCGTACATGACGAAGAATTGCAGCAGGTCAAGAGATACGAATACTCCGAGAATCGAGAGTGTCAGGAGCATTACGAAGGAGTAAAAAAGTTTCGGTCGATTGTCACCGATTGATTCGGATGCAAGCACCGCCATCAAGGTCACGAATGCTGTCAGGACTACCAGGCAGAGGCTCAAGCCGTCGACGCCGACGTGATACTGCACCGGAAACGGTGTCGTAATCCAGGTGACGATTTGTTCGAATTGATAGCCCGCGGTACCGGGTTTGAATGACTGGGTGGCGAAAGCAGAAAGCCCGACCATCGCGGCGCTGAATGCAATTGCCAGCTTTCGTGCCCACTCGGGTGGCATCAGCGCGATGGCGACGGAACCGATGAGGGGTGTCAAGAGAATAGCTGTGAGAATCGACTGAGGTTGGTCCACTTCAAACTCCGATTGATTTATTTGTCTGCCGCTCTGACGTATTTGCAGATTTGCAGAGTCTGGCGAACGAGGCCAGAAAGTTTCTAAATTATGCGAGACAAGTATATCGAGGTGTCGAGCGCCATGCCAGGAAGAACCACTTAAAACGGGCTTACAGATGAGATGTTGAAATGAAAAATCTTCTCACTCAAAGAAACACTATAAATATCAACCGTACTTAATCCGCAGCCAACACGATGGCACTAATATTGATGTGCGATCGTTGGACTAAGTGTGAAAAACCTCTTGGGAACAGCGAGTAGGCAATCAAGAAGTTCTTGAATATCGGCGACAAAATAGGCGAATCAAAAGCCAAAGCAAAAGGATAGTCTCGTGGATCAATCAATTGATTACTGGCGTCAGGTAATCGAACTGTCACCTTGGATCGTGGCAACGCCATTCCTGGTGGGATTCGGCATCATCATTCTGAATTCACTTGTTGGTTCGAGTACCAAACTAGTCAAGACTCTATCCATGGTGGCATCCGTAGGCGGTGTGCTCTACGGCTTCATCCACTCGCTCTTGTTGTTCCAAGCGCTGGTCAAGTTTCCTGAGCTGGCGCCCTGGGTCAAGAACATTCCTTATTTCACATCTGCAAGTTTCACCTTCACGGTCGGATGTTTAATCGACAATCTCGCCGTCTTTATGATGATCGTCGTCACTTCCGTCAGCTTGCTGGTGCAGATATATACACACGGCTATATGCGGGAAGATCCTGGATATTCGCGCTTCTATTGCTATCTAAGTTTGTTCACAGGCTCGATGCTCGGGCTCGTTGTTTCGACAAACCTTTTCCAATCATTCATCTTCTGGGAACTCGTAGGTGTCTGCAGCTACTTCCTGATCGGATTCTGGTGGAATAAACCCAGCGCCGCTGAAGCCTGCATGAAAGCATTCGTCATCAATAGAGTTGGTGACTTTGGATTCCTGGTTGGAGTGCTCTGGTTCTTCGCCGTGACCTACAGCGTTTGGTCCGGTCACCCTGTATTGCAATTCTTCGACAAAGATGGCTACGACATTGCCGGTGCTATCCACAAGGCATATCTCGCCAAGAATTTGGATGTGCAAACACTGTGGTGGATCTCCATGGTGATGTTCATGGGACCGATGGCTAAGTCTGCTCAGTTCATGCTGCACACTTGGCTGCCGGATGCGATGGAAGGCCCTACGCCAATCTCCGCACTCATCCACGCTGCAACAATGGTCGCAGCAGGTATCTACCTTGTCGCTCGCGCATATCCGATTTGGCAATCTGCTGATGGAACGCCCGGTGGCATGGGCTTAGCTTTCGTTGCCATCATCGGTGCTGCGACAGCATTTATGGCAGCGACAATTGCAATGAGCCAATACGACATCAAACGTGTCTTGGCGTGGTCAACTGTTTCGCAACTTGGATATATGTTCGTCGGCTTGGGCGCAGGCGCTTACACCGGCGGCTTATTCCACCTTTTCAATCACGCTTTCTTCAAAGCCATGCTCTTCCTCTGCTCCGGCGCAGTCATTCACGGATTGGCCGGTGAGCAAGACATAAGAAAGATGGGCGGGCTGAAGAAGAGCATGCCTATAACGGCAGCTTGCTTCCTGATTGGAACGATTTCAATTTCCGGATGCCCTGGCTTCAGCGGCTTCTTCTCGAAAGACGAAATCATCGGCGCAGCGACAGCAATGGACCCCATGCTGGGCGGTGTGATGATCTTGACCGCCGGCTTGACCGCATTCTATATGTTCCGTGTTTACTTCATGACATTCGAAGGCGCCTACAGAGGCGATGCGCATCCGCATGAATCACCGCTTGTCATGACCGCACCGCTAATGGTATTGGCTGTGCCGTCCATCTTGTCCGGTTATCTGGGCTTCAACTTCGCTTCGCTTTCGGCGATCAACTTCTCCGGCGAGCATGGTAAAGCCTTCTCTAACTGGTTCGGTTCATTCGTCTACTTCAAGCACCCGGTCTTCGAAGGTATGAACGGTATCGTCATGCTGTCATCGATTGGATTTGCCGCAGCCGGCTTCCTGGTTGCATATCTGATGTATGTAGCGCACTCACTCAAGTGGAATCAAGCCATCGCAGAAAGCAAGAATCCACTTGTGCAAGGCATCTACCAGTTTTCCTTCAACAAGTGGTATTTCGACAACCTTTATATGGGCTTGCTTCAGAAAGGTATCTTGCCTTTGTTCCAGACTGTCTGGAAAGCAATCGATATGCTCATTGTCGATTACATCGTTAACGGCTCCGCCATCGTGGCGCGAGGTATGGGCGAAGGATTGCGTTATGCCCAAAACGGCAGAGGTCAGTACTATGCACTCGTAATCTTCGGATGGGTAGCTGGTCTTACCGTTCTTGTGTTCTTCCTGCGCTAGTGAAAACTGCACGGGCGGCATTTATGCCGCCTCTACAGAACCAAAATGGAATCTAAGTAAACCGCGCGTACAGCCGGATTCGGTAACTGTTGAGAGGAGAGGCTAGAGTCAAATGGGTTCAGACCACGGGCACGACCACGGTTCTTGCGGCCACGGACATGATCACGGACACGACCACGGTCACGATCATGAGCATGGCGCCAGCTCTCACGACCACGCACACGGCGGGCATGGTGATGACCACGGGCATCATGGCGGCGAGGAGTTTGTGCCGACAAGCAGTGTGCACGATAAGTTCTTGCTGCTCTGCGCCACGATCTGCGCTCTCGGTTTCGTCTATCTGGGTTATTTCTGGATGACCGCACTGCCGCTGGCGGCTGTCACGGAACACGGCGCTGAGTCGGCTCACCAGGAAATGCTTGACGAAGCAGGCTTGGGTAAAGGGTCTGAACATGGCGCAGAGCATGCATCAGAGCATGCAACTGAAGCTCCAAAGACTGATACCGCTGCTCCACATGGCGAGACCACTGCCACACCGGCTGCTCCGGCGACCGAGGGTGGCGAGCATGGAGCCAGTTCGGAATCTGCAAAGGCTGAAGAGCCGACGAAATCCGATGTAACTCCGGGCGGTCCGCCTGCAACAACCACCGGTTCTGAAACCATTTCCAATGGGCATTTTGGATGGCTTTACGAG
>DTSE01000003.1:0-2091 GCA_012965515.1 Candidatus Melainabacteria bacterium | reverse complement strand
GAAACCAAAACCACAGAAACAGCTCCGGGCACCTCGACTGGAACCGGCGAAGGACACTAAGACTCAGTCCGCAGCACCGGCTTACCGCCGGCTCTAAAAAGCCGCCAGGATGGCGGCGCTGCCGCTGCTTCTCTTTTCATGACGAAACGCCCACTGCGGGTGCGTTTCAAACCTTAGAAATATGGACTTTACATTAGGGCGACGCTTGCCATCTGAAGGCGGGCTTATGCTACCCTTTAAGTTGGCCAGGAAAGGCCCATTGAGGCGGCGTTTTAGCTAAGCCGTCCGGTGTTGTCTATCTTGTGAGTCCGTTGCGTTGCGGGCTTGGGGTTCGATAGGTAGAGGGAGTAAGGATGCAAGAAGTCACAATTGGAATCGCAGGAGCTGCCGGTGACGGTCTCGATAAATCGGGCGACACCCTGGCGAAAACCTGTGGAAGGCTGGGTCTGCATGTATATGCATACAACAGCTATCAGTCGATCATCCGCGGCGGTCACATCTGGTTGCGTGTCCGTATCGGCGATAAGAAAGTTTTGAATCATGGCGATAGTTTGAACGCCATCATCTGTCTTAACCAAGATTCTTTGGAAAGACATGCGCCTGAAGTAAATGAAGGCGGTGTAATCATCTTCAACTCGGACAAGCTCAAACTTGATCCGACACTCGTGCCGAAAGGCGTGCAATCCCTCGGATTGCCGATGAAAGAAATCTGCAAAGAAGTAGAAGCCGAGCACGGCGCTCTTCAACCGATCATGCAGAACACAGTCGCAGTCGGTGCAGTACTCGCCCTCGCCAATCTGGGCTTGGAAGAAGCGTCCAGCGTTATGCACGATACCTTCGCTCACAAAGGCGACAAGGTAATCAACCTCAACGTTTCGCTTTTGAAAGTCGGCTTTGACTACGCGAAGGCAAATGCCAAAGTCTTCACCAAAGAGTGGACATTCTCCAAAAAGAGAAGACCATTCGTCACCGGTAACGAAGCGATTGCCTTCGGTGCAGTTGCAGCCGGTTGCAAATTCTACTCCGCATATCCGATGACTCCTGCCTCCACCATTCTTCACTGGATGGCTGCACACGCGCAGAAAGTCGATGTTTGCGTCAAGCAGTGCGAAGACGAACTTTCTGTAATCAACATGGCTATCGGTGCCGGTATCGCCGGCGTTCGTGCTATGTGCGGTACTGCAGGTGGTGGCTTCGCTTTGATGACCGAGGCAATCGGTATGGCAGGCATCATGGAAGTGCCGGTTGTTTGCGTAGAAGTTCAGCGTGGCGGTCCGTCCACCGGTTTGCCGACGAAGACCGAGCAAGGAGACTTGTTCCAAGTCTACGGCGCATCGCAAGGCGAATTCCCGAAAATCATCGTTGCTCCTCGCGACGTCGCTGATTGCTACGACACAACGGTCAATGTTTTCAACCTGGCTGACAAATATCAATTGCCGGTCATGCTGATTTCCGACTTGCTGCTTTCGGAGCACCCCGAAACAGTAGATCCTGAGAAGTTCTACAGCGATATCAAAATCGACCGTGGCGAAATCGTCACCGAGTGGGATGCTGAAAAGAACGGCAAGTTCAAACGCTTCCAGCTCACCGATTCCGGTATTTCACCGAGAGCTCTCCCGGGCACTCTCAATTGCAACTTCGTCTCCGCAACCGACGAACACGATGAAGAGAGCATCCTGATTTCAGACATGTTCACAGCGCAACCCGTTCGCCGCAAGATGAACGAAAAGCGTTTCCGCAAAATGGACAACCTGCTTAAAGAACTTCCGGCTCCTAAGCTGGAAGGACCCGCAGATGCAGATGTCACCCTCGTATGCTGGGGTTCTAGCTCCGGCGCCGTAGAAGAAGCTGCAGAGATGTTGACTGCTGCTGGAGTAAAAACAAACTTCCTCGTGCTGAAGTGGATCGTTCCTTTCCACGCGAAAGAAGTTCAAGAAATTCTCTCCAAGGCCAAGAAGAAGATTTCAGTCGAAGTCAACTTCACCAGCCAAATGGCACGCTACATCAAGATGGAAACCGGCATTTCGATGGACGGACACGTCAATCGTTACGACGGCGAACCGCTTGAACCTCAAGAAGTAGTTGGTCGCG
>DTSE01000002.1 GCA_012965515.1 Candidatus Melainabacteria bacterium | reverse complement strand
TTATAAGAGAATGTGATTTGACGCTTCTAGAAACTGGAATTCGCAACTGATGGAATCACAATTTAAGCCCACCCTGGCGATAAAGTATGGTTTATGCCTGGCCAGCCTGTCGACAGTGCTTCTGGAGTTGATGCTGACTCGTATTTTCAGCGCCAGCGCCGGCTACCATTTCGCATTCATGATTGTCTCAATGACCATGTTCGGCATGACGCTCGGGGCACTGTTTACTTGGATAAAACGCGAAAAAGAACTGCAAGAAGAACAACTAAACAAAGTTCTTAAACGAAACTGTTTTTGTTTTGCGCTCTCGATTCTCGTTGCGTATTGCGTGCAAGTTCAAGTCAGCAACAACATTGTCGCAATTGGCGCCGAGATGTGGGTGCTCTTAACTTTCCTGCTTTATTCATTGCCCTTTTATTTCTCGGGACGCGTCATATCAATCTGCCTGACGCGCTTTCAGGAAGTCGGAAAGTTGTACGCATTTGATCTGGTAGGAGCAGCTCTCAGTTGCCCAATGGTGGCAATTGGTCTTCTATATATAGATGCGCCCATGCTGCTTGAAAGTGCAAGTGTGATAGCGGCACTGGCTATGGTGCTATTTTCGCTGCACGGAAAGTCCATGCCTGACAAGATTTCTATTGGCGGTGCGGCTGTAGTTGCAATCGTCTACGGAATTACTCTTCTCTTTCAGCCGCCCATCAAAGTTGCCAACGTCAGTGCGCCTGTCGAGTACGTCAAATGGAGCCCGATTGGACGAGTGGTTGCAACCGAGGTTAAAGGCGCACCGGTTACATGGTCGAAAGTAGCCACTCTGGAAGGTCGAAAACTTCCGCCTATCGATCAAAAAGGTCTGTACATAGATTGGGGCGCCATGACCATAATGACCGACGGCAAAGCCGGTCAAGCAGCCTTTGACGTGATTGCAAAAGACATCACAGGCATAGGCAATTTCCTTCGTCCGGCCGGCTCACTTTTTGTCATTGGCGTGGGCGGTGGCAGAGATATTTTGACCGGTCTCGAATACAAACAAAAAACTATCGACGGAATTGAAGTCAACCCAGCCATTGTCGATATGCTGCGCGTCAAATACGCGGACTTCACAGGCAACCTTGCCAGCAGACCTGGCGTTTCTCTAATCAACGATGAGGCTCGAAATTGGCTGGCGCGCTCCGGCAAAAAATACGACGTCATCCAGTGTTCTCTCGTGGATACCTGGGCAGCATCATCTTCCGGGGCATTTATGCTTACGGAAAATGTGCTTTATACAAAGGAAGCGTTTGAACTATATGTCAAACATCTGACTCCAAAAGGTGTACTTTCAATCTTGCGCTGGGGTGACGACAAAGAGCCCGCGCAGGTTTCGCGCATGCTCAAATTGGCTGTTGCAGCACTTCAAAGCGTTGGAGTCAAAGAAGTCGACAAGCATATTATTCTTGTCGCCGCACCATTTTCTCTCAGTGAGCACTCAATCGGTGCCATGCTGCTTTCGCTCAGCCCATTTGAGCAGAATGACATTGATACCATAACAAAATTCGCCAAAGAGCAAGACTACAAGCAGCTTTTGATACCAGGCGGCCCGGCAGTGGAGCCGTTTGCATCAATTCTGAAATCGGACGCCTTGATCGATCCGGATTTGCCCACCGATGACAAACC
>DTSE01000001.1 GCA_012965515.1 Candidatus Melainabacteria bacterium | reverse complement strand
CTTCCTCCACTGCCCTTGCCTTGCTGTTGAGTAGCAGCTTTGTATTCTGCAAGATGGCGCCAACCTTGGTGCAAAATCAATTGATAGGCATAGATTTGCTCCAGCCATCTTCTTTCGCCTTCCGGAAGATCAGGACGCTCCAATCGACGCTTGAGAGAACCCGTGATGTTGCGAGTTTCTTCAATTGCTTTTCTGTAGTTTCTAACCGTGCGCTGCAGGCCTTGTGCGACGACTTGAGATTGAGAAGATGGTTGAGAAACGTAAGCAGCCGCTACAGCCGGTTCTCTTTCCGGTCTTTCGCGTGGCTCACGACTTTCGCGGCCTTCACGTGGTTCACGAGTTTCGCGACCTTGTCGCTTCGGCTCTTCCACATATCTGTCAGTTTCGGCTGCCGCACCGTTGGCATCAATGCGCTGAGCCTGACGGCTGGCTGCTTGTTGAGCAAGCGGATGCTGAATAACATTCTTGTGTCGCTCTGCTCCGCCACGTCTTCTTTCCTTGCGCTTGGCTCTGTAACAGTCGAGGCAATCACGCAAGCGCGGATTCATGTGTTCGAAAACTTTGCCGCATGTTTGGCAGGTCAGAGAGTGTTTTGGTTTGCCCTCGCCGGTTTCGCCCTCGCCTGGTGCGCTTTCAGCATCACCTTCAGCTTCGGACTTCTCTTCTTCTTCAGCGGCCTCTTCTTCGTCTTTTTCTTCAGGCGGCGCTTCCTTCTTGGAGATGCGCTTGGCTGGGCGCTTGGTCTCCTTTTCTTTCTCTTTCTCCTTCTCTTTTTCCTTGGAGCGCGCGGCTGGTTTTTCCTCTTCCTCTTCCTCTACTTCGGGTTCTGCTTTTGCCCTAGATGCTGTTTTGGCTTTGGCTTTACCTTTTGCGGGTTTGCGATCGGAAGAGCGCATTTCCTCTAGTTTTTCGAGCACTTGAGGATTGGTCAGACCTTCTTCTTTCAGTTCACGAATCTTTTGCAATTCTTCCATTGCTACGTCGGGAAGAACCTTGATTCCGTTTTCGTCTGATGTGGTTTCAATATTGAACTCAGTAATGTACCGCCTGATAGTTACTGATGTAACGTTGAGATCCTTGGCGGCCTGGGCAATCTTGGTGCCCTCTACCTTGGCGTTTCGACTCATTAAGCTGTGACCTTGATATAAGTATCGACTTTGAATTGAGGCAGTTTTTCGGATATCGATGCATCGCTGGCATCAAATCAGAGAGTCACGGTTCGACTCATTTAGCTCTCGGCGAGCTTTTGCTTTAAAGCAATAAGACTCTGGGGTCGGCTCACAAAGACTGGCTTTGTTTTCGCCCATTGTTGCTCGCACACCCGTAGGTCGCCTCTGAGCAACTGACACTAAGTTTATCTCTATATATGCCGGAGGTTACTGTCTAGGAATTAAATTTCATCCATCTTTGCAATTTGAGGCGAAAAATCGAGCGGGCTTTCACAAACAAACGCGCTCTGTGCCTGGTCGTAGGCTTTGCGCAGGTGCCCCCGGCTGACATGTGTATAGAGCTGGGTGGTGACGATATTGGCGTGCCCAAGCAGTTCTTGGACGGAGCGTAGGTCGGCGCCGTTTTCGATCAGATGGGTCGCAAAGCTGTGCCGGAGTGTGTGTGGAGAGAGCGCCTTCTCCACTCCGGCATTTTTTGCCAAACGCTTAACAACTTGCCACACTACCAGGCGCGACAGGCGATTTCCGCTTCGGTCGCGAAACAGTGGTCTAATCACATGTTTCACTTGAGTGAGAGGTTTTCCCTTCGCGGCTGGCTCTGCCATCGTAGCCGAGTCTTTGAGCTCGTCTATGTATGCCTGAACGCATTCGAGTGCCTGCCGACCAATGGGCACGATTCTTTCTTTTGAACCTTTGCCGAAACAGCGGACGTAACTTTGAGAAAGATTGACGTCTTTTACGTCCAGTCCCACCAGTTCGGAAACTCGCAAGCCGGCGCCGTAGAGCAATTCAACAATCAACCGGTCGCGACTCGATTGAGCCGCTTCGATCATTTTTTCAACTTCGTCTTTGCTCAAAACAGCAGGCAGCTTCTTCGATCTGACGGGATTGTGCATTGCTTCGAGGGGATCTTCGGCGACGATGCCGGAACTCTTCTGCCAGGCAAACCAGCCTCGCAAGCTGGCTATCGCTCTTATGATCGAACTTGTTTTCTGTCCCTTTTGGCGAAGGAAACCAATATACTGCTGCAAATCCTGACGCGTGGTTTGGTGATTCTCCCTCGTCTTTTGCCAATCTATGAACGAGAGCAAATCGCGTTGGTAAGCCATTTGGGTATTGACCGACAAAGATTTTTCCGAACGGACAAAATCAATGTAGGAGTTTAGACAGGCGTTGATACGTCTGTCTTCGGGTGTGCCATGTGGCACCGAATGTGGTGGCGCCGAATGCATCGTGCCTCACCTTTCGCCGTGGACGGAAAGAGCAATTCGAATGTTCGAATTGCTGGATATGTGTTGGTAGAAATTGTATGTCTGAGATATATCATACTCGGGCTTCGTCAAGAGTCAAGGAAAATCGCAGTTTTTGATGACACCATATAAGGTGCGATCACCCATCACGCTGTTTATCGGACTATGCCACCAGAGCAGGTGGCTGATAAATATTGCGCGCGCCACCGCAGAAGGTGCGCTAAATGAAACTAATTTGCTCTTGCTTCCAGGAGTTTTGCATCGATGCCAGGCACAGGGTGTGCGGATTGCAACGGTTTTGAAGGAAGCCATTTGAACGACTTCTCGATCGATTGCGCAAGCACTTGCGGTTCATTCAAGGACGCAGACATTTTGAATGTGAACGTGCGAGGCTTGTCTCCTGCTATGTCGCCTAGAACCGGAAGCGATGGAAGTTTCTCAAGCTTGTTGAAAGTTACCGCATTGAGTAATTTTTGAATTGTCATACCGCGAGTTACGTGTCCGAGTGGCCCACGCAAGACGCTGGTCGTTACTCTGGGAAGTGTGCCGGCAATTTCTATGTTTACCTTACCGTCGACGAGATTGGCTGTGCCACCGCCCCACAGCCGCAGGTCTTCACCGTTGTATTTGAGTTCGGTGAAGGCAAGCATTCCCCTGGTGATTGCGTAACTACCCATCAGTTCTTTAAACTCACCGGTTCTTACCGGCACAACGCTCTGCAGCAGATTGTTCAAATTGAACCCGAGCACACCTGATTGCAGCAGATTGGCTTGGGTAAGGCGTGCCTGCAGGTGTCCGAAGCGTGCCAGAACACCGTTTTTGACATGGAATTTTCCGTTGCCGTTGAGATTGCGGAGCATCTCGTCTTTGTCTGAGCCCTGTGACTTGAGCAACAATTCACCGTCGGCGGTGCCGGTCAATTCTCCCGGATGTCCAAAGAGTCCGGTTGCGATCACACTTAGATCAACGTTCTTAAAGTCAGACCGGGAGCCGAATTTCTGTGTTTCGGGGTCTACCCAAGCATTGAGATTGACTGTGCCGCCGCCGGCCTTCAATTTCATGTTGGCGAGTCTGATCTTCGGAAGTTTGTCTTCTCCGCCTGATGGCTTAAAGCTCATTTCACCGGAAACGTCGGTTACTTTGATTGCTTTCAGCTGCAATTCCTTCATCTCTACGTGCGCATTGATGGGTGACGCTTGCGAGCGTGGATCGTAAGGATCGCGGCTTTGCATGCTACCAGTCGCGTGTGAAATATTGAGCTTTGGAACTCCGACGTCAACCAGATCAAAATTGCCATTGATCTTTGGATTGGACATTGGCCCGTTAATTGCGCCGTCGACACTGATTGTTCCGGTTACCGAATTGTCTGCCAGTTGCGGTGCAAGCCCAGCCAGCAGGCGTTTTGCCGGCAGCGGATTAGGAGTCATGATTGCCAAATTGATCACCTGCTCGTTAAGCAAATTGGCATTATTGTCGTCTTTGACTTTGATCTCGCCTTTGAAATTCAGCACCGAGTCGCTGACAAACAAGTGGGCATCATTGACTGTTACACCCTTTTGATGGATAGTGACTGCACCATCAAGTGACATCTGTTCACCCAATGGTTGGTGCAAGACACCGAAAGGTCCGTACAGTTTTACATTGCTCCTGCGATTCGCTTGACCGGAGAAGCTCACTTTCATCTCGTCTTTCGTGCCATTTGCTTTTAGACGAACATCGAGTGGTCCTTGGCAAGAAAACTTCAATTGGCTGGCTTTCTTTGCCGGAGAGAAGGTCGATATCAGGTTATTGATTTCGGCAGAATTTAGAGAACCTCGAATGTCGCAATTCAGAGATGGAACGGCAGTGCGGAACTGTCTCACATAACCGTCAGCTTGGAATTGACTGCCATTCATCCAGCCGGCGACATCCTGCAAGAGAAGAT
The DNA here is from genome assembly GCA_012965515.1 of Candidatus Melainabacteria bacterium. Taxonomy (GTDB): domain Bacteria; phylum Cyanobacteriota; class Vampirovibrionia; order Obscuribacterales; family Obscuribacteraceae; genus QKMZ01. The sequence continues at coordinate 1,864 of DTSE01000001.1, read as the reverse complement.
CGTCTTTTGCCGTGGCTAGCACACCGCTCAAGCGGTCCACACCGATTTTCTCGTTCTCCACTCTAAACCCGACACCCATCAGCCCTATGACGCCGTCAAAGCGGGGCAGAGCACTGCCAGGATCATCTTTGAGGAACAAATCTCCGTAGATCTTGCCGTGCACTTTTGCAACTGAATAAGTATCCAGCATCTTCTGATAGTCTTTGCGAACTTGCTCTGGCACTACTTGTGAATGAATCCAAGCATCGAAGTCAGCGAGATCCAGGCCCTGAGATTTGATGCGACCGTCGACAAATTCTGCTTGCCCCGGCACGCCCTTGATGCGGGCTGTCACCTGTGCCGAACCCCCTCTGGTCGTAAGCGTCATATCTTTGAGGGTGAGCAAATCATTCGTTAAATTGAGTGAGCCGCCTGATGCCCGTATGAAGCTTTTTGCGTCGGTCAGCTCCAAGCGCACATCTTCAGGTATGGCTGTGCCGGAAGCGATTGGCGACTTCAGCGAGCCAGTGATTTTGAGGCTGGCGTCCTTTACTTTTCCGGACGCCTTCATTCCGGTCATCTGAGGAACTTGCATTTTGAATGTCGTCAGAGCCAGAGTCAATTTGGCCAGATCGATCTTCTTTCCTGCGACAGCGATATTTAGTCCACCACCCTTGATTGGGACACGTCCGGTCATGCTGAATGTGCCACCATCCATGATGCCGGTGACATGGTCGAAAATAAAGTCGTTGTCCGTTACTCCAATTTTTCCGTTCAACTTAGAAATATTGAGCGAACCGTCACTGAAGTAGAAGTCTGCATTGCGCAAGGTCAGGGAGATGTCTTGTCTGGTGGAATTGCCGCTACGCTGCAGTTTGGCTTTCAAATCGGCGAACCCGCGCAACTGCAGTCTTGTTTTGGGAGGAACAGTAATGCGCTCACTCATTTCTTTGAGAGCTTCTCTTGAAGCATTCATATTGGCCGAAAACTTGCTCAAATCAATCGAGTTGCCTTCCAACAGGTAATTGGAGACTCTGTTCTTCAGCTCGGTGTCTCCGGTTATGGTCACCTTGCCACCGACAATGTCCGTGTGGGCAGAGCGAACTTCCAGCTTCTGACCGGGAACAAGCCGGATGTCACCTTCTAAAATTGAAGTGTTCGGAACACCTGCATAAATGGCGAAACGAGCGTTCTCCGGTGCTGCCTCTTGCAAAATGTCTCTAAGGAGCAAACCACCGGCATTGAATTTGCTTTCAATCTCGGTGTGATTATTGATGTTCTCGATATTGACTATGATTTCTGCTTTTCCGGTCAGCCGCTCAGGATTGATGCCGTCCAGGAGCATCAGTGGAGACTGCGCTGATTTACCCTTGCCCGAAGGTGCACCCAGTAACTTATTCAAAACTTGCAGGTCGTCGACTTTTCCAGTCAGCTTCGTAGAATAGCCGCCATTCTTACCTTCCGGTCGGTTGAAATGTCCCGTCGAGACGAGATGCATGCCAGGTAATTTAAGTGACAGTTCTTCCCAGGCAATCTTGTTTTTGTTGATGATTACCTGGCCTTCTGACTTTGCATGTGGTGTCTTTATGGTGCCCAGTTGCGGGTCGTGCAAGACAAGACCATCTGCCTGCATATTGGCCGTCAGCTTGATGCCTTTGTCGAGCGTTCCATTGCCTTTGACGGTTACATCGAATAATCCGCTCAAATCGCGCGTTTTCACCTGCACAGCGTCTTCGGGCTTCATTATGAAAGACGCCAGTCTGAGCGCATCATCAGGGTTGATACGTCTGGCTAAGAGAGCGATCGTATAGTGATTGCTTTTCCAGTCTTCAATGGCGCCGACTCCCAGACCTTCTAGTTGCACCTGTGTTTTATAGGAAGGTTG